>JAESSA010000044.1 GCA_016764355.1 Sneathiella sp. | reverse complement strand
TTTTTCAGGCTCTTCGGGAATGTCTGCTGGATCAATCTTGTCCGGTGTTATCCCGATTTGCTCTAGCAGCTCTTGTCTGCGAGGGGACGCAGACGCTAGTACAAGGCGTTGATTACCAATTGCGTCTTGCTTGCTCGATCCACTGGAAGGAGCAATCGCGCCTGATGGCGCCGCAACTGTATTGTCAGAGTGTTCGGCCACGTCTTATTTGTGGCGAAATGTGATCCGACCTTTAGTGAGGTCGTAAGGAGTCATTTCCACAGTCACCTGATCACCCGCAAGAACGCGAATACGATGTTTGCGCATTTTGCCTGCAGTATGAGCGAGGACTTCGTGATCGTTGTTTAGTTTTACTCGAAACGTTGCATTTGGTAGTAGCTCGGTTACAACGCCTTCAAACTCGAGAAGATCTTCTTTAGCCATAAATTACCTGGATCTGTTGGTTGAACTTAGGTGCAAAATGAGGTGCATTCCCTCAAAAAGCAAGCATTTGTTTCCAATAGTGCCCATAAAAACAGTTAATTATCTGTTGGGGCCTTCTAAAGTGTCGTTAGTATATCACAAAATTATACAAGAGGGGCCGGAGCTGTGGCAAATCTGGTTTTTATTTTCTGGTAAAGATCATCTCGAACATGGCGATATTCGTTTAACCGCATCTCCCGATTGCCTTCCACTTGCGAGGGGTCAACGGTCACCCAATATTCCACATCACAGGCCGTTGTCTTCGTCATTTCTTCAGCTCTTTTTCGGGCTTCGGGGGACAGGGCGATAATCAAATCAAAGGAATCGTCTTCCAAGTCTTCAAAGTTTTTAGATGCGTGCTTTTCGCCTTCAAGCCCAATTTCATCCAAGACCTCAATGGCAAAGCCATCGACATCTGTCGCCAAAATACCTGCGCTGTCCACATAGATTTTATGTCCATACAGGCTTTTCATTATGATTTCGGCCATGGGGGAGCGAATACTGTTGTGGGTGCAGGCAAACAGCACACTACTGGGAGGCAGAGGGGAGGAGCTCATACTATTCCCCTGTTGATAGCGGTCGCTTTCAAAACGGGGGGCACGCACATGATACTAACCCCGAATATGGAGCACACAAATCAACGTGAAAAGTCTGCGGGCCGTGTCAAAATCTGTCTCAACCTTCCCCTGTAATCGCTCCAAAAGCAATTCCGTTCCTTCATTGTGAAGGCCGCGCCGTCCCATATCAATCGCTTCAATTTTGGAAGGGGACTCTTTTTTAATGGCAGTAAAATAACTATCGCAAATAAGAAAATAATCTTTGATGAGGCGCCGAAACGTGCTCACTGGCAGGGGAAGGCGCAACAAGACCGTGTCGTCATCTTCCTCCCGGATATCAAAAATAAGCCGGTTCTCTTCAATCCCTAGATGGAGAGAGAAAGGCCCTTTCTCTCCCATATCACAGATGGAAAAATGGTTTTGATCAATAAGGTCGAAAATAGCCACTTTACGTTCATGCTCAATATCAGCATTCCGGCGAACCACGGATTTTTCATCAAGGGTAATTTTGACGATACGTTGGTTTTCTGGTGGCATGGGCTTCACCTTATTCATTGCTTATTTTTGCGTGTTCATTCTGATTGAGACGGAAAGGGCATGTGCGCCTAAACCTTCAGACCCTGCAAGTTTTACCGCTGCCGGTCCAATTTTAGCAAGGCCTTCTGGATTTAGTTTTATCAGCGAGGTCCTTTTCATAAAGTCCAATGTGGACAAGCCAGAGGAGAAACGAGCGGTCCGGGCCGTTGGTAGGACGTGGTTCGGGCCTGCGATATAATCGCCGATGGCTTCGGGTGTATACCGACCAAGGAAAATAGCTCCTGCATGCTTGATACGCTTCGAATATTCCTCTGGGTCGTCAACACACAGTTCTAGATGTTCCGGTGCAATCCGATTGACGAGGGTAGGCGCGTTCGCTAAATCATCCACCACAATAATGGCACCATATTCGTCCCAGCTTGCACCGGCTATATCTGCGCGTGCCAGATTGTTCAGGTGATGTTGAACAGCACTTTCAACTTCATTCGCAAATTTATTGCTGTCCGTAATCAGAATGCTCTGGGCAACGGGATCATGTTCTGCTTGAGACAATAAATCAGCTGCAATCCAGGCTGGGTCATTCTTGGCATCGGCCACCACTAAAATCTCTGATGGCCCCGCAATCATATCGATGCCGACCATCCCGAAAACTTGCTTTTTAGCTGTTGCCACATAAGCATTTCCGGGGCCAACGATCTTATCGACTTTCTCAATGCTGTCTGTGCCATACGCCAAAGCGGCAATCGCTTGCGCGCCGCCAATTCGGAATATTTCGTCGACGCCGCATAAATTTGCCGCGGCCAAAACCGCTGGATTTACTTGCCCCTCAGGGGTCGGAACAACCATAACCAGGCGGGTTGCGCCGGCGACGCGGGCTGGGATTGCATTCATCAAAACGGAAGAAGGGTACGTGGCAAGGCCACCGGGCACATAGAGCCCTACAGTTTCAATAGGCGTCCAGCGATAACCAAGCTCAATGCCCTCCTCATCTTCATAGTGAAGATCATCGGGGATTTGTTTGCGGTGATAGGCTTCAATCCGGGTCGCCGCTAGCTTCAGGGCATCCAGAGTTTCAGGGTCGCACGCCTTAATAGCATCTTTTATTTCTGACGCGGAAAAACGCAAATCAGAAGCATTGTCCACAGAAAGACGGTCAAATTTAGTGGTGTACTCAAGCACAGCGTCATCGCCGCGCTTTGACACATCTTGCAGAATATCGAATACCACGGCATTGACGTCGGCGTCCGTTTCCCTTTTCTGACCAAGCAGGATGTTAAACGCATCCTCAAATCCGGTATCCGTACTTTTTAATCTAGCGACCATCGACAGCAGTCCTGAATTTTGTGATCCAATCATTCAGCTCAACGGAACGTGTTTTAAGAGCCGCGCGATTGACGACTAACCGAGAGGTGATATCGAGAATTTTTTCAACTTCGACCAACCCATTTGCCTTCATTGTGGCCCCCGATGAGACAAGGTCGACAATGCGACGGCATAGTCCAAGACCGGGCGCAAGCTCCATAGCACCGGATAATTTGATGCATTCGGCTTGAATACCTTGGGATGCAAAATATTCTTGAGTTACGTGAGGATATTTCGTGGCGATGCGTACATGGCTCCACCTGCTTGGATCCTCGTCATCCTCTAATCCCTCAGGCTGGGCGACAGCCAAATAACAATGACCGATATCCAAATCAACAGGGGCGTAAATTTCAGAGTAGTTGTGCTCAAGCAGAACATCATTCCCGGCAACACCCAGTTGAGCCGCGCCAAAGGCGACGAACGTCGCCACATCAAATGAGCGGACCCGAATGATAGAGATGTTTGGATGGTTAGTCTTAAATTGTAAAAGCCTGCTGTCAGGATCATCAAAAGCAGCTTCAGGTTCAATGCCCACTGATCTGATCAATGGCATAACCTCTTTTAAAATTCGGCCCTTTGGCAGGGCGATGACTAACTCTTCACTCGAAGGCACGTTTTTGCTCCGTTATCTTTAAGGTGTCAGAAAAAACTGACTAATTTCTCAATTTATTTAGAGGACTTGTCGTCGTTTGTCTCATGGGTGGGAATATGGTCCGTAGCCCACGGATCCCCAACATCTGTCAGCGTCATATTTATGCACTCCACTGACAAACTTAAAGTGGCATCATTTGCGAAGTTCAAAAATACTGTGGCAGCACCATCCTCACCGGCATCAATCGAAATGGAGAGTAATTCCATCACATCAGTGGGGTTACCCTGCCGTAAATTGGAGGATTTTACAGAAAGCACGTCCGCAATATATAGGCCACTTCGAATGCGGCTTGATGAAGCTGCGCTCTCTTTAAAGGTCTCCCACATAAAGCGCGAAGAGGTCAGGGTGAAATGGCGCGCCGATGAGGAATAGCTCATCTCGCCGGAGCTTGTGATGCTCCCTTCCATAGCAGCAGAGAGAACCGTCACATCGTCCGTCACATTTGCGCTTAATTTCAATCCATTCGACACAGCAGCCATTCCTATATTGCTCTGATAGGTCTATTCGCCAGAAGTGCGAATAATATCAGCACCACATGCGGCAAGTTTTTCTTCTAACCGCTCGTACCCGCGATCCAGATGATACACACGATTGATAACGGTTTCTCCCTTCGCTGCCAAGCCCGCAAGTACAAGAGAGACGGACGCGCGCAAATCTGTTGCCATGACCGGGGCCCCAATAAGCTCCGCTTGTCCGCGTACAAGGGCGGAGCGACCATGCACATTAATATTGGCCCCGAGGCGCAAGAGTTCCGGTACATGCATGAATCGGTTTTCAAAAATATTCTCTGTAATCATCGCCGATCCTTGGCTGACACACATAAGTGCCATGATCTGCGCTTGCATATCCGTTGGATAACCGGGATAGGGATGGGTAAGCACATCGACGCCTTCAATGGGAGTATTCGGGTCGCGAGAGGCAATCAGCCCATCTTCCGTCCGCTCAATCGTCGTGCCGGATTGTTCCAGAATTTCTATTACTGAGTTAATCAGATCCGCATTTGTATTGGTCAGCTCAATTCGGCCCCCAGCAATAGCCGCGGCAATAGCATAAGTTCCCGTCTCAATCCGATCGGGCATAACGGCGTGGTTGGCACCGTGAAGGGTTTTCTGCCCTGTGACTACAAGCCGTTCGGTACCTTCGCCTTCAATTCTTGCACCCATCTTTTGCAGCAAATGTACCAAGTCTGTGATTTCGGGCTCTCGCGCTGCGTTATCAAGAACAGAGACGCCATTGGCAAGGCAGGCAGCCATCAAAATATTTTGCGTAGCACCAACCGATACGGAATCGAAACGAATGTCCGTGCCTTTAAGGCCGTTTGGCGCATGGGCAATCATGTAACCTGCGTCGATTTCAATCTTCGCGCCCATGGCTTCTAACGCATCAAGATGCAGGTTCATGGGGCGCGTACCAATGGCACATCCACCAGGCAGGGAGACTTTGGCTTCTCCCATTCGCGCAAGAAGAGGGCCTAGAACCAAGGCACCGGCGCGCATTTTACGGACAATTTCGTAAGGGGCCTCCGTGCTGGTAATTTCGGAAGCCGTTAAAGAAATAGCACGGCCATTACTGCTACCATTTTTACTGCTCTCACCGTTCAGGTGGGCATTGGTTCCGTGTTGGCACAAAAGATTGATAAGGGTGGATATATCCGCCACATGCGGTAAATTACTGAGGGTGACCGTCTCTTCAGTTAGCAAACAGGCAACCATCAAAGGCAGCGCCGCGTTTTTTGCGCCGCTAATTTTTATGGTTCCGTTAAGCGGCTTACCGCCTTTAATGCGAATACTGTCCATTACTTGTCTAATCCTGCTTGCAGAATTTATCTGCAGTCTTCAATTGAATCGTCTTGTTTAAATTGAAACGAGGAGCATCTGAAAATATCAGGCTCCTCATTTCCTTACATTACTGCCGCCCAAGTGTGGCAGTTGTGGGGCGACATTACAGCTTTGGTAAAGTCACACCCTGTTGGCCCATATATTTACCCGCGCGGTCTTTATAAGACACCTCGCAAGGCTCGTTTCCTTTTAGGAACAGGAATTGGCAGGCGCCTTCATTAGCATAAATTTTTGCAGGCAACGGTGTTGTATTGGAAAATTCCAATGTCACATGGCCTTCCCATTCAGGCTCCAGCGGGGTCACGTTGACGATAATGCCGCAGCGGGCATAAGTGGATTTACCAAGGCAGATAACCAAAACATCTCGCGGAATACGGAAATATTCGACAGTCCGCGCAAGGGCGAAAGAATTCGGCGGAATAATACAAACATCTGTTTTCCGGTCCACAAAACTATCAGAGGAAAAGTTTTTTGGATCAACGGTTGCCGAATCAACATTGGTGAAGATTTTAAACTCGTCAGATACGCGAGCATCATATCCATAAGAAGACAAGCCATAGGAAATCGTGCCTTCCTTTTTTTGGCTCTCCACAAACGGCTCAATCATACGGTCGTTTTGTGCCGCAGATCTAATCCACTTATCAGATAGAATGGACATAAGGTAACTCTCCACTGAACTCTCGAAAATTTGGGGTATCTTATAGACAACAACGCTTTGGGCCAAGGCTTATAATGGCCGTGCGCTTAACCGATTAGTCTGTCAGCCGGTTCTTGTTTTTGATAGCATCGGGGGCTGCTTCTCCGCGTTCCCGCTGTAAGCCTTTACGTTTTCGTAAATTCTGGCGCAGGGCCTCACTCAGCCTGTCCGCTTTATCATTTTGTTTCTTTTGCTTGGGCGAGATGTCACCCTTCTGCGTATCAGTCATAATAAATCATGTCTCGGTTACGATCATTTGTGCTGTCTTCATTATAGGCATTTTAAAGAAAACACAAATTTGCCATTGCAGAACCCGGCGCGCTCTTATATACAGCGCCAATCAAGGCCGTGGATAAATTGTCCAACCCCGCCTTGCGTTAGCCGCCGTAGCTCAGTGGTAGAGCACTCCCTTGGTAAGGGAGAGGCCGAGAGTTCAATTCTCTCCGGCGGCACCATTTCCATCTCAATGATATCAATAACTTACTGATAGGTAAGAGTTATTTATTTGCGTTGTTCCTTTAACCTGTTGCTGCGGGCTATAATTCGTGCGAGCAGATAGTTGATGTAAATATAGGAAAATAACGGATGTTATCTAGTTATTAACGCCTGATCTGCCATGTAGTTGAACACTTGGCAATAAATAGGCACCAAGCTCGCGATGGTTTTTGTATTCAATATCACATCATCTATTACGTCCTGATTTTAGACTAATCAACGACAAACAGTTTTGCCCCAATTTTAGTTGAAGATCGGTGAGCTTCGGCGTTATCCGCGACTTGATAACTCTCACCGGGCTTCAAAGTGAATACACGTCCATCATCAAGCTCTGTTACTAACTCACCTTCGAGACAGAGCAAAATATGACCTTTGCTGCACCAGTGATCGGCAAGATAATTTGGAGTGTATTCGACCATTCGCACGCGCATTGGCCCGAAATTTTTGGTTTGCCAATAGGCTGTACCAGTATCGCCGGTATGTTCAGTACGCTCAATGCTGGACCAATCAGTCGTACCAAAAGGCAAGTTGTTTATATTCATGGTTTCTATCCGGTTGTGTGTGGGGGCATGATCGGCAAGTGGGCGGCCATGATACAACCACCTATTCCTTTTTCAACCAGAATAGTGAATTCTACATCCGCCCTTATACGACAGCAAAACAAGCTGTTTGAGTATCGCCATTACGTGCAATACTGGAATCTCCTTGCTGCATAAGTCACTTCTCATCCAAAATTTTTCGAACCGCAATTGCCATTTCAGATATGCTATAGGGTTTATCCAGCACCTCCTGATTTAGCCGGGTAATAAATTCGTCGAATGTTGCCGTCAGTTTAGCTCGTGTGCCTGTATATCCACTGGTCAACAGTATTTTGAGATCTGGGTATCTCTTATGTACTCGTTGAGCCAGTTCGAAGGCGTCCATCTTGTTTGGCATGACGACATCAGTGAACAATAAGTCAATGTCGCCCTCTTGTTCCAGTATCGTCAAGGCACTCAGTCCGTCCTCAGCGGCGAATGTCCTGTAACCGAGTTCATCCAGGTTTAAAGCCGCAATTTCACGCAAGCCTTCTTCGTCATCGACAATCAGGATTTTCTCGGTGCCTCCCGGCAAACCACTCTCTGTGTTCGTCGTCCCCTTCAACTCGATTTCCAGTTTTACTGTTCGTGGAAAGTAGAGGTGAAATGTTGTTCCAGCGCCGATTTTGGAATCAACAGTTATAAATCCACCGGACCGTTCGACAAAACCATAGACCATACTGAGACCGAGACCAGTGCCCTTTCCCAGTTCCTTTGTTGTAAAGAATGGGTCGAAAACCTTGTCCTTGACGTCCTCTGTCATTCCGGTTCCGGTATCTCCAATGGAGACCCTGACATAGTCGGCGGCAGTTGCGTCTTGATTTTGCTGAACAAATTTTTCGTCAAGAACCATGTTTGTTGTTGCAATTGTCAACGCACCACCACCGGGCATAGCATCGCGGGCATTAAGCGCCAGATTGAGGATCGCATCGTCAAAGTCTCCCGGATCAATTTCAACGGTCCACAAATTGCCATCAAGGGGAGTTTTAATCTCAATCGATACGGTCAGGGATTTGGCGATCAAACTGCGTAGATTCTGAACCGATCGGTTTATGTCTGCCGTCTGGACCACATGTGCATCTTTACGAGAGAAGCCAAGAAGTTTACGGGTGATGTCAGCGCCGCGTTCTACGGTTTTTTTGGCCTTGCGCAGGCGCTCGCTAATTCTGCTGTCACCGGGCGGCAAGCTTTCAATGATTTCTAGATTTCCTAAAACGATACCGAGGATATTATTGAAATCATGAGCGATGCCGCCAGTTAGCTGGCCAACAGCATCCATTTTTTGAGATCGGCGAACCTGTTCTTCAAGACTTTTGCGCTGGGTGATGTCACTGGCAACACCGCGATAACCCATAAAGGTACCGTCCTGACCGAATAGTGGCTTCCCGCTAACACTGCGATAAAAAACTTCACCGTCTTTGCGGTGATATTTAAATTGGAAATCCTTAAAAGGACGTCGTGCCAGCAGATCATCTCGATGATTAGACCAATAAACATTACTATCGGGATCTATGCCAACAGTTTCCCATCGGGTCATGCCCAATATTTCGTCGCGTCTGCGAGCGGACGCCTGATCAATATGTTTCGATAAGTAAACAAAACGTAAGTCTTTGTCTTGTTCCCAAAACCAGTCAGCTCCTAATTCGGCCAAGTCACGGAAGCGTTCTTCACTTTCAAGTCGCTTGGCTTCACTATTTTTCCGTTCGGTAATATTGGAATATGTCGTAATAAATCCACCACCCGGCAACAAGTTGCCAACAATTTCTATAACTTCACCGCTTGGAAATAATCGTTCAAATCGGTGCGGTTTGAATTGCCTGGCGCGCGCAATACGTTCTTCGACCAACCCGTCAATATCTCCAGGGCCATAGTTTCCACGTTCAGCATTATAGCGAAAAATGTCGGCCAGCGGTTTTCCAATTACTGCAAATCCATCGGGTAAATCGAGGAGCTCAAGACACCTTGTATTCCACGCGACAAGACACAGATTTTGGTCAAAAATATTGAAGCCCTGATTCAGGCTCTCGAAGGCATCCTGCAACATTGCCAGCTTAACTTGTTGTTGTGTTGACGCATTTAATTCTTCGGCACTATTGGACGGTTCAACTTCAATCTTCTCGTTAGCTTCCGAGATTGTGTTTTTGTCGTCATTCATTCTTGCAGGTAACTCCTTAGGGGGCATTTTTCCCGATTGGCTCCTGAAATAGTATCCGCGAACTTTACCAATTTATCTTAGTTTTAGGATTTCATAAAGTAGAAGTTCAGAACTGTCGATTGCAGCGTTAAATTTAAGTTCTCAAACCATCCAAATTTTTTATATAATTGAATTTTATGTCGTAAAGTCGAAATTTAAATTTGCTCTAGCGGCACTAGCTTCTTCGTCAAACCACCCCAAAAATCCGATATTGCAGCCAGAGGATAGAGGGATAGGCAGCGAGCCAGATCCAGAAAAACCTGTTGAGGCCGAAAAGGCAGGCGTTGGCGAAGTGGAAGGCCGCAGCTGTGATCAATCCCATAATGAGGAGTGGTTGCGCGTATAGGGTCAGCGGGAATAAAAGCTCGAACAGCATAACCGCCCATGACATGGTCCAGATTAACCGGGTTCGGTCTGCTAAGGGTCGAAAGGATTCACTTGCTGGGTAGGCTGAGTAGCGGAGTACGTCGTCCAATGCTTGACCGTTTCGCCACTCTGGATTGGAGATTTTAACCCAGCCAGAGATGAAATAGGACAGCACCAGTTGCAGGGCCAAATATCCAAAAACAAGTTCCTGCGCCGTTTGGGTGGGAATGAAAAGGGTCAGGCATAAACAGCAGAGAATTAGAAGGCTCATGCGGTCACTACCGCCGTTATAGGGGCCTTGAAATCGCTTCAAAATGAACAGCCCTAACAGGACTAAAGCAAGGCTCGTCCATTGGGTTTGAAAGCCGAGTACAAGAGAAATACTCAAAATAAGGCGCGGCAGGAAGAGGCGTTGCTCGCCTCTGGACGCCCATAAATGCTCAATACTTTGCTGAATGAACGCGAGTCCTAACAGTATTTCGGTCAGGCGAATGGCGAAATCGAGGCTCATGAACTTGTAATCTCACTATATCGCTGCACCGGAGATGTATAGGTCGTCCGTTTGTGTATCTCCGCATTCTGCCTGTCTAAAAACACCAATCTGAACTGTAAATAAGGGGGAAGTTTAACGTCGGTCGGATTCTGATTTAGTTCAGCTCCAATACGGGTGAAAATTTCAGCGCTGCTATGCTCCGTCGGATTTGCCATGAGTCGCTCCGCACAACTGACAAGAAACAGGGACTCGTTCCAGCGTGGATTCCAGAATAGGCGTTTTAACATTTCGCGCGCTGATAATTCTGCCGGTCTGGGGCGAAATTCCTGCCAAGCGGTCGGTATATCGTGTGCCGTCTCAAGCAGCGTGAATTCTATGCGTGGGGACGGTGCGATTACATCAAAGAAACGCCATGAAGGGATCAGGGCGGGCAAAAGCAACCTCAAAGTTTGCGCTATGGTTCCAACGAGCTTGATGTTCATTCCCTTTCAGAGGTTTTTGAATTTCGATCACAAAATGTTTCTTCAGTTAGAGCGAGGGCTTTTGCCACTTCTAAAGACAGTGTAGAGACCGCTTAAAACAATAATTGCTGCCCCCAATAACGTCATGGTATCCGGTCGTTCTGAGAACACAATAACACCAAGAATGAGAGCAAAAATCAACCTTGTATAGCGGAAGGGGGTTACAACGGAGATCTCTCCTGTTCTCATGGCGGCGGTTAGGCTGTAATAAGCAAACACACCGATGATAATGGCACCGCTCAATTGCCCCCAGGCAAGCATCGTTGGCCATTCCAGTCCGCCCGTATAGATAAGCATGGCAAAGCCCGTTGGGATCAGCATGAAGAAGCCGTACACGCCAAGCTGAACATTGGATAAAACAGGTGGCGCGGCTCGTGTTGCAAGGTCTCGCCCAGCAAAGCCAAGTGTTCCCACCACGGCAAAAAGAGATGCCTGTTCAAACCCTTCAAGGCCGGGACGAATGATAAACAAGACGCCGACAAACCCCACAGCAATGGCCAACCAACGGCGCCAGCCAACCTTTTCTCCAAAAAAGACAACAGCACCCATGGCAACCACTAACGGTGTGGCTTGAAGGATGGCAGATGCGCTGGAAAGAGGGGTTAGAACTATTGCCAAGGTGAAACAAAGACGCCCAACGACTTCACAGACCGCACGAATAATAATCTGACGCGACAAGATCGCCGGGTGCAAGATGCGCTCATTCCGCCGATGGGTGAGGCCCATGAAAATGAAAGTGCCACCAAGCCCAAACAATATTAGGACCTGCCCAACAGGTAACGCGCTGGCCGCCGCTTTAATAAACATGTCTTCAAGGGCAAAGGCCGCCATTGAGGCTACCATAAGCAAGCTGCCGCGGGTGTTTTCCAAGAAAGTATCCTTTTTTGGTGGCTGGAGGAGTGCTAACAATTCATCTTATGACAGCATTCAGGTGGGGGTTCACTTTTACTCTATTTAGTGGCAGTCACGCAAGCTGTTGAGGTCTAAAAACTATTTCCAATCAAATATGTAGAGTTGGGAAGTTTATGCATACCAATTGTCCAATTTTTCCATTAGGGATAGAGCTGCTGAATTGAGAGGGTGCAAATGCAAAAGTTTCTTTTTATTGTGTGTTTCGTCGGCTCCCTCGGTCTCTTCGGATGGACGCTTAATGACTATGCGACTAGCGGAGGACAGCTTTTTACGGCTCCTTTATCCCATAAATATGGGTCTTTACCGCCGGTTTACCTCGACCCTTCAATGTCGCCGATGCGCCTGCTTTTAAAGGTGCGATATGAAGTTGATTTGCGGGACCTTACAAACCAAACCTACGTTTTTGATGTGGTGGTGAAAGATCCCGCTGGTGATATCGTGTTGTCTGCCCGTGGTGCGCCGTCAGAGAAGAAAAGTGATAAGGGGGAGGTAACCCAAAGAAACACTCAAAACCATGTGCTTGGAAGTTTTGACGTGTTAGAAGATGGGGCCTTCCTTATCGATTGGAAAGTTGAGGCAAGGCGGGCGAAGATTAAACAGATGACCATAGAACTTCGGCGGAATGTTTCTGACTTGAACATTCTGAATCTTGTCATTGCCGGAGCGCTATTTTCTTTTGGTGTCATTCTGATTTTTTTAAGGCGTTTCAGACAAGCGGAGTAGTTCAAGTGTTGGAATTAGAATTTGTACAATTGGGATTGTTTGTGGTTGCAACCTTAGTCCTTAATCTTACGCCGGGCCCGGATATGCTCTTTACCGCAGCCAATGGTATGCAAGGGGGCGCAAAAGCTGGTGTTACATCTGCTGTTGGCGTGGGCCTTGGTGGGTTTGTTCATGCGGCACTTGCCGCACTTGGTGTGTCGGCATTGATTGCTACGTCTGATATTGCTTTTGATGTTTTAAGGTTCTCTGGTGCGGCTTATCTAATTTGGATCGGCTTTAAAACCTTTACGAGCGGTCAAGATATGCTAGATAGCCCTTCTGCACTGCCGCTGTCATTCAAGTCCCTCCTCGTGCGCGGATTTATTACAAATATTTTTAACCCGAAGGTTATTTTGTTCTTTGTTGCCTTTATCCCGCAATTTGTGAATCCTGCATCTGCCAATCTCGCCTTGGAGATTTTTATTCTTGGCTGCTTTGTTGGTCTAACCGGTACAGTTATTAATGGTCTGGTGGGTGTTTTTGCCGGTGGGGCAGGTAAAGCACTTCTGCAAAATCCTATATCTGCTAAATGGATTTCCCGTGTTTCAGGTAGTTTGTTTGTCGCGCTGGGCTTGCGCCTTGTGTTCATAGAAAGAAATTAAAATGTCTAAACCAAAACTGGTTCTTGGAAATAAAAGATATTCGTCTTGGTCTTTAAGAGGCTATCTGGCCCTTAAGTTCGCTGGAATTGATTTTGATGAAGTGATGGTTCCGCTCTTCGTTGGGGATTTCCATAAAACCATGAAAGACAATGCACCTGAGGCGCCGACAAAAGTCCCCTCACTTGTCGATGGCGAGCATACCATTTGGGACACAAATTCAATCATGGAATTTGCCGCAGAAACCTCTCAAAACGGAGCGTTGTGGCCGGAGGATAAGTATCAGCGTGCTCATGCTCGCTCCATTTGCGCCGAAATGCATTCCGGTTTTGCGGCATTGAGAGGCTATATGCCGATGGATTTAGGGCAAGTGAAAGAAACGAGTGATCTGCCCGAGGATGTATCTGCTGATATTAATCGGATAATTGAGATTTGGTCAGATTGCCGCAAAAAATATGCTGAGAAGGGGCCATATTTGTTTGGAAAGTTATCTATGGCAGATGCCGCATACGCCCCTGTTGTCGCGCGGTTTAAAGGGAATTCCGTCGCTCTTGATGATGCCTGTACAGCCTATATGCTGGCTATTTGGGATTTGCCGGCCTTTGAAGAATGGCGCGCGGGTGCTGCAACTGAAACCTGGATCATAAACGTTTGATTTAATAGAGATTACAGTGATTGGTGCTTGTGCAAAAATATCAGAATTTACTTGATGCAAAAAAGCAAAAAATAACTATTTTTGCACAGCGCTTACCTCAATTATTTCTAATAACTTGACCATTCGGTCAATTTTTGTTTATTGTTTTCTAATAAACAAATTAGCTGCATTCTACGCCCATAAATTGTAAAGAATGAAAAAGACTAATAATTAATGGTGCCTGAAGGATTTTGCCTGTCGGGTGTAATAGGGAGAGCGATATGAAGATAAGACAATTCTTATCAGCAATTGCGGCTGGACTAATGGCCTTAATGGTCATGACAGTTGCACAAGCCGAAAAAATTAAAGTGGCTGGGATCTATACGGTGCCGGTCCAACAGAAGTGGGCAGGGACACTACATAAAGCGTTAGTTCAAGCTGAAAAAGACGGAAAAATTGAGTATGTTTTCTCAGAAAAAACAGCCAATACAGATTACGTCCGCGTCATGCGTGACTATGCCGAAAATGGTGCAAAACTAATTGTCGGTGAAGCTTTCGGTATTAGCCGCGAAGCACGTAAAGTGGCGGATGACTATCCTGAAGTTGCATTTTTGATGGGGGATCCTGGGGACAAATACGGGAAAAATTTCTCTGTTTTTGATAACTTCATTCACGAGCCTTGTTACCTAATGGGCGTTATCGCGGGTTCCATGACCAAGACTAATAAAATTGGTATGATTGGCGGCTATCCTATCGGTGAAGTGAACCGACTTTTCCATGCCTTTATGGCCGGTGCTAGGTCGGTTAATCCAGATGTTGAATTCAAGGTTTCTTTCATCGGCTCATGGTATGATCCGCCGAAAGCCAAAGAATTTGCCTTCGCTCAAGTAGAGTCCGGTGTTGACGTTCTATATGCAGAACGTGCAGGGGTTGTCGATGCGGCACGTGAAAAAGGTATTCTGGCCTTTGGTAATGTCAATGACATGAACAAGGAAGAAAACGGAACTGGTGTCGTAGTTGCATCTGCCTTGTGGCACATGGAAAATGCTATCGATAATGCTATTGACGAAGTCAAAGCGGGCAAATTCCAAGCGGCAAATTACAAAGAATGGACCATGATGCAAAAGGGCGGCGCGTCTTTGTCCTCATTCTATGAATTTGATGCAAAGATTTCAGCCGCAACGAAAGCAAAAGTTGCTGATCTGACTGCGAAAATTAAATCTGGTGCTTTCGTCGTTGAAATTAATGACGAGCAACCAAAATCCACTTTCTAGTTTTAAAAGGTGAGCTTCGGCTCACCTTCGTTTTTCGTGGTATAGGGATTGAGTTGCTTTGACTGAGCCAGAGATTGTGTTGAAGATTGACAAGGTTACCAAACGGTTTGGGAAACTTGTTGCCAATGACGCTATTAGTTTTTCCTTGGAGAAGGGGAAGGTCCTTTCCTTATTGGGAGAAAATGGTGCCGGGAAAACGACCTTGATGAATATCATCTTTGGTCATTATACCGCCGATGAGGGCTACATTGAAATCAATGGACAACGTCTCAAAGCATCAAGTCCGGCTGAAGCCATTGCACTTGGTGTGGGCATGGTTCACCAGCATTTTACCTTGGCAGATAATCTAACGGTTTTAGAGAATATTATTCTGGGCACAGAATCTATTTGGCAATGGCGACAAAATAAGAAAACGGCGAGAGCCAGACTGGCGCATCTTGCAACAGAATATGGTCTTCATGTGAACCCCGATAGTCTCGTGAAGTCACTGACGGTTGGCGAGAAACAGAGAGTTGAGATCTTGAAAGCGCTCTATCGGGGCGCCAAAATCTTAATCCTTGATGAGCCGACAGCGGTTCTAACGCCCCAAGAAGCAGATCAGCTCTTTGCCACCTTGCGGGACATGATTGCGCAAGGGCTATCGGTTATTTTTATCTCTCACAAGCTGGGAGAGGTCATGAGTATTGCCGATGATGTGGTGGTCTTGCGTCACGGTAAATTGGTAGCCTCTTTCCCCATAGCAGAAGCCTCTCGCGAAATTATTGCGGAGAAAATGGTTGGTGAGGTTGTTCCGCCTCCAAAACGTAAAGTAATGGAGGTTGGCGGCGAACTACTGGCGCTTGAAAATGTTCAGCTGAAAGATCCGTCGGGACAATTATTGTTGAAGAATATCTCCTTTAACCTACAACGACACGAGATCATTGGAATTGCCGGGGTATCAGGGAACGGGCAAAAGGCATTGTCTGATCTTATCAGTGGCATGGTTAAGCCGAGTGAAGGTTCGCTTCGCGTGAAAGGGTCTCATATCAGTCACTTTGACCCCCGCGATATGATTGCACAGGGTATCGGGCGTGTGCCGGAGGACCGTCATGCGGAAGGGGTCGTTGGCGATTTTTCAATTAAAGAAAATCTCGTCTTGGAAAATTATGAAGACAGCAGGTTTTCCAAATTTGGCTGGCTACAAAATCAGACAATTACGGAACATGTTAAGGAAAAACAGTTCCGTATTGGTGTGCATTTATTGCGCCAAATTTCCGGTGCAGCGGAGGCCGCGATTGCCTATTCGGACGTT
>JAESSA010000043.1 GCA_016764355.1 Sneathiella sp. | reverse complement strand
ACCAACATGGGTCCCGGTCAGGCGTAAATTGTCTCGGATGAACTGAACAAGAAGTGTATTTGGCTCCACATTTGCAGAAACACTCTTGCCGTTCACCGTCATCGTAACGGTTGTCATTTATTTTCCTCCCTAGCTCAAAAACATTACCCGTGAAGCGGGCTGTCTTACTTTTTACGCTCACTGTTCTCACGATGAGAACAGCTATCCCTTAATTTAATTGTTATATTCTTTCTCTTTATGGTCAAGAACATAAGTCACAATTTGGTGAGCAGACTTAACTACCATTAGACAAAAAATAGAGGACCAAAATAGCGACAATTGCCGCTGGTACCAAAACAGATGGTTTCATCCAACCGGATTTCTGTTCTTCCTGTGCCGGAGTTGTCTGCGCAGCTTTGGGTTCAGATGTAACAACAGCTTCCTGTTTTGTGGGTTCTTTTGCCGTGGTTACAGGTTCTTCAATAAGGGGAGTATCTTCATCACTTTGAGAAGTGCTCACGAGTGTATTGAAGGTTGAGAAAAAGTCTCTGGCCAGTTTTTTTGCTGTGCTGTCAATTAATCGGGATCCAATTTGCGCCATTTTTCCGCCAACAGATGCTTTCACATTGTAGGAGAGAAGGGTCCCACCATCAACATCACTGAGCGTAATATCCGCGCCGCCCTTACCAAATCCCGCGACGCCGCCTTTGCCTTCACCTGTAATGGTGTAGCCGTTCGGCTCGTCAATATTACTCAAAGTCACTTGGCCTTTAAAGGTCGCTTTCACGGGGCCAACTTTGATTTTTACAATCGCTTTAAAAGAAGTATCACTGTCTCTTTCGACTGATTGACACCCAGGAATGGCTTGTTTCAATATCTCCGGGTCGTTGAGGGCTGCCCATACGGCGCTCCGGGATGCATTGATTAGTTCTTCGCCATTCATTTCCATGGGCATACCTCTGACTGTTTTTGTATTAAGTTATTAGAGTAACTCTACTTGATGACTGGCAGTCACTGCAAGACCGCTCAACAATTATTATTAGAGAGAGTACAATTGGTGTATTTTACTTCGAATTTTACGCTGAGTATCCCATTTTTAGCTGATTTTAGAGGCAATAACTAAAATCAAAACCATTGTGCAATTTCCCCAAAGCTGACTAAAGTGACGCTTGCAAATATTAGATTTATAAAAAGGGCAAGAATAATGAATGAATCTATAATCAGGCGCGATCAAGATGGTTTGACGACGTTAATCCTCAATCGGCCAGACAAATTGAACGCTTTGAATGTGACTATATTTGAGGAATTGGATCGTCATATAGGGGAATTGGAAAATCAGACAGATACTGTCGGATGCGTTGTTTTACGAGGCGCGGGTCGATGTTTTTCCGCAGGGCACGATCTGAAAGACATCGGTGCTGGTGAAGCATTGCCACGCCCGAATTTTCAAGCTCATGTGATTGAACGTCTTGCTAACTTGCCACAACCTGTTGTGACTGCTGTTCATAGCCATTGTTATACGGGCGCGTTGGAGTTAGCTTTGGCAGGGGATATAATCTTGGCGAGCAGTAATGCAAAATTTGCCGATACCCACGCGAAGTGGGCACTAACGCCGGTGTGGGGCATAAGTCAGAGACTTCCAAGGCGAGTTGGTAAATCAAAAGCGATGGAAATGATGCTGACGGCGCGTACCTATTCTGCGGAGCAGGCATTGAAAATGGGGCTTTGCAATGAGGTTTGTTCTGAAGCCGAATTTGATACTTTTGTAGAGGCATTCTGCACAGAGATGTTAACTAATTCCTGGTTTTCCTTGCGTGCCAATAAAAAGTTACTAAGAGACACTGATGGTTTGTCATTAGAGACAGGGCTTGCCCACGAAATTTATTATGGAGAGGGAAGAGGGCCTGATATGGCGGACAGAATTAGCCAATTTGGTAAAAAATAAAGAACAGGAGTTTTGTTAATAGCCAGATACGCTAAGGTCAGTTTGGCAAATGTGTTAAGATGCGATTAACCTATTTTCTGTATTTTGGTGCTCAACTCTAACTGTGTGGAATTACTATGCGCCCTGCCATCAGATCTACCTTTGATATTGTTGCCTGGATTGAAGAACGTGGCGGTGACGCCGGAATTGACCTTAAAGGACCGCTTCTTATGAAGCTGCTTTATTTGTGTCAGGCCGTTTACGCCAGTGAACATAACGAAGCAAAGCTGATGCCAGCCACATTTTTGGCGACCGGCGCGGGACCAATTGAGCCAGACATTTTCCTAGCATTAGAGCAGGGAATTGGACTAAGTGATCCTGTGGCCCCTTCAGATCATGTTGAAGAAGTTTTACTGGCGGTCTGGAGCACCTGTTCCAGCAAAACTGCCGAAGAACTTGATGACCTTTTAAAAACAGACAAAGCCTTTAATGAAGCGATTAAAAGAGGTCGTAATTCTGAAATTCGAGTGAGCGAGATGGCTGCTGCCTATACAGGAGGTGTCTCTACCTTTATCGGGAAAACGCAAGTGACAAAATTCCCCGATGGATCGCCTTATACGGCAACTCATTCTAGCTTGGATGCGGCTCCTTCAGAAAATCAGGAAGTGCGTTTCACAGCAGATGGTCGTTCTGTTACCCGGTGGGAGCCCAAAAAGCGGGTGAAGTCAAAAGACGTTAAGACAGTTCACAAAGTAATCCAATAAATTACTTCTTTCCAAATTTTGCTCGTAAGCCCGCGCAGTAATCTTTCTCTGGGGTGGCGTCTGTTGTCCATATGGTATCGTAGAGAGAGAACTGATCTTGCTCTGAATTCAATGCCGTTACTTCTATAATGCCAACAACTAAAATCTGCTGGTTGATCAGGCGTTGTTTCAAATAATAGGGTACGCCACGGTCTTTTCGAACATGACCGTTACCGGCAATGAGAAAGGCTTTCCCATCTTCCTTTACTTTCAGCATTTGCGCCGCCATTAAATGATCTTTGGCAATTTGCATATTGCTCATAGGACTGATCATGTTTTCAGGGAGCAGGTCACAATGGCTTTGCTTGATCTCTTTATTGAGATTTGCCATTTGTCCTTCTGGCAAAGTTTGAAAGTCGGAATTTTGCGCTTTCATTTTGCCCATCAATTCTTTACGCGGATAGCTTCCGTATAGAATTCGCGCCTGTGCTTCTTTCGCAGTTTTAAATAAAGGGGCGTAAAAGCTCCAATCGGGCCAGCCGGATTTCTTCCAGTTGAGCGCAGCTTCAAGCTCGGCAAATGGAATATCACCGCCTAAATATTGGTCAATGACCGGCTGTTGGTCTTTCGTGATCATCTCAAACACAACCCCATCTTTCGCTGTGATGGAGTGACGAAGGATTGCGCTCTGTACTTGGTGATGGGCGAGGTTGTCATGTTTTTCGCCAAGCAAAATAAAATCAGAGTCTGAAACGCGTGACGCGACTTCAGATTTAGCAACGGCTGATGGTAGGGGTGCGTTAAGTCCAAGTCTCTCGTCAGGTGCTGCGCAAGCAGAGAGGGCGACAGCTAGGAATAACCCGGAAAGACGAGAGACGCGTGTCATATTATTTGCCTTAAGCATAGATCACCACAAGGGCGATGCCAAACAAGATCAGGATTACTGAGACTGCATAGCCTGAAGAGACCGTTCGTGACATGGCTTGCCCTTCACCATGGGATTTCTCTGCCTTGTCTATTGCCCAACCCACTAACATTAGGCCAAACCCTTTGGTCTGATCCCAAAAGTTGGCAACGATGCTTGATGTTTTTGTCAGCGCCATTTTCCCGGCTTTTCGGTATATCCAATCGAAATCCAGCGTAATACTGTCTCTCATCTTGGGATAATAACCGGTGCGTAAAGCAAGGGCGAAAATCAAAACAGCGAAGGCAATCAATTGCAACTGCGTGACTACGTGGCTTGCGGTGTAGGTGTGACTTTCCATGGGTGTGGGTAGTAGTGCAAAGAAGGTTGCGGGAGATAGACCGATAAAAATCCCAAATCCTGCCATCACCGCCATTGCAAGAAGCATATGTAAGGGAGCTTCTTGAAAGCGTTTGCCGTTGTCTTTACTGAAAAATCCGAAGAGAGGGATTTTTAGGCCCACATTGTCGATAACCGCGACGGCACCAAACAGCATTGCAAGCCAAAGGATGACCATTTTAGCATCCAAAGCCGCTGACATAATAAGGGCCTTGGTCGCAAAAGCACCTGTAAGCGGTGCGGCAATGATGATCAAGGCACCAAGAATTGCAAATGTGCTGGTCACAGGCATGGATTTATAAAGGCCGCCCAGTTCAGTAATTTTTGCCGTTCCGGTACGATAAAGGGCTGCACCGGTCACCATGAACATCAGGCACGTATAGAGAATACTGATGGTCGCATGAGCGGCAACACCATTGATGGCAAGATCCCCGCCAATACCAATAGCAATAATCATAAAGCCTTGTTGGCTATTTAACGAATAAGCCATGGTACGCCGCAAATCATTTTCCAGTGTTGCGTGAACAACTGGGAAAATAACCATAACGACACCAATCCAGATCAGTAAATCTGTTCCAGGAAAGCTGCGCGCGAGTGCGTAGATAGCCAATTTAGTAGTAAAGGCAGACAGAATAACGGAGCCGGTAACGGTGGCTTCAGGGTATGAATCCTGCACCCAATTGTGAAGTAATGGAAACGCCGCCTTAATGCCGAAAGCAATTAAGAAGAACCAAGTGGCAAGGCTACCAAATTCCATTGTCTCGAACTTAATACTGCCTGTATCGGCAGCATATAAGGCAATACCACCCAGTAAAACGACCCCTGATGTGACCTGAATGATCAAATAGCGGATACCGGATTTAAAGCTTCGCTCTGTCCGGCTTGCCCAAATGAGGAAGACAGAAGAGACGGCTGTAATTTCCCAAAAGGTAAAAAGCGTAATCAGATCACCTGCAAAGACGGCACCAATGGCGGAGCCTGCATAAATCAAGGTGGCGACATGTTGCATGGTGTCTTTTACATGGAGGGAGTAGAGGATCCCTGCAAAAGCCGCCACGTGAAAAATGAGCCCAAAGACGCGAGAGAGCGGGTCAATGTGGGTAACAGTCAGCTGCATCCCCATAATCTCGAACTGTCCCCATGATCCAAGGCCCAGCATGATCAATTGCGCTAGTCCGAGGACGGGGAGGGCCAGAAGTAAAATCCCACGGATGAAACCGGATGTTAAGGGGACTATCAGCGCCCCAAGGATCAAAATAATGCCGGGGTTAAGGCCCTCAATCATAGTAATCCTCGTCGCGTTTTAGAAAGTTGGACACACTGTTGGACACACCAAGAAGAACAAGCATACTAATCATGGCATACAGGCCATAGAAGAACGGGATTTCTTCAATTTCTGTTTTGGGGTGTTTGTCATAAAAAATATTAAATAACGCGAAGATATCTGGGATCGCAAGAACAACAGTGAGCGCGACCACGCCATAGAAAAGCTTGTTCACATTGCCGGGGCGATCCAGCCAGTATGTTCTGTTATCAGAATTGGGCATGAAACGGCTCCTTACGGCATCAAGATTGGCAAGATCATTTGATAGATCGGGTCAATCAGGAAGAAAAGAATAATACAACAAAGCGCCGTCAGCATAGGTGGCAGAACGACCAGTGCGGGGGCTTCTTTAACGCCAGCCCAATTGAAGAGGGGGCGTTCTTGACCTACGCCAAGGACAGGGTCTGATTTTCCCAAAGGCGCGTAAAAGAAGCCACGAATAACGATGGGCATCAAATACGCGATATTTAGCAAGGAACTGATCAACAAAACGCCCAAAATTATAAGCTGGTCCGCTTCAACGGCGCCCATCATTATGTAGAATTTGCTCCAGCTGCCGCCCAATGGGGGAATTCCGATGATGCTCAGACTTCCAATAAAGAAGGCGAGGAAAGTTAAGGGCATAACCCGACCCAGCCCCCGCATATCTTTGATCTCGGTTTTCTTCGTCGCGGTATAAATCGCCCCTGCACAGAAGAAGAGAGTGATCTTGCCAAAAGCGTGCATCACAATTTGCAAAGCACCACCGGCGACCGCCATCGGGGTCGCGAGAGATGCCGCCACAACAATATAAGCAAGTTGGCTAATGGTTGAATAGGCAAGGCGGGCTTTTAAATTCTGTTTAGTCAGGGCCACAACAGAGGCTGCAAGTAACGTATAAGCCGCAACCCATGTGAGCCATTCAGCAGCGCCAGTTCTAGATAAGAAATCGATACCGAAAATATAGATAATCACTTTAAGGACGGAAAAAACACCGGCCTTCACAACAGCAACGGCATGAAGCAAGGCGCTAACCGGTGTTGGGGCGACCATAGCCGCTGGTAGCCAACGATGGATTGGCATCAAGGCAGCTTTGCCAATGCCGTACATGAACAGGAACAAGAATACACCGGTCATGCCTGCGCTGACATGGCCTTCCAATATTCCGCCGGGGGTAAAGTCTACTGTTCCCGTTACTGTCCATACCCAGATGATAGCAGGCAAGAATAAACCAATTGAAGTGCTCAGCAAGATACCAAGGTAAATGCGTCCGCCCCTGAGTGCATCCGGACTTCCCTTATGGGTAACAAGGGGGTAGGTGGAGAGACTTAAGACTTCGTAGAAGATAAAGAGCGTGAGCAAGTTGCCAGAGAAAGCAACACCCATAGTGGCAGCAATGGCAATAGCGAAACAAACATAAAAGCGTGTTTGTTTCGCTTCTCGGTTTGCCCGCATATAGCCAATAGAATAAAGCGAATTGATAATCCACAGGGTGGAGGCAACGCAAGCAAAGGTCATACCAAGCGGTTCAACCTTGAACGCGATATCAAGGCCCGGCAGTGTGGTGATTAAAGTCACTACAGGCTGAGCCCCATCCAGCACGGCGGGCAGGATCATCATCACATTGGTAAATAACAGGGCAGCTGTAACGAGGGTGACGGATTCTCGTAAATTCGGAGCTGAACCGAAGGCTGCAATACCGATAGCGCCGACGAGGGGAATGTACAAAGCAAGGGCAACATGCATTTCTAGGGAGAAAATCATTTAACGTGCCCCCATCAAAAACTGCGCTGCTTGTTCAGCAAAACCCACATTGAATGAGGTCTCGATACCAAAGTAGAAACTACCCAAAATGAAAATCCAACAAGGGATGAGAAGGGATAAAGGCGCTTCACTGCCTTTAGCACCTTCAGGGGAGGGGTGGAAATAAAGGATCTCAACTACCCGCCAAATGTAAATCACGGCGAAAATGGATGACAATAAAATGGCAATGGCTAGACCATATCCAATATAATCACCGCGCTCCAACACCGCTTGTATCAAGTACCATTTGCTGATGAAGCCGGGGGTAAGCGGAATGCCAATAAGGCCAAGACCGCCAAGGACAAAGCCAAAGCTTGTCATGGGCATCCGCTGACCTACGCCTGCAAGGGCCTTAATGGATGTAGTTCCCGTTGCAAAGAACATGGCACCCACGGTAAGGAACAGACCTGTCTTTACAATGGCATGATTGAAAATATGCAAGATACCGGCGGTAAGGCCAGCCTCAGTCGCCAAGGCAATAGCAATGGTTATGTAACCCAGTTGCGCAACACTTGAGAAAGCTAAAAGTCGTTTCAGGTTATCCTGAAAAATGGCAACGACAGACATACTCAAGGCAGCAATAACACCCAGTGGCAACAGAAGCTCGGTTAAATAAACCGTGCCAAAACTGAAATCAGCCCCGAATACCGTATAAATAAACCGGATCAACAGATACACAGATACCTTGGTCGCGGTCCCGGCAAAAAAGGCCGTTACAATGTTTGGTGCATAAGAATAGGCGTTCGGTAACCATACATGAAAGGGGAACATCGCAAGCTTGATGGCAATACCGACAATTAGAAAACCAACCGCAGCCCGAATGGGGCGGGTATCTGAAATGCTGTCAAATTTGTCGGCAATATCGGCGATATTCAAGGTGCCTGTCATGACGTACAGAAGACCAACACCGATCAAAATAAAGGTAGCGCCAATCGTCCCGATGATTAGATATTGAAAGGCCGCTGTCAGTGCGCGCCGATCCTGCCGTGCGCCCATTGCAATGAGCACATAAGAGGACAGGGACGTGATTTCCAAAAACACGAAGATATTAAACGCGTCCCCAGTAACCGTGATCCCCATCATTCCGGTTAAGGCTAAAAGATAGGCCGCAAAGAAAAAACCCAGACGAGAGGTTGGTACTTCGTTGGCGATGCTGTCTTTGGCATATAGAAGAACGCCCGTACTGATCCCGCTGATAATAACCATAACGAACGCACTTAAGGGGTCCGCCACATATTCAATGCCATAAGGAGGCGCCCAGCCACCAATCTCGTACGAAATAGGCCCGTTTGCTGAGACCGCAATCAAAAGATCAATGCTATAGGCAAAAGCAATGCCACTTAATATCAAAGTGAACAACCACGGGGCCGTCTTCCCGCGGAACAAGGCGCAGATCGGCGCGCCCATCAATGGGATAATAATCGCCAAAACCGGGGCGTGGGACATAAAAAACGTCATCTCAGAGATTATCCTCATTACTGAGGATTTCTTCCTCGTCAACAGAGCCAAATGCCTCTTTAATTCGTACAATAAGGGCAAGGCCAAGGGCCGTAGTTGCAACGCCCACCACAATGGCTGTCAAAATCAAAACATGAGGGAGCGGATTGGAATAAATCACATCCGGGGCATTGGATACGATAGGGGCTGTGCCGCCTTCAATCTTCCCCATGCTGATATAAAGCAGGAACACGGAAATCTGAAAAAGCGACAACCCGATCATTTTTTTGACCAAGTTTGATCTGCTCATGACCGTATATAGGCCAATCATCATCAGAATTACGACAATCCAGTAGTTGAAATGATCAAAAAACATAAATTTCTCGCATCTAGTTTACGTCCTTGCCTCTACCTTGCGCGCGGCCCGCAAATCCATAGAAAATAGCCAGCATGGCGGCAGTCACAGTAATTCCCACACCAAGTTCAACAAGAAGAATGCCCAAATGTTGACCGGCGACGGGATCGGCAGATAACACATTATAGTCGAGGAAATTGCCGCCTTTTATCATGCTGGCAACACCAACGCCGCCATACAGAAGGACGCCGAAAGCCAGAAAAAGTTCTACAACTCTCAAGGGCAGTAGTTTCTTGGTTATATGAAGCCCGAAAATGAGGGAATAGAGTATGAAACCGGCTGCCATGATAACGCCCGCCTGGAAACCACCACCGGGACCAAAGTCGCCATGAAACTGCACGTAAAAGGCAAAGAGCAGAATAAACGGAATAAGAACTTTTGAGACCACATGAGGAATTAGATCGTGGGGACTTCCCACCTGTCCGTGATCTTTTGCTGCGGGCTTCAATCCACTTTGTTCCACTTCGTCTTCTTCGGGACGGCGAACATGTTTTTGGCTTAAAATCAGCAGAACACCAATGGCCGCAGTGAACACCACAGTCGTTTCACCAAATGTATCAAACCCACGATAACTTGCCAGAACAGAGGTCACCATGTTGGGGATACCAATTTCAATGGGGCTTATTTCAACAAACCGTTTTGTCAGATTGCTCAGTTGTACAGGCGTATCTGCGGCCCCGATGACAGGCATATCGAAAGTTGCATAGATCAGCGCCCCACCAACGGAGAGAGCCAGTAACAAAGGAATAACACTGAGTTTTGCCGCAGGGCGTTCGCTTGATCCAACCAGTGCCAAGGTGCCAAGGTATAAAACCGTACTAATACCGGCACCGACAGCAGCCTCGGTAAAGGCCACATCAACCGCATCCAACGTTACAAAAAGCAGGGCCATCAGAAAGCTGACGGCGCTCAGTAACATGGTTGCCACAAAAAGATTGCGGACATAGAGGACAGCCAGAGACCCTGCGACGAGGAGCAGCATCAAAAAGATGTCTGTAAATTCTTCCATCTACTTAAATCCCCTCAGTCATCGTCATTATTGGTTGCAGGTTTTTCTGAAGGTCCTTCAAAACCATCCAATCGAGGTTTCAATCCGGCAACGAAAGCCGCTTGCGCCAGTGCATAGGTCGCTGTTGGACTTGTGAGGAAAACAAAGATAACCACAAATAGAAGCTTTACAGAAATTAGCGTGAAGCCACTTTGCAGGGCCAAGCCAAAACAGATTATGGCAGTTGCCAATGTATCTGCCATGCCACCCGCATGGATACGGGTGTAGAGGTCCGGAAAACGAAGGAGACCAAAGCCAGTAACGAGGAGGAAAAAACTACCAATAAGGAGCGAGATCCAAGTCCCAATATCAAGAATAAGATCCATCATAAATCCTTATCCCTTGTGTCAGATAAACCGCCCCGGAGGGTGCCGAATTTAAAATATTTTAAAACGGCGATGGTTCCGATGAAATTCATCAAGGAATATACCAGCGCTAAATCGAGAAAGTCAGGGCGTCCGTTCATGAAGCCCACAACGGCAATTAGTAAGACTGTCTTCGTACCGATGGCGTTGGCTGATAATATTCTGTCATAGGCGGTTGGACCCAATATGGCCCGTGCCAAGGCCATGGCGACACTGACAAGGATTGCAAAGGCGGTAATGGAGAAAATAGTCATGCTTTCCCCATAATGTCAGAAACTCGTCGATCCATGTCACCAGATTTAACGCCTTCAGCCGCGCCTGTCGTTAGCCCGTGAACCAAGATTGTATCTTCGTGCAGGTCGACAGTGACCGTACCGGGTGTCAGTGTGATTGAATTGGCATAAATCACCTTACCCAAATCATCCTTTTGAGTGGCTTTTACTGAAAACAGGCTTGGCCTTAAGTATTTTCTTGGGAAAAAGACGCATTTAGCGACGTCGTAATTTGCTTTTACAATTTCAATAAATAGCCAAACCCAATAAGTCAGCAATTTAGGGCCAAGATTAAAAACAAAGCTTTCTTTGTCCAGAACATCCATTCGCCGTGCAATAAGAACAACAATCAGACAAGACAGGACGCCGAACCCGATGATCAACGGCGTATAAATCCCTGAAAGCAGAAGCCATACAGCCAATAGGATGAAAAACAAGCTTAACGTTCGCAAGTATCTGTCCCCGTTCCTTAAAAATATTATTTCAGTCTCTATCTGAAGAGACGCCTTTTAACGACCGTATATGGCATGCCTTAAAATACCCTGCAAGAACCTTGACGCTCAATAAGAGTATATTTCTTTGTTTTGTGACCCTAAGCATATTGATTCTTTAGAAGAATCTGATTCTTAAGTTGTAGTTGCCAACAGATTCGCGAAACTTTAAACAAAATACGAAACAATTTTGGATGAAAACAACTGTTGGGGTTCATAAGTTGACTAAAACACGCCGAAATTCTCTATTTTATAGATAATTTACTTCTAAAAAGGTGAGAAGTGGATGATTTATGCCTAATATAGGGTTAATCAAATATTGAAATTTAGAATATTATTATGTTAGGGTGCTAGGTCTCGGGGGGTGATTAGTCTAAAGCGGTGGGAGTAACCAATGTCAGCGAATGTTGAACAGTTACACAGTAATTCAGAAGTTGCAGTCCCTTTTGAGCCAAAGGAAGAATCGTTTGAGCTTAGAGGTCGAGTGAAGTGGTTTAATACTGTTAAAGGATTTGGTTTTCTTGATCCCGAAAACGAACCAGGAGATATATTCTTGCATCTATCTTGCTTGCGAGAGGCGGGCCATGAATATGTAGCAGAGGGCGTGACGGTTGCCTGTGAAGTTGTTCGTCGCTCCAAAGGTCTTCAAGCAATCAAAGTTTTGGACATCGACACCTCTACCGCCGTTCCTTTTCAACCAAGACCTGTTGAACCTACTAATGTTACAAATCATCCGGCCGTTATGCCTCAAGGTGAATTTGTAAGTGCCGAGGTTAAGTGGTTTGATCCCGTAAAAGGATACGGATTTCTAACTCGAGGGGAAGAGACGCAGGACATCTTTATTCATATGGAAACCTTGCGACGTGAAGGCGTTCTTCCAATTCAGGCGGGGCAGCTTTTGAAAGTACGCATTGGGGATAGTGATAAAGGCCCCCAAGTGGCTGAAATAGAAAACCCCACCGACCCAATGTAAAACCAGTCGGATAAATTTCAGCGAAATTTCCAGACTAAAGAAAGGCTTATGTTTTAACGACATATGCCTTTTTTGTTGGGAAAATACGAATTCCAATTTTGTCAAACATCGCCAATTGTTTTTGCGGTCAATTTTTTCACAACGGCTGCAAAGTAATATCTGCAGGACGATAATGACGCACTAAGGCTGAAATGGTATGCAACAACCTTAGTGCAATAATCGATATTACTTATTTGATTTCCAAAGCGTAGTCAGAAACTTCCTTTGCCTTATCAATCAGTTTGGCGTCTTCGAGAAAAGCGGCAAAGCGTGCATATCTATTGCTGTCCAGTGCTGCTGGGCGAAGGGCAAAGCGAGGGATTGTGTCGCGCCAAGCCCGTTTGTTTAACTCATCATCCAGGTCTTTGTGGTTTTTGATGAACAGCTTCCAGGCATCATCTGGATGATTTACGATAAACTGTACGGCCTCTTCCAACGCAGCAAGGAAAGGCCTAAAACGTGGGTCATCCACGTTGTTGGAATTTGCAACTACAATCAATTCATCATAGCTTGGAACACCTTCTTCTTCAGGGTAAAACGCGCGCCCTTTATATCCTTCAATATCCATCTGGTTCAGCTCGAAATTCCGAAACGCTCCAATGACGGCATCTACATTACCGGAAAGCAAGGAGGGGGACAGGCTGAAATTGACGTTGATCATTTCAATGTCATCTAACGTCAAGCCATGTTTGGCAAGCATTGCCTGAAGCAGTGCGTCTTCAAATCCCCCGACTGAGAAACCTACTTTTTTACCTTTTAAGTCTTTAATCTCCTTAATCGGTCCATTTTCCAAAACAACAAGGCTGTTAAGGGGCGTTGCAACCAAAGTTCCAATCCGTTTAAGGGGCAGCCCTTCGGCAACCTGTACTTGAAGCTGTGGCTGATAGGAAATGGCGAGTGGCGCTTTTCCTGCAGCAACAAGTTTAGGAGGATCGTTAGGATCTGCTGGAGCAATGAGTTCAACATCAAGTCCGTGCTTTTTGAAAAAGCCATTTTCCTTAGCAATAATCAGCGGTGCATGATCAGGATTTACAAACCAGTCCAAAAGGACCGTTAGTTTTTCCTCTGCCAATGCAGAATTTATGGGCAGAAGAACCATCATCAAGATGGCTAAAGACTTGAGTTTCATATTTAACAACTCCAAGGGGTTAACTAATAAGTTTGATCTGCGTGCCATTTAATGGCAATGCGTAATAAAAAATCTACCAAGTAAAACAAACTGATAGACATTAATGTTAATGTAAGAAGTGCGGCGAAAAGCAGGTCAGTCTGCATTCTGCCATTAGAATGTAGCATGAGATATCCAAGACCGGAGGAGGAGCCTACCCATTCCCCAACCACAGCCCCGATGGGGGCGACGGCGGTGGCAATACGAATGCCCGACGCAAGGGCTGGTAGGGCAAAAGGAACCCGCACAAAACGATAAATTCGGTAGGTTTTCATAAGACGAAAGGATCGTCTTTGTTGCTGCATCAAAGTTGCCATATCCATCCAGGCAGGGGCGGTTCTATTAAGGCCGTCCAGAAAATTGACTGTCACGGGAAAATAGATAATCAAAGTGGCCATCACGACTTTTGAGGTGATGCCATAATCAAGCCATAAAACCAGCAAGGGGGCTATGGCGAAGACCGGGATGGCTTGGCTGGCGATGAGGACCGGCATCACCCATTGCTTTACCTGACGGTGGGTGGAGATGGTTAAGGCAGATAGAATGCCAAGGCTTATCCCGATGGCAAGGCCGAGCAGTATCTCAATTGCCGTTGTCGCAGCATGTTCTGCAATGGTATCGTACCGCTCAATTATTTTGTAAAATACCAATAGGGGAGAAGGCAGGATAAATTTGGGCAGCTCTGTAACCCAAGTGATAAAAGCCCAAATTGATAGGAGGCCGCCTAAGGTGACTGTAATCCGAAATAACCTGCTCATCGGTCATCTCTTGTCATGCCTAGCATGCTTAAAATAAGCTCATAGCGCTGCCGTAATGTTTCACTTGCTGGATCGCGCGGGACAGCTCCCGTCATTTTAAGATCAGGCGACAGCAGCACAGGATTTCCAGATAAAACGAAAATATGATGGCCGATACGAAGGGCCTCCATAGGATCATGGGTAATCATTAGTACTGTTCTGTTATGAAGCATTTTGGCGAACAGTCCTTGCAAGCGGTGGCGAGTGATTGCATCAAGGGCTGAAAAAGGCTCATCAACCAAAACAAGGGGGCTGTCATCCATCAAGGTTCGGGCAAGCGCCACCCGTTGCTTCATACCGCCGGAGAGTTCTGCTGGGATGGCTTGCTTTTTGTCCTGAAGGCCAACCTGATCCAGCAGTTGGTTGGCTTTATCAAAATCAGGCCTCTCCCCTTTAAGGCGCGCTGAAATGAGCACATTATCAAGACTGCTTGCCCAAGGAAGTAGCAAGTCACTTTGATCCATATAGGAAATGCGACCCTGCAATGGATCTCCATCGCTGGTTTCAATTGAGCTTGCGGGCGATAGGGCAAGAAAACCAGCAATTGTTTTTAAAATGCTCGTCTTACCGACCCCGCTTGGGCCCAATAGACAGGTGGTTTTTCCGGGTTCGAGATTTAGCTTTATGTTCTCCAGAATTATTTGGTCGTTGTAGGAGATATTGGCCAAGTTGATTTGGACGCCGATTGGTTCAGGCAAAGTCGCGTCAGTATCGCCAGCCACTTGTTGGGGGAGAATGTGTCTTGTTGCTTGGGACGCAACTGATGTTGTATCGTCAACGACCATTTATCTCGTTCCTACGCAGGTTCTAGCCTGATCAGGTAAAAGGGGTCGTTCCAAGCTGGAACCTCTCAGCAACCAATGGCTCCCCCCGAGGAATGCCGTACTATAGGGAAAATTAGTGTGTTGGCAAAGAAATTTAAAAGCCCTGTTGCAAGACTGATTTTAAGCCTGATGTTGCTTTTTATGGGAACTGTTCTCGCTAATGCGGAGGCAGGGGAGCGGCTTCTAATTGTTGGGCCGAATTCCTCCGTTGAAATCTCAATCGATCTTGCCGATACGGAGGAGACGCGCCGCGTTGGATTAATGAAACGAACTTATTTGGGTCCTATGGCCGGAATGTTGTTTGATTTTAAGTCAGAACAGCTGGTTGCTATGTGGATGAAGGATACCTTTATTTCTTTGGACATGCTGTTTGTGAATAACAGCGGTCAGATCGTTTTTATAAAAGAAGATGCGCAGCCGGGGGATTTAACAACAGTTCAAGCGGGCCAGCCCATCCGTGCCGTTTTAGAGGTGGTTGGCGGGTTTGTTCAAAAACATAAGGTGCAAGTGGGGCACAGGCTGGTCTACACTCTGTTCGATAAATAATTTGAATACATAGTTGGATAACAGAACAAGAATGAAAAAGAATACTGTTGAGCTAAGCGAAATTCCTGAAGGATATGTGGAGACGACATCAGGGGCGGCATTCGCTGTGAGGAACGGCCCCTATTATGAGAAGGTAATCGACGAGAGCCGAATAATCAGGGCATTCAGACCAGATGAGCGACATATGAACGGCCTAAATTTTGTTCATGGGGGGATGTTGATGTCATTTGCAGACTCATCTTTAGCCCGCGCTATTAACCACAAACATAACCAGCGCTGTGTGACCGTAAAAATGAATTCCGAATTTTTACTGCCTGTAAGGGGAGGCGATTGGGTTGAGGCGCATATGGAAGTGGTTCGGAATACAAAATCGGTGGTTTTTGTGCGCGGTGAATTGAAAGTTGGAAATAAAGTTGTCTTCAAAGCCGACGCAATTTTTCATCATGTAAAAGATGAGAAAAAACGCATGTCACCGAAATAAGCCGTTTTTAAATAAAATTTGAAAAAAAATGAAAAAAAATGAATCAATCGCTTGCAGGGTCCGTATGTATGGTGTAGATCATCGCCAACGCTAATCGGGGCGTAGCACAGCCTGGTAGTGCGCTCGCTTTGGGAGCGAGAGGCCGCAAGTTCGAATCTTGCCGCCCCGACCAACAAAAAGCCTTTCAAGTCATGTACTTGGAAGGCTTTTTTGTATTTAATGGACTGACAACACTCACGCCGCTCACAAGAATAATTAAAAAGAGTCTTTTAATTGTCGCAAAATAAAAATAAATTTAAGTGAGAATGTTTTGGGGAAGATTAGGGAGCCGTTAATGACGAAGCTTGATCCGCTAAAAAGACAAATTAAAAATATTGTATGTTTTGGTGTCTGCGTGTTCGCATTCACTTCTATGACGCTAGGGACCATATCTGTAGCTGATGCGGCTGACGGGGTATCACCAGCAAAGCCACAGCCATCTGCCAGTGCATTGAAGCCGG
>JAESSA010000042.1 GCA_016764355.1 Sneathiella sp. | reverse complement strand
CTGTTCAACCAGCTCAAACAACCGATTTGTTTCTCGCTCGGTCAGTGAAGCGGTCGGCTCATCCAGAATGAGGACGGATAAATCTGACCTGAAGGCCTTGGCAATTTCTACCATCTGCTGCTCGGCCCGCGAAAGATAAGCGACCTTCTGACCAGGTTTTAGCGGAAATCCCAAATCATCGAGCATCCGTTTTGCCTCATCATGGGCGGCCTTACGGCTTAAAAAACCATAAGACGTCTGTTCATTCCCCAAAAAAAGATTCTGTTCAACAGTCAACTGTTCAACCAGTGAAAATTCCTGAAACACGGCACTAATACCAAGGGAGCGAGCGTGATGTACGGATTGTAGGAGAGTCTCTTTCCCCTGAAAGACGATCGTCCCGTCTGTGGGTTGGTAAACACCGGCAATCATGGAAATCATCGTAGATTTCCCGGCGCCATTTTCGCCAAACAAAACATGGACTTCGCCAGCTTTAAGGTTGAACGAAACATCATCCAGAGCCAATACGCCCGGAAACCTTTTACTTATATTATTCATCTCCAGGAGAGGAGCACTCTCCACCGATCTGGTGGCGGAGAGTGTGTCTTCGGGAGAATAACCAATATTGGTCATTTTCAAGTCCTCTACAGGAAAGAGATTGTGTGCTAGTTGACAGAGAAAGTGGGCTTGAAGCCATCGGCAGCCAGCGATGAATCGCGATCAAACGAATTCACATTATTGCTGTCGATAACATAAAGCGCAGGACCTACATGCTTGCTGTAATCCTTGTTTTCGAGAATACGGGTCGCCTGATCGATGGCGACACGCCCTTGAATAACGGGGGAATCTGTTGGGGCGGCCAGAATTTGTCCGCGCTTGATACCCTGATAGACACCAGGTGTGAAATAGTATGACATGATTTTGACTTTGCCCAGAAGTCCGCGTGAGCGCAGTAAGCCTACTGCTGCTTCTGCTGTCACCGCCGTACCGATAACATATTCAATATCCGGATGGGCTTCGAGGGTATCTTCAACAAGTTTGAGCTGCGTTTCCTTGCCGGTATCACCATATTTGGTTTCGACAACTTCAATGGCACTTCCCTTTACCGCTTTTTGGAAACCGGCATTACCAGCCTCGACCCAACCGGCGCCAGGAGGTCCGGGGAACCAGGCTACTTTTACAGCCTTACCACCAGCAGGATGTGTTTTGGCAACATATTCACCTGCTTTAAAACCCATTTCGCCGAAGGATACCAAAGATTTCGCAGATAGTTCCGGCGACGACATACCGTTCACGATATCAATGACCGGAATACCTTTTCCCCTGACTTCTTTTACCAGATTATTCAACCCATCAAAAGAAATGGCACCAATGATTACAGCATCAGCGCCTCCAGCGACACAATCTTCAATTTGTGAAATCTGTTTGCTGAGATTGGTATATCCGCCCGCTTCGACGAGCTGCATTTTCACCCCAAGGCGCTTTGCTTCATCTACAACGCCATAATTCACGGCGGACCAGTAGGCATCTTTCATATGCGGAAAAGATACACAAATATTCCATTTTTTGGCCGCCTTAGCCAAGGGTGAATATTCAGCTGTCGTGCGTGGGCTTTCCATATTGAAAGCTGGGCTCCAAACCTCTACCGGAAAAGGATACCAGTCCGCGGCAAGGACATTGGTTGCTCCCAAAACCGCGACCATCAGTCCGGCCGGTACAGCGCGTGATATAATTTTGGTGTTCATGACTAATTCTCCCCTTTTATAGACATCGAACTGGCAGCAAATATCCGCTACCAATTATAGTTTTTTTAGCCATGTTGATTTTTTCCAGCGACGTTCGCTTCTTTTTTCACGGCTTGCAGTCACAATAGGGAGTGTTGATGATGTTATAAAATACTGTTTTTTGAATTGTGATATCAATTTTTTTAATATCACTAATTGTTTCATATAAAATTGTCTTGTTAACCACAAACCTGGGAAACAGTATTGTTATCACTGTATTTTTTGATCTGACAATCTATCTAAAACAGTTTTATTGGATACAGAGTAGCTGTTGAATTTTCGAGAAATTTGTGTACTAAGTTAAAATCACTGCAATTTTGAACAAATATAGATTTATTTGATGCTCCCATCTCTACGACAAATCCGCTATTTTATTGCCGCAGCCGAAACCGGTCAGATTTCTCAAGCGGCAATGGGTCTACATGTCTCGCAATCCGCGATCACAACGGCAATTAAAGGATTGGAAGAAATACTAGGCACGCGCCTGTTTGATCGACAATCCCATGGAGTTATTCTGACTTATGATGGTCATCGCTTCCTTCAACATGCCCACCATATATTAAACGCTGTGCAGGAAGCTGTCCGACTTCCAAGCCTATCAAATGCGTCTGATACAGGCCTGATCAGGCTGGCTGTATCCTTTACAGTTGCAGGATATTTTCTGCCATCCTATCTCGCACGATTTGCCCGCAGCTTTCCTAATATCAAAGTGGAGTTACAGGAAGCTGACCGCAAGGATATAGAAGAGGGTCTAATTTCTGGCAATTGTGATCTAGCTATGATTTTGACTTCTAACCTTGATAATCAAGAGGATCTTCAGACCGAAACGCTGCTTCGGTCTCGTCGAAGGCTTTGGTTAAGCTCAGACAACGAAATAACAAAAATGCAGTCGGTAACGCTGGAAGATATAGCCGATCAACCTTATATCATGCTCACTGTCGATGAAGCCAGCAACACAGCCCTTCGATATTGGAATCAGACAACCCATATGCCAAATGTCATTTTCAGAACTTCATCTGTAGAGGCTGTTCGAAGCATGGTTTCTAACGGTACAGGCATCTCAATATTGTCAGATATGGTTTATCGTCCGTGGTCCCTAGAAGGCAGACGCATTGAAGTCATGACGATAGCCGAGGAGATCCCGAGCATGGATGTCGGCCTGGCCTGGGCACGAGGGTCTGCTCGTTCAAAAGCAACAAAAGCATTCTGTGAATTTATGCATCTAGCGGTCGGGTCTGGACACCCGCACATGCCATCATCCAAAAGATAGCAGGTGTTGGCATTGTCACATTCACGGCCTGTAGACACAGAGTTTCTTGACTTCTTTTCCTAAGGCAGCCGCATTTACACTCGGCCGTACCTTAGAAGCTTCGGCACGACATTGTTTCAAGGAATTTCGATTGGATTGTACTAGATTAATGGAACGACGGGCGCTTTACCACAAAGGCAATGTGATACGGACTTACTGACAGTAAAAAATGCCACGGAATAATTCCCCTGTTGGTCAGATCTACTCTAATTCTACAATAACTGAAATTTCAATAGCAGCTCCTAAAGGTAGACTCGTACAGCCAATCACGGTTCTGATGTGTCCCGATCTCTCAGCGAGAATATTTCACAAAAAATCTGAAGCACCATTCAGCACTTCAGCATGCTCAGTAAATGAACTACTGGCATTAATATATCCCTCAACTTTAACAACTTGCTTCAGTTTACGATCCCTTAGTGAGCCGTCTAACTGGCTTAAAAAATTAAGTGCACAAAGTTGTGCTGCGGCCTTCCCCTGATCGGTCGTTAATTCTTTTCCTAAACACCCCTTATAAATAAGTTCTCCATTCCGCACAGGCAACTGGCCTGAAATGTATAAGAAATTATCGGTATAAAGCGTAGCCTGATAGCTTCCCACAGGCATTGGAGCCTGCGGGAGAATATACCCTTTGCTTTCGACAGCTTGTCTAATATTAATCACAAGATCACCAATATGCTGAAGTAAATTTAAACCTGATCGGTTATGCGGAATGCGATCCCGCAGTAATACCGCCATCTACGAAAATGGTTTGTCCAGTAACAAAGCGACTGCCTTCTCCTGCAAGGTGAAGCACCCACGAAGTGATATCTGCCATTTGTCCAAGCTGACGCAGCGGATGGAGAGCAGCGAGACTTTGTAAGGTCTCCTTATTCATCAAGTCATCGTATAAAGGTGTGTCAATTACCGCTGGAGCGATCGTGTTCACTCTGATGTTGTTGCCGGCGAATTCAATCGCAAGATGGCGTGTTAAAGTATGTATCCCTCCTTTAGCCACTTGTGATGCAGAGGCCGGAGTCGCCTCGATTGGGTTTTCAACCCACATAGAGCCAATATTAATGATGGTGCCATCTCTTTTATCGATCATTGATGGTATAACAGCCTTCGATGTAAAATAGGTTCCCTTAAGGTTGGTCGCGTAATATCCATCCAGATCCTCTTCAGTGACATCGAGAAATGGTTTTGGAGCAAAAATCCCGGCGTTATTCACCAACACATCAATTGAACCGAAACGATCTAGCGCTGCTTTTGTCAGGGCTTGCCCGGTAGACTTTAGGCCAATGTCCCCCACTTCCACATGGATGTGAGATCTATGTTTGTTATTCTGAGCTACAAACTCTTCTAATTTCTTCTTATTACGGGCATTGATTATAATATTTGCCCCTAAATTTAGAAATTTTGTGGCGATAGCTTTGCCAAGCCCTGACGATGCGCCAGTAATAATAACTGTTTTATTTGAGAACATTTGTGCTTCCTTCAAAAATTGATAATTAACGATAGCAAGCAACTTAATAGAAAAATAATTGATATTTTCCATGTTTTGTATAGAATTTGTCTATATGGAATTACAGCAAATAAAATATTTCCTGGCGGTGGTTGATTTTGGCACGTTTCTAGCAGCCTCTAAACAGGTACATGTTACGCAGCCAACCTTATCTGCAGGCATTCGAAAACTTGAAGAATCTCTCAATGTAACTTTGTTTAATCGCGGCAGTCGATCAGCGACTCTTACGGCCGCTGGGGACGTATTTCTGGCTCAAGCTAGACAGTCGTATGATCAACTCAGATCCATAAAATCTAAACTGGCAGATGAGCCGGATAGAATTGTTATTGGCGTGCTGAAAAATATTCATATGGATCATATCGCTGAGATTGTTGAGGTTAATAGGGCGACGAACCCACATATATTGATCGAAGTTGTTGTTGGCAGCGGTGATGAAATAACCAAAATGCTGCAAGAGCAAAAGGTCGACTTAATCATAACAAATGATCTTAACGCTTCTCATGATTTTACTTTATTGTTCGAAGAGCATTTAAGCATTGTGGTACCAAAACGACATCCCTTTGCCATGTATGACGAACTTGCGCTTAAGGAATTATCTAATGAGCCTTTTATAGAGCGAGTGAAATGTGGATTTTGGAAAGAGGTTAATCAGGCGTTCCAAGATCAGAATATAATTCCCTGCAATGTGTTTCAGGCCGAAAATGATGAATTTGTCCTGTCATTGGTTGCGGCTAATCTTGGCGTTTCGATTATAACGGAGAGGGTAACCCCTTATGACGTTAGTTTTATTCGTATTAAGGATTTGAAAATAAAAAGATCCATTGGAATTTGTGTTACTCCCCAGCCAATGGCACCACATATACAAGCTCTTTATACGACAATTATGGAGCTGTATAATTCGAATAACGGGAAACGTTGACACACTCTCCAATTTGTCCTCAGCCATAATCTAGCTCTGTTCGTCTTATAATGGGTTGGACGGATATTATTTCTTCATAATTGTTATTATACGATTTTATTTTTCGAGATGCGCATTTGGTACGTCACCGTTCGTGACCTTGAAAGATGGCACGTAATTTGGTCAAAAGATTAAGTCTGCTTACCACCAAAAAGCTAACCAAATCTGTGTATCGCAAACACTTCTCCTTAGTACCAGAAGCAGAAAGAGACAGCAAATAATTAAATTAGGATCCCGAGACTACTGTAAAAAGTGCCCCATAAAGATCCTATTCTTTATTCGTTATTGGAAATTTTTCGTAGGATTTTGATGCTTCCGCTTTTTCATTCCCGTCAGGACGTTCACTATGGAATATCTTGCTTGAAGAAAAAAACTGTGGCTGGCCACCAAGTGTTCCAGCCCGAACCACAACTGCTTTTCCACTCTGGGTCAGAAAAGGCACACCACCTCCGCAATCAGTACAAAATGCGTTGGTAAACCCACGGTTTGGATATTCATATCGTTTTATTTTTGCCTCACCAGTGAGCCAACGTAAGCTATTTGGTTTACCAAAAAGATTTGATACATGATTGGAGCCCGATATTTTTTGGCATTGGGTACAATGGCACAAATAGAATATTTCAAAATTGTTTTCAATTTCGTATTTCACAGTGCCACATAGGCAACTTCCATAAATTTTTCTGGACATGAAACCCTCCTTTTTTTGTAGTTAGTTAGTAATTACTGATTTAGATATCAACGAGTTTTGCGATTTCTTTTGCGCAATTTGGATCGGATAATGCCCTTTCTTTAACCGGTACATTTTCACCTCGCAATTATTTCCTAATCGACTCAATGCACTAAACAGAAATTGTTACGTTAGCTGCAGATCCCTCGCGGACTTTTGACAGGGTATCCTCAAAAAATTCCACAGATTGAGAGCCCGAAATCAATATATTTTCATTCAAAATAAAAGCAGGGATGCTTTGAATATTGAATGCTTTTCGCCGCTCAATTTTACGATCCAGCTCCTGCGAGAGTTGGTCTGAGAATAGTGCATTCTCTGTCGAAACTCTGTCTAGTCCAACTTGCACAGCAATATCCAGTAAAGCATCAGTGTTACTAATATCTTGCCCTTCCGCAAAGTAAGCTTTGATCAATCGTTCATTAAGCTCTGTCTGTTTATTAAATCGCTCTGACCAATGCATTAATTGATGCGCTTTTTTGGTATTATAGTATTTCACTCTCTTTGAAAAATCTATGGTAACACCTGCACTTTGTGCGGTTTTTACAAGCGATTTCTGATAATCCAATAGCTTACGATCATCCCACCCGAAGCGGCTTTTAAAGTAACCTGCAATGGTTTCACCATTTTCATCCATTTCAGAATTAAGCTCATAGGGAAGGAAATGAAAATCTACTTCGAGACTTAAATTTTTGATTGCTGTTTGAATGTTGCTGTAGCCAATTGGACACCACGAGCATACGATGTCGTGGACCATTTCAATTTTCAATTTTTTCATGATAATTTCTCTGTTAATTCGTAATTGGTCAGTGTCGGATTTACCTTGCAGACCTGGCCCTATCCAAGAAGGCCGATGTCAATTGGTGTTTCATCTTGAATTTGGCGGTAAAAAAGTAACCTTTGGTCAGCCTGACTTCGACCTATTATGCTTGCATGGGCAGGCGTTCTCATTTTGTATAAATGAGACAACCGTGCCTTAATGTCCCTTTCGGAAAATATTTTTCTGAACATAAGGTCACAACAGATCGAGCCAGTCAGATGCTTGTTTTATTGCTTCAGCATCTTTCTATATTCTGTGACTGGTAATCCACCGAGCCCCCAATCTTCCAGTGCTACCTCATTGATTACGACGAAAGTGGAAGCCGGATTCTTTCCAAGCACCTTTTCTAACAGGTCAGTTGTACCTTTAATCAGTTCCGCTTTTTGTTCCGCTGACGGACCGGTACCATTCGGGCCACCTTCTCGAGTGATTTTTATGTTTACGTATGGCATTTATGCGTCTCCCTTTTGGAGGTTATATGTGAAGATTTTAGACATAATTTTCCAACCACCATCATCGAATATGAGGGTCAGAAAATCGAGATACTCACGTCCCATCATGGCCATTCTTGCTTTTACAAAGGCCATTTGCGATCCACCGAATTCAATCGAGAGTATTTGATCGTTTTGCTGCTCCCCTTGACTCGCAGGCGATGTACGTTGCTTGATGATTTCGAGATATTCGCTGCGAGAATAGTTCATATACTCTCCTTCCATCATATTCACGTAACGTGCATCCGGATGGAAAACATCAGCTAGTATTTTGCTGTCGGCATGATAAAGACCGTCAAAATAGCTCTGCATAAGGCCAACGATTTCATTGTATGCGTTCAATTCACGCATTAAAGCAATCCTTCAGCCAGCATGGCTTCTTTAGTAGAGGGACGTGCGGCGATGCGGGCAACATATGCAGCAATGTTTGGCCATTTATTCAAGTCGATACCGGTGAAGTTTGCCCAATTGAGCACAACGAACACATACGCATCTGCGACAGTAAATTTGTTCTCAACTAGGTATTCTTGGCCATCCTTGAGAAGTGTGGCCATGTAGTCAATTTTTTGCGCCACATTTTCTCGGGCATCTACTTTCTGTGCATCGGTCGCGTTATCTGAAAACAGCGGACCAAAGGCTTTATGAAGTTCGGAGCTGGTATAGTTTAAATGCTCTTGCATCCGCGCCCGTGCAATGGTGCCCGCAGCAGGGGCCAATTGGTTTTCAGGGTGCTTATCGGCAATATATTGAAGGATGGAGGCTCCCTCCGTAATGACCTCCCCAGTCTCCAATTCAAGAGCCGGGACATATCCTTTGGGATTCAATTGTTTGAAATCACGACCGAATTTGGTTCGGCCGGCTTGAGTGTCCACCTCATCGACACTAAAAGTCACGCCAACTTCCTTTAGAACAATATGTGAAGCCAATGAACAGGCACCGGGTTTATAAAAAAGTCTCATAACAAAATTCCTTGTGCTTCGTTTAATGTTTACGTTCACAAAGTATCGAGCCTTACGATTAATTGATAATATTGAATTTTCATGATAACAATTAGTAAAACTAATCATCCTTGGAGACTAGATGACCTATGAACAACTGGTGATGCTGAACGCTATTGTGACTGAAGGAACTTTTAGGGCAGCAGCGGAGCAATTGAACAAATCTCAATCTGCCATCAGCCATATGATCAAGAAACTTGAGAATGAAATTGATTTTAGTCTCTTTTCAAGAGAGGCGTATCGGCCAAAACTAACACCATCCGGCGAGGTTTTTTATCGACAAGCGACTCGGGTAATACAGCAAATGCAACAGCTCGGTAATTTGGCCAAGAGTTTGCGCGCCAAACAGGAAGCGCAGGTTTTTCTCGCAGTGACTGCGACATACCCCCTACAGCCTTTTTTAAAAATCGTAAGCGATGTCACAATCGAATACCCAATGACCCATGTCCGCCTTTCGCGGGAAAGCATGGGAGGACCGTTAGAACGGCTGCTAAGAGATGACGCCAATATTATTATTGCTGCGCTTGATGATGTTCCTGTCGATCAGGTAGAAGCCATCCCCTTTGCCCAGGTAACTATTGTGCCTGTTGCTCATCCGAAATATGGGCCTGCGGATAGTGAACACTTAAAAACTATTTCTGAAATGCAAAGCTACACGCAGGTTGTCGTGTCTGATAGCAGCAGTGGTGCGTTTGAGCAAAGTAGAGACTTACTACCTGGGGGGCTGCGTTGGACGGTATCTGATTTTGCAGCGAAGAAAGAGGTGTTGTTAGCCCAAATGGGCTGGGGTGGAATGCCCAGACATCTTGTTGCTGAGGAATTAGAACAGGGTAAATTGGTTGAGCTCAATGTGGAAGGCTATCCACCGCGTCATTCACAACTCTATCAAATCCGCCGAAGAGACAGCGAAGTTGGTATAGTCGCTCAATCCATTTGGCAACATCTTCTGTCAATATCAGGTCATTTTCCTGAAAACAACGCTGAAGAATAGATGTTATTCGCAGTCAACTATGGGGAAATATGCTGAGATACCAACCCAGCATATTAGGAAGAGTTTGCAGATAACAGCTTTTTCCACATATTGAAACTAAATGGACCTCACGAGTTCAAGGGTAACGTGAGAAGAATTCTGTTATGGTTGAACGATTTCCGTCTTTGGGGAACGTTCCAACAGCAGTATCGCTGTAAGAATGAGAGTAACACTGGCAAAGATGAGGGAAGCTGAGAAACTTTGTGTCAGTTCATGGACAAAGCTGGCAAACAACGGTCCGATCATTTGCCCGGTGGCGAATGATGCTGTCATGACAGCAATATGTCTCATGACGTCCTGAGGGGGGGCGACGCGATGTGCTTCTTTCATGCCGGTCATCGTGATGATCATAAAGGTTCCGCCAACACAGAGCCCTCCCGCAAGAATCGTGAGAATATGCGGATAAATAGCCGGGAGGAGAAGCCCCACCGCCATGATAACCTGACTTGCCGCCCATATTTGCCGATTGGAATATCGTTTTTGAAATCTTGAAGCGAGAAGTGTTGAAATGAACGCGGCTGCGCCAAATATCGGCCAAGCCCAACCAAAGATAAAGGGGGATTGAACGATTTCGCGGGCCATGATGGGCAAATAGGTGGCCGGAATAATGTAACCAATGCCCATTGCCCCATAAGCGGCGATTAAACGCCAATCCAGTGTGCTTCGCTGTGTTTTACGAAGATTAACGGCAGGTCTAACGTCGGGAATTTCCGGCCCCATGTTTAAACAGACGACGCAAATCGCAATGAATGAAAGGACACCCGTTATCAGCCAGCTCTGGGAGCTGTCAATATGGGTTACCATAAAAGCCATATACCCCAATCCGATAATGAAAATTCCCACACCGACGCCAGAGAAAATCCAGGTTTGGTACTCCGTGCGGTTAATTTCGGCCAAGTGCTTGACATTATAATTGCTGACCAGGACAAGCGTCCAGGCGCTGCAGACACCGCAAAGCCAACGTAACATCATCCAAACAGTAAAATTGTCTGTTAGGCCCATCCCCACAGTGCCAACAGCGATGGCAAGCAGGGAAAACCGCAACATCGCTTTGGGAGGCCAGGGAATTTTTGTCGCGAAAACGGCGCCCAGCCAATATCCGAAGAGGTGGATCGAGGCAAGATAGCCGCCGTCCATGATATTCAACAATCCATCTTCCTGCATCATCGGCATCAACGGGGTAAAAGCGAAACGGCCAATTCCCATGGCCAACGCTAAAGAAACCAACCCGATGAGGGTAATACGAAAGATCGATGATTGTGATGACATGGTAACCTCTGGACAATGAACAACGAAACACTTGCCGACAACCTATCGCTCTCTATACATTAATAATAATGAATTATAATGAATGTTTACTTCTCAAAAAGAGATGCCATTGCATAGCTAGAATTTACGATTCTTGCGATGTAGCCTTTTATATTGGTCAATACTTAGGTACAAGTATTTGGCTATTTTCCTCTTTTTGTTCTCATGGCTTGGTCTGTTCGTTGATTATCGAATAGGGACTAAACAGTCATTGGAATATTCTAAATATTAAGGGACTCAAATCTAGATGCGTCTAAAAAACTGTCACAACTTTCAAGATTTCAGAACATTAGCAAGGAAGCGGCTTCCGGGTCCTATTTTTAACTATATTGATGGAGCGGCTGACGATGAAATTACGTATCGTAGAAATACGGCGAGTTTCGATGAATGTGACTTAGTGCCAAATGTTTTAAGCGACGTCAAAGATATCGATATGTCTGTCACGGTCATGGGACAAAAGCTAGACATGCCGATTTATTGTTCACCGACCGCTTTGCAACGACTATTTCATCATGAGGGTGAATATGCTGTCGCAGCCGCTGCAGAAAAATTTGGAACAATGTTTGGTGTGTCTTCACTGGGCACCGTTAGTCTAAAAGAAATAAGGGAAAAGCACTCAAACCCTCAAGTGTACCAGTTCTACTTTCATAAGGATCGTGGCTTAAACCGAGCAATGATGGAAAGTGCCAAAGAGGCTGGCGTGGAGGTAATGATGCTAACCGTAGATAGTATTACCGGCGGTAACCGGGAGCGCGATTTACGGACAGGATTTTCTATTCCTTTTAAACTTACTCTCAATGGAATGCTCCAATTTATATCAAAACCGATGTGGGGCATAAACTATGTAACTCATGCAAAATTTAGCTTGCCACAACTTGAAAGTCACGTGGACATGAGTGGCGGGGCTATGTCAATTGGCCGATATTTTACGGATATGCTGGATCCTTCGATGACGTGGAATGATGTTGAAAAGATGGTAAAATTTTGGGACGGCCAATTTTGTTTGAAAGGCATCATGAGCGTTGATGATGCAAAAAAAGCTGTGGATATAGGCTGCACAGGAATAATCTTATCCAATCATGGCGGTCGACAGCTAGATGGATCACGGAGCCCTTTTGATCAACTTGCCGAAATTGTAGATGCGGTGGGCGACAAAATTGATGTTATTATGGATAGTGGCGTGCAACGCGGCACCCATGTCCTCAAAGCCTTGTCGTTGGGGGCAAAAGCGGTTGGCGGTGGTCGGTTTTATCTTTTCCCATTGGCCGCAGCGGGACAAAAAGGTGTTGAACGGGCGTTAGGACTGATGCGAGCAGAAATCGAACGTGATATGCGGTTGATGGGGTGTAAATCTGTAGAAGACTTATCCTGTAGAAATCTGAAATTCAGATAACGAAAACACACTATTAAACGGGGCGTTTGACGAACTAAACAATCGGAAAAGGCCCCGTAGCTGGAGAGAAAACATAAAACCTGGGATAGGCTCAAATTCCTACTTCTAAGGCTTAGCCGAAACTTTCTTCCAGAGCTTTAAAACCGCCTAGAAAGACTTCATTCCCCCTCGCCCAACGTCTAGAAATCTACCAGTATTTTCTAATAGCATAATCTTTAAACGTTTTCAAATATACTGATATAGCAAGAATTTACTCCGCCCTCTGTTGCAGGTGTATCTTGTGATCGATACTGTGGTAGGCGGTAATTTCTGCACAGAAATCGACGGACACGGTCCGGGCCTATGATACCAAGGCACAGATTGTCGATGTCGGCTTTATATTTTCGGTGAGCATCATTTCGGATTTCTCGTCGCGATTTTTTCCGGGTACTGTGGAGCCGCAGCTGTGGCTAGTCGTGATAGCCTGGTTGTTCGCGATTGGACCAAGCACAACACGGCATACGCAATGCCCATGACCTATCCGTCCAGACCAGTCAAATAGGCGGAGTCATCTACTTACACATAGCGACTTCCAAATTGACTCGGAAAGTTAGAATGATTACTCTGCCAGTCCTCTTACTAGCGTTCCCCGAGTAGCCCCTCGAACGAAAGTTGTCTGGGTCAATGCCCTCTTCCTACTGAGCCTGGCTCGGCATTTGTTCAAACAATTTTTATAAGGGAACCGAGTATGGGCAACCATCTGACGATCAGGAAAGACAAACTATGAACCAACATTTTAAAAGGACCAATGATTTGGGACTGATCGCCAGAAAATGAATCCTTCAGCGCAACAATCTTTGAACTTGCTGCGCGACAGCCTAATCGAGGCACAAACGACGGCACGTGCCTATGACACAAAGGCGCAAATCGTTGGCGTTGGATATATCTTGGCATTGGGAGTTATAGGTAAATTCGAGGGTCTATTGCCCAGAGCATCAGAATTGAACCTACTTACGATCTCGGTCGCTTGCGGTGCCATTCTGCCTATATTGCTGTTCGGTTTTGTGTTGTATCCAACCCGAAAATCGGCCGAGAAATTTCCCAACCAGGCAGAAATGGCAACGAACCGCATTCTCTATGTTGACCCAACAAAACTTAGCAGTGTAAAGGCGCTCAAAGACGCCGTCGATTGTTGCGATCCGATCAATGAGTATAGCATCGAACTGCTTAAAGTGTCCCAGCTTCGCGAGTTAAAAAGACGTAGGTTCCTGCGCGCACTCTTTATGTCGGCTGTCGCATTTGTCTTCATATTTGCAACCCACTTCATCCGAATGTTTTGAAGTGAAATTCTACGACTTGCGAGTACGGTAGTCAGATACTCCGTCTTTGGAAGTGTTTACTCCTTTTGACGTTCCGCCGCAGTCAGTCATCTACACCCTGATGACAAGCCAGTTAGTGGCGATAAATCCTACAAAAAAAATCTCGTTTTTTCTTTGGTTTTATTTCCATATTCTTATATCAAGGGCGTGAGCAGTAATCTGAGGATATCCATGACCAAATTAGACCGCACTATAAGCATTACACCCATGATGGACTGGACAGATAATATAGTTATCTAGCTGTTATTAAACATATTTATATATCGTGGCACGCATTTGGTACGTCGACGTCGGCAGGCTCAAAAAATGGTCCGTAATTTGGCCAAAAGATAAGTCTGCTTACCACCAAAAAGCTGACCAAATCTGTGTACCGCCAACACTTCTCTTTAGTGCCATAAGCAAACATGCTGCTTGAGCGATTACCTTGCTAAATCTTTGAGTAAGGCTAGGGCAATGACGCGGTCGTTTGGACAATCTCCATCAGCGATACTGCCATTGACAGGCTTGAGCAGTGCAATGGCCTCACCAATTTTGCCCTGGTCCTGCCAATGCTGGGCAAGGTCGATAGCGCTGCGCAATTCCCATAATTTGGCGCCTTGCTGTCGGGCCAAATCAAGGGCACGGCCTAAATGCCTTTCCACCGCGCCTCTATCGCCATCCGCCTTGGCCAAAGCCGCCTGCAAACGGTGCAGATCCGATAAACAATAAGCCTCGCCGGTCTGGCCAATCAAATCCTGTGTCCTCTTGGCCAGTTCGGCGGCCTCATCTCGTAGTCCCAGTGCCAGCGCACACCAACCAGCTTCAATGCGCGTTTGGGGTACAAACATTCTGACCTTAGTTGCAACCATCGCTGCATCTGCCATCATGTAGCGCTCAATGCTGGATTTATCGCCGTTTCTGGCCGCCACAATTTCCGTCATCATCAACGAAAAACCAAGCCACACAGTCAGTTTGTATTCTTCGGCGATCGGTGTGACTTCAGCTGTACAGCGTTCAAATGTGGCTGTGTCATCGGCGAGCAAACTAAATATGCACCGCATCATCAGCATATAGCAAATCGATTGAGTATGCCCGGTCGCCCTTGCGAGGCGCTCGGCTTCTTCAGCAAGCGTCCAGGAGCGCTGGGTCTGGCCAAGTAACTGCGTGTTAAGCGATCCGAATATATTAATTGTGACGCCGATATCTTGTCCGTACCGATCGGCAAGTCCCGCATGCGCAACGGGATCATAATGCGTCTTGGCAATATCCAGATAGTGACTGGCTCCAGTCAAATCACCCATGAAGCAGCGCGTAGCCGCCGCGACCCGGTTAGCAACCACCAAAGGCGCCGTTTCAGACGACTTAGCCGCCTGCTCGACCAACGTTTCAGCCCGCCTCCACGATTCTGCGTGCTCACCCCTGATACCCTTCGCAATCCATAATCCGTAGAGGATTGAGTAGCGCATTGGGGTTTCGCCAACTTTGTCGGCCAATGTGAGAGCCAGCTCGAAAGCAGCAATTGTTTCGTCAGCGCCGTAGCCTCTGCGCACCAGCAATGCCATACCCAGTTGAACCTGCAGAGCCAAGGCGTGCTCGATGACGACAGGGGCTCCGCTTTCGACCATAGGGCTTATCAGAGCGATCGCATGTCCAAGATGCGCGATGCTTTCGTCATAGGCCGGGCGGGCCATGGCGGCCTTGCTCGCTGCCTCCCACAAATCAATGGCGCGATCGGTTTGTCCGGCTGTTTCGGCGTGGTATGCCAGCACCTCGGGGGCAATGTCCGGGGCTTTCTCCAGAGCTGTCAGTATCCGGGCATGAATGCCTCGACGGCGTTCTTTCAACAGGCTTTCATAGGCCGCGTCGCGGACGAGTGCGTGTTTGAACAGGTATGTCGCCTCAGGCGGTAAGCCACGCCGGTAGATCAGTTCCGCTTTTATCAGTCCGTCCATTGCAGTCGTCAGCTCGGCTTCTGGCAGCGGCGAGATACTGGCCAGCAGGCGGTGATCAAACTCCCTTCCGATACAGGCCGCCGTTTGGGCGACTTCCTTGATCGGTTGCAGACGATCCAGTCGCGCCATCAGGCTGTCATGCAGCGTGCTGGGAATAGCCAGAGTATCTAACGGGCCGTCCAGAACGAACCGGTTGCCAATTGTCTTCAGGACCCCGGATTCCAGTATCGTCTTGGTCAGTTCCTCGACAAACAGTGGCACCCCATCGGTTCGACTGGTAATGATGTCGACGACCTCATCTGGCAAAGTCTTGCCACCGGTCAGCTTGCCCACAATAGCGGCGATCTGCTCCCGGCCCAGGCGGTTGAGGGCAAACCGGGAGACAATTGGATGACCACCAAAGCCGTATTCAAAGACCGGGCGTGCTGTGGCAAGCAGCAGAATGGGTTGATCGGCGATGGCATCGAGGGCCAGGTCCAAAAGTTCCAGAGTTGTCGGGTCAACCCAGTGCAGATCTTCAAATACCAAAAGCAAGGGTTTGTCGTGCGATTGTCGAACCATCACTTGGACCAGAGCCTGCATGGTGCGGGCGCGTTGCTGTGCTGGAGTCAGATCGAGCGCACCGTACCGCTCGACCCCGTCGATGCCGAGAAGCGCCGCGATCAGCGCAGCGATTTCACCATCGTCGCCGATCGTCGCTTCCAGTTTGTCCAATCGAGCATCTGCTCCGTCGGTCGCCTTAAACCCAGCGGCAAAAAAAAGTTGTTGTATGATCGGATAAAATGCGCTGTCCGTGTGATAGGGAGAGCACTGATAAGTCATGCGAACATGATCGGCCTGCGCGATGACGTCGATTACTGCACGGGTGATGCGCGATTTTCCAATACCCGCCTCGCCGCTGA
>JAESSA010000041.1 GCA_016764355.1 Sneathiella sp. | reverse complement strand
CATCCCGGCGGAGGCCAAAATCAAAGCAGCCGACACCATAAAGGCCATAAACCTATATTTTAAAAAGGGAACTTTTGTTTCAGCTGGGACTAGTTTTAATTTCATCATCACGTCTCTCCCTTAAACGCTAAGGGTCTTGGGACGCGCACGATGCACCCAAAAGGAAATAATCATACGCGACAACAAAATTGCCGTGAACATGGAACACAAGATCCCGATACCCAGTGTTACAGCAAAGCCCTTAACGGGGCCTGATCCCATAACAAACAGGATAACAGCCGCAATACCAGTCGTAACATTGGCATCCACAATAGTAACGAAGGCCTTATCATACCCGGATTCGATCGCCTTCATTGGGTTTTTACCAGCCCTGAGTTCTTCCCGAATTCTCTCGAAAATCAGAACATTCGCATCAACGGCCATACCGATTGTAAGAATAATTCCGGCAATGCCTGGCAAAGTAAGGGTTGCTCCCAAAACAGAAAGCGCCGCGCCAATGAGGAACATGTTCATGGCCAAAGCAATATTAGCAACAACACCAAACATTCCATAGGTGATGATCATGAAAATGATAACGGCAACAATGCCGATAATGCCGGCAATTTTACCAGCTTCGATAGAGTCTGCACCAAGGTCAGGCCCGACAGAGCGTTGCTCAATTACATTCAATGGGGCTGGCAGCGCACCTGCCCGTAGGAGCAACGCTAAATCTTGCGCGCCTTGTGTTGTGAAAGATCCGCTGATAATGGCGCTACCGCCAAGAATTGGTTCATTAATGCGCGGGGCACTAATCACTTTTCCGTCCAGGACAATCGCAAAGGGACGTCCGACATTCTCAGAGGTCACCTTACCAAATTGTTTACCCCCAAGTCCGTTAAAACGGATGGAGACGACGGGCTGTCCTTGACTAAATGTTGCTTGCGCATCTTCAAGGTTTTCGCCAGACACCATCACCCGGTTCTTGATGACAGTTGTACCATCACCATCCTCTAAGCCGGGAAGACGTTTAGAGCCTGCGGGTACACGGCCATTATTTCCATTTGCTGACAAGTCTACCAGATGGAAGGTCATTTGAGCTGTTTTACCCAGCAGATTAATAATCCGCTCAGGATCACCAAGACCTGGCAATTGAACTAAAATCCGATCCGCGCCTTGACGCTGGATCGTCGGCTCATTCACGCCGGTCTCATTAACCCGCCGCCCAACGATCTCAATCGCCTGATCAACAACAGAGCTTATGCGGTCAGCAATGCCTTGCTCACTTGGGGTGATTGTTACCGCCCCTTCATCACTGATGGAGATAATATTGGTACGCTGCCCTGTTGGCAGCATAACGGAGAGCGGCGCGATTGCCTCTCTCATACGATCCCGGTCTTCCGCTTTACGTAATTTGAAAGTGACAGTGCGACCTCTCACTTTCAAATTTTGGTAGCCGATCCGAGGTTCCGCAGCGCGCAAATTGCTCCGCACTGCTTCGCTCAGGCTGATCAACATTTTCTCTTTGATGTCGTTCGTATCCACTTGCAATAGCAAGTGAGAGCCTCCCTGCAGGTCCAGTCCCAGACTTATATGCTGGTTTGGTAGCCAATCAGGTAACCCTTCCAGCGTTTTTTTGGAAACAAAGTTAGGGATTGTATAGACCACACCCAGTATGCATACGAGCATAACAAGCATGGTCTTCCACTTAGGGAAGCTAGTCATAGAGGTTTCCGTTATTTCTTCTTGAACATTCCGAACAGACCGGCTGGCGCATTATTACCACCGGATGCCGCAGGATTAGAACCAGCAGTAGTGTCTGTTTTTCCGCGAATGTCGGACAAAGTTGATTTCACAACGTCGATTTTAACATCGGCCGCGATTTCAATTTGAACAGTGTTGTCGTCTTTTACTTTTGTCACTTTACCCATGATACCGCCAGCAGTTACCACAGTATCACCACGGCTTACGCCGTCGATCATAGTACGATGCGCTTTTGCACGCTTTTGCTGTGGGCGAATAAGTAGAAAATAGAATACAACACCGATAAGGATCAATGGCATAAATTGCGCGAGTTCCTGGTTCATAACTTTTGATCCTTCATAGTGGACTGTCAAAATTAATGTGCCTCCGCAATGGGAAGGCAGTACAACAAATTAATGAAGAACTGTTATAGTAGTCTCGGCCCTCATTGCAAGCCGCAACTTTGCAAACCCTTCTTTAATCAGCACATGCCTAATCAACGAAATACTCAATATCAAGCATCATTTTTGACTATGCTTTTTGTTTAGAATAGATAGATTGGGTCTTCCTTATCATTTTTCAATCAGATCTCATGACAAAACAAATAATTGCCGAACAATTGACCCGTATCGCTGATAGTCTTGAGAGGCTCGCGCCACCAACGCCTGCGACACCCGACCTGAATAAAGACACCGCCTTTGTATGGCACGCTGACCAAAACAGGCTGCAATCTATTCCCAATGTCAATTATGTGGATATATCCATGTTGCACGGAATTGATCGGGTAAAAGATACTCTAACGGACAACACCCTACGTTTTGCGAAAGGTTTTCCGGCAAATAACGCCCTTTTATGGGGTGCGCGTGGCATGGGAAAAAGCTCCCTTGTAAAAGCCGCTCATGCTCATGTGAACAAAGAGGTTGGCAACAGTCTGGTTCTTGTGGAAATCCATCGCGAAGACATCCCATCCTTGCCAGATTTGCTAAAAATATTGGGAAAGACCAATCGCAACTGCATTTTGTTCTGCGATGACCTGTCTTTTGATGGCGAAGATGATACTTACAAATCATTAAAAACTGTTTTGGAAGGCGGTTTGGAAGGCCGTCCAAAGAATGTCCTCTTTTATGCCACGTCAAATCGCCGCCACCTTATGCGCCGCGACATGATTGAAAATGAACGATCAACGGCGATCTCCCCGTCAGAAGCGGTAGAAGAGAAAGTATCCTTATCGGACCGGTTTGGCTTATGGCTTGGCTTCCACAGCTGCTCGCAAGATGAATATTTAGAAATGATTCGGCAGTATATCGCCCATTACAATATTCCCATTTCTGAGAAGGAGATGCACAAAGAAGCCATCGAATGGACTCATACCCGTGGCGCTCGGTCTGGTCGCGTTGCCTGGCAGTTTATTCAAGAATTGGCCGGTCGTACAGAAACCTTGCTCGATTAATAGACCTAAACCACCCTGTAAACAGGATAAGATCATGAACCAAAATTGTCATGACACCCCTGAATTAATTCTTTTTGATGTGGATAATGTCCTCTGTCATTATTCCAGATCGATCCGGCTACACTATTTAGCCAAGGTGACCGGAATGGACGTTCAGGAAATTGATGACCTTATTTTTGGTTCAGGTTTTGATTTGAAAGGGGATGAGGGCGAATACACAGTCGATGAATATTTTACAAAATTCCGCGCCCTATTAAGCAACAAGGCAACAACAAAGGATTGGATTGAAGCCCCGCGCGTATCCATGCCCCCTGATAATCAGATGCTTGACCTTGTCCGCAGCCTAAAACAAACTTGTCAAGTTGCAGTCCTCACTAATAATGGCCCAGCCCTCCACCAGTCGATCGACGACCTTTTCCCCGCGATATCAGAGATTTTTGGCGGCAAGGTCTACTTCTCTTATCAATTTGATACAGCCAAGCCCGATAAAGGCATCTATCTCAAAGTAGCGGAGCGTTTGAATATCGCCCCAAACAAAGTGCTCTTCGTGGACGATTTGAGCGTAAACACCGATGGCGCACAAGAGGCTGGAATGAAAGCCCATCATTTTCAAGGGATAGTCGGCTTTCGTGCGGAATTACAAGAATTGGGTCTTTTATAAACTGAAAGTCAGTTACGTGCTAAAAGCCGCCTTGGATTGAGCGCCGCGCCTTCTTTGCGAATTTCAAAATGAAGTTGGGCGACAGCCACGTCTCCTGTAGCGCCTGCGCGCGCGATCATATCACCGCGCCTGACAAGGTCGCCCTTTTGAACTAGGATTTCCGCGTTATGTCCGTAGGTAGTGACATATCCATCGGAATGGGAAATTAGGATTAAATTCCCAAAAGAGCGCATTTCGTTGCCCACGTAAGAGACAATACCATTCTCCGCAGCCCTTACAGGCGTACCCGGCTTCACCTTGATATTAATGCCATCGTTATGAAATCCGTTTTTCTTGCGGCCATAAGCAGAAAGCACTTTACCCTTTACCGGCCAATCAAAGGATTTACCAGAACGCAAAGGCGGTTGCTTGATGCTATACCGGCTTTTAGGCAAAGGAGGTAAGTCTACCTTCGCAATAGCTGTCCCACCCAAAATAACGACGGGTTTTATGGGGTCGGCCTTGCGTATAGCAGGGACGTTATTCGTCTGCACGCTTGGTGCTTTCAGCGTAACAACTTTCAAATCCCTATTGGTTCTGGTCGCCTTTGGCGGTGTCAGGATCATCTGCTCCCGCTGCAATTGCGGGGTGCGTTGCTCTGGCTTCCATGTGGCCATTTTGGTGGAAGCAACCAAAGTCTCTCCTCCGCCATTTTGTGGAATTTTAAGAATATTTCCGGGACGCAGACTATAAGGGGACATCAGGTTATTGAAATGAGCGACATTCTCTGTCTCAACATTATAAACCTGTGAAATTGCGTATAGTGTCTCCCCCGCCCGAACCGAATGGATCTTGAAATAAGGAATTTTTATCTGCTGCCCGACTTGAATTGTATAAGGCGGCACACTCCCATTCAGTGCAATGACAGCAGGGGTGGGTACGTCATAACGCTGGGCAATTTTCGACAGCGTATCCCCTGGCTGAACCATCACGAGAGTATGATCTAACCCCTTATAATAATTCGAATAATCAGGTAGATTTGCCACGATCGTGTCGTTGCCATTTCGAACTTGAGGTGGCTGTTTTAATTGAGTGAACCCGGTATCTCCCGGTGGCAGATATCGATCATAGGAACAACTGGCAAGCCCAAAGGTCATCAGACCCAGCACTATCACGCGCCCTAAAACTGATAAATCTACTGCTATCATAGGTTTCATATTAGTCATACAATCGCACGAATGCCAAGGAATTTCGTATTTCATTCATATACAGCAACAAATCAACTCTCTATTGCAAGCCCTTGAACTAGTGGCACAAACCGTACGGCCAACAACTCTGTTTCGGTGACAGAACCACTGGCGTCTTTCTCAACGCGAATGATATGTTGGTTTCCCAGATCTGGCCCGACCGGCAAAATCATGATGCCACCTTCATTTAATTGATCCACCAAACATTCGGGTATTTTGGGGGCAGCGGCTGTCACAATAATCCGATCAAAGGGAGCTTGTTCGGGCCACCCTTTATTTCCATCACCAAGTTTGGTTGTGATATTTGAAATCTTCAGCTCTTCAAATAATTTCACCGCAGTATTGTGCAAAGACCGATATCGTTCGATGGAATACACTCGACGGCACAATTTCGATAGTACCGCCGCCTGATAGCCCGACCCAGTCCCAATTTCAAGAACCTTCCGCCGTGGATCTGGTTGCAATTGCTGGGTCATATAGGCAACCACATAGGGCTGACTAATGGTCTGGCCGCTGTGAATTGGCAGGGCAATATTCTCATAAGCCCGATCCCGAAAAGTCGGCGGCACAAATTGTTCTCGTGGGACACGTTCGATAGCTGACAAGACATCGGTATCAACGATGCCTTGACGGCGAAGCTCCATTATCAAGCGAATTTTTTGCGTCGCGTTATCGTTCACAATTGCCTCTAAACATTAACCAAATGACTTGTTAAGACCATCCAAAAGGCTGTCTTCTGTTAAATTTAGGTTTAAGGGCGTAATGGATACCTTGTTGTTACCCACCGCGTGCAAATCAGTTCCTTCGTTCGGTGTACCAACAGAGGGACGATAGCCAAGCCAGAAATAATCACGCCCGCGCGCATCTGTGCGGGCATCAATTAGCAAATTGCTAAGATCCCGTTTTCCCTGACGTGTGGCCACAATCCCTTCAACTTCAGCCGTTGGGACCGCTGGAAAATTGATATTCATCAAAGTGCCGGGGCCCCAATCGGATTTTAGTAGATTCCGAATGATGTCAGGGGCCATTTCCGCCGCAGTATCCCAATAAATCTTGTCAGCATCAAAAATACACTGGCTGATAGCAATGGAAGGAACCCCTAATAAAGTGCCTTCACTGGCGGCTGCGACCGTCCCTGAATATAGCACATCTTCGCCTAAATTTCCGCCCCGATTAACACCGGATAAAATAAGATCAGGCTTTTGATCAGGGAACAGATAATTAAGCGCCATCATAACGCTGTCAGTCGGTGTCCCTTCGACGGAATATTCAGTTTCTGAAAATTTATTGATGCGCAAAGGATCGTGAAGCGTTAAGGAGCGAGAGGCGCCGCTTTGCTCTTTCGCTGGGGCCACAATCACCACCTCATCAGAAAGCGCAAAGGCAATCTTCTTCAGAACTTCCATTCCGGGGGCATCAAATCCATCGTCATTACTAAGTAAAATACGCAAAATAAACCTGCCTTTTCTTTATTATTTTTGGGCACCGATAACTTCAAGTCCGCCCATATAAGGGCGTAAAACTTCCGGCACAACGATGGAGCCGTCCGCTTGTTGGTAATTCTCCATCACCGCAATTAGGGTACGTCCAACAGCCAAACCTGATCCGTTCAGAGTGTGCACAAACCGAGTTCCTTTTTCGCCGTCAGGACGATAGCGCGCTTTCATACGGCGAGCCTGGAAGTCACCACAAACGGAACAACTAGAAATTTCACGGTACGTGTCCTGTCCCGGTAGCCATACCTCGAGATCATAAGTTTTACGAGCACCAAAGCCCGTATCGCCAGAACAGAGAACCATAACCCGATAGGGAAGCTCCAACCGCTTTAAAATGTCTTCCGCGCAAGCTGTCATGCGTTCATGTTCTTCTTCTGATTTCTCTGGCGTCGTAATAGACACCATCTCAACCTTTGCGAACTGATGCTGACGCAGCATGCCGGCTGTATCTTTACCTGCGGATCCCGCTTCTGAACGGAAACAGAGTGTATGGGCGGTAAAGCGCTTTGGAAGCTCAGACTCGCTCATGATACTATCGCGAACAAGGTTCGTAAGGGGAACCTCACCTGTCGGGATCATATAACTGCCCGTGTCGATTTTATAAAGATCTTCTTCGAATTTCGGCAGCTGACCTGTCCCAAACAAAGCGTGATCTCTCACCATGACGGGCGGGGATACTTCAACATATCCCTTCTCACCTGTATGCACGTCCAGCATAAAAGAGGCCAGCGCCCGTTCAAGCCGTGCGATCTGCCCGCTTGTGACCACAAACCGGCTACCTGACATCTTGGCCGCCGTCTCGAAATCCATCAAACCCAGTGCGTCGCCCAGCTCATAATGCTCTTTTGGACTAAAATCAAAGGACGGGATGTCACCGATGATACGAAGCTCCACATTGTCAGCTTCATCATCCCCATCTGGAACGTCTTCTTTCATGACGTTGGGAATGCCTGCTAGCAATTCATCCATTTCGTCAACAAGTTCACGTTCCTGCGCTTCCATTTCCTGAACAGATGTTTTCAGCTTGGAAACTTCAGCAATAATGGCGTCGGCATCTTCACCTGCGGCTTTCGCTTTACCAATTGCTTTTGCAGCATCGTTCCTACGGGCTTGAGTTGCCTGTAATTCTGTCTGCAAGCTTCTCTTTTTCTCATCCAACGCAATAACCACGGAAGATAAAGGGGCCGCCTTACGGCGCGCGAGGGCTGCATCCAGTGCCGTTGGGTTTTCACGAATCCATTTCAAATCAAGCATCGTTTAGCCATTCGATTTCAGTATAGGTTGGAATATTTGTATAAGCGCCCTGCCCCGGTCAGTCCAGAGCAGAGGTGCCTGTTTCATACGAAATTTTACGAAGGGTTAGATTTGTTGCCAAAAAAGCAGCAACAAATCTTCCTAATCATCATCGTCTTCGTCATCGTCTTCTGCAGCTTTACGTTCCGCGCGCTTTTTCTCAACCAACATCACACTTAAAATGGACAGGCCATAAAGCAGAATGATCGGAATGGCCAAAGCAATCTGAGACAGCGGATCTGGCGGTGTTAGAATAGCGGCTGCAATAAAGGCAAAAACAACGGCGTATTTAAATTTAGCCCTCAGCCCCTTTGAAGACACGACACCAACCCGCCCCAGCAACGTGAGTAATACTGGTAGCTGAAAGCAGAGCCCAAAAGCGAAAATCAGCTTCATGGATAAACTCAGATATTCGCTCACCCGTGTTTCAGCTACAATAGGCAGCGCAATTGCTTCTGATGGTTTCGGCAGGTAATTTACGGCTTTTGGAAATTCGGTCACGATGGCACTAAAGGCTTGCGAGTAAAGCGAACCAGTTCCACCCGTCTCGAAGCTCAAAAGGAACTTCCATGCCAAGGGCATCACAATTTCATAAGCCAGCGCACCGCCCATAAAAAACAGGACAGGCGTCATGATCAAAAACGGCAAGAAGGCCTTTTTCTCATGTTTATAAAGGCCTGGAGCAACAAAAGCCCAAATTTGCGTCGCGATAATCGGAAACGATATAAAAAGCGCCACAAAGAAGGCGATTTTGATGTTGGTGAAAAAAGCTTCGTGAAGGCCGGTGAAAATCATCCGCCGCCCTTCCAAGTCATCTCCCAGCGCTGCTACTAAGGGCCGAACAAGGAATGCAAACAATTCCTGACTGACAATGTAACAAAGAATAAATACGACCAGCAGCGTGACCACGGCATATACAAGTCGGTTCCTAAACTCGACAATATGCTCCATCAACGGCGCTTTGCTGTCTTCGATTTCAGTGTCAGATTGCATTGTCAGGAAACTTTTGTATCTGGGGAAGGGTTGGCGTCCGCTACTGCGTCACCACTGATGTTATTTTCCGGTGTGTCTGACGGTGCAGAAATCGAACTGGATTCTGTATTGTCGGCTTTAATTTCCGGCTTTATGTCATCAAACATATTCTCAAAAGAGCCAGTCGAACCCACAGCGTCCTCAATCTGTTTCTTCAGATTAAAGTCAGTGCTTGACTGAATGTCTTTGCGTATTTCATCCAGTTCGGTCTCTTTTGCAAGATCGTCCAGTCCAGATTGAAAGTCGCGGGCAAGCCCGCGCGCTTTTCGAATATATTTACCAATGGTCGCGATTGTTTTTGGTAAGTCTTTAGGGCCAATAACCAGCACCGCTATGACCATAACGAAAACCATCTCAGACCAGCCAATATCAAACATGGCTCACCATTCCGCCTTTTAAACACACAAGAATAGACTCTAATTGAAAATCAGACACTCAGCTTTGCGCTGCTTTGTCTTTTTCTTCAGTGGCATCTTTAGCTGTCTTCGATGCATCAATTTCTTTTTTGGCTTCGTCTTTTTCGTCGTCACTCATGCCACTTTTGAAATTCTTGATACCTTTTGCAAGATCACCGGCAACACGTGGTAATTTACCAGCGCCAAAAATGATGAGCACAATGACAAGAATTAAAATAATTTGCCAAGGACCTATACTCATAATGTAAACTCCTGGTCTCGAATACGAGACACCTTAATAAATTTCAATTGTCGAACTAATTATCGCAAAGACTAACACACAATAAAAATACGACAATCTCCCATATCTTTATATAGCGGTGAAAAGTGGATTACACGACACTTAATTTTTAAAAGTCATTGTGCCACGTCTAAATCACACTATCAAATAGGGTCAAAAAGAAACACGTGCCGTTGGTCCAATGAAATAGCACAAACTTGGTTATCTTCAGGCTGTAGAATAGATGCGGCCCGTGCGACAATCATCTTGCCCGATGGCAATTCCAGATCCACAAGACAGTAAGCACCCAAATTACGGGACTGAATAACCCGAGCCGTTGGACCGTTTATCTCTTTTGTAGGCCTCAAACGAATGGCTTCAGGGCGCACAAGAATTTCGCAGTCACCGGAAATATTTTTCGCATTCTCAGGGAAAATAAGTCCAATTTCTGATCGTAATCCTTCTGGACTTGGCGACGCACTAATCCGGTTCACATCCCCCAAGAAAGACGCAACAAACTCACTATTAGGATTACTATATAATTCCGCCGGTGTTCCCTGTTGCTCAATGCGCCCATCTTTCATCAGAACAATTTTGTCCGCCATGCGCATGGCTTCCTCTGGATCGTGGGTTACCAGCAATGCTGTCGTTCCCGTTTCCTTTAACAAAGCAACGGTCTCATCCCGCACATGATTGCGCAAGACCACATCCAAGCCCGAGAAAGGCTCATCCATCAACATAATCCGCGGATTGGGGGCCAAAGCCCGGGCCAAAGCCACCCTTTGCTGCTCTCCACCAGAAAGCATATGAGGGTATTTTTCAGAAAAGCCTGTTAAGTCCAACTTTTCCATCATTGATTGTGCAATGCCGTTGCGCTGTTTTGCCTTCATTTTCTGAAGACCGAATTGAATATTTCCAAGCACAGTTAAATGGGGAAACAAGGCATAATCTTGAAAAACCAGACCAACGTGCCGATCTTCTGCAGGGACAAAAACACCGCCCCCTGCTACTCTATCGCCATTGATATGAATATTGCCGGCCTCCGGATTATCAAGCCCGGCAGCCAACCGCAGGGTTGTAGATTTTCCGCACCCACTGGGGCCAAGCAAGCAGAGAATTGTGCCGGCATCCACTTCAAGATGATCAATTTTGACAGCAAAACTCTCACTATTGTGATGCAAAAGATCGGTGATAGTCAATTTACTCATGCATTCAACTCTCTTCGCCGGACTTTTGGCCCGGTCTTGATCGCCCAATGGCGCGACTTAAAATAATCACCGGAATAATACCTGCTAGAACAATTGCAATGGAAGGCCCGGCCGCCTCTGATAATCGCTCGTCCGACGCCATCTCATAAGCGCGAACAGCCAAAGTCTCGAAACCAAAAGGGCGCATAATCAATGTTGCAGGCAACTCCTTCATCACATCCACAAAAACCAGCAATAAGGCGGTCATCAAACTACCTGAAATTATGGGCACATGAACTTTGAACAAAGCCCTCATTCCCGTAACACCCATGGTTCGTGCGGCCTGTTCCATAGACGGAGTAATTTTCTCAACGCTTCCCTCTACCGTATTGAGGGACACTGCTAGAAACCGCACCACATAGGCAAACATCAGAGCAAACAAAGTTCCGCTTAAAATCAATCCGGTTGAGACACCAAATTGTGCCCGCATAAACTGATCCACCGCGTTATCGGCAAAACCAAAGGGAATAAGAATACCAACAGCCAGAACGGGGCCCGGTATGGCATAGCCCATTGCTGCCACTCTTAAACTGAAGGTGCGAATTTTCGATACGGATTTCTGCCCCCCCAGCCGGTTTCCATAAACAAGAAGCATGGCAATCACCAAGGCAAGAATGCTTGCCATCGCCGCAATGCTTATGCTGCTGATGACCAGTTTGGGGAATTCTGCATTTAAGACAGATTCCGGAGAAGAAATGCTCTCATTCAATAGCCAGCCCGTAGGCAGAAAAAAGCCAAGAAAAATAGGGATAAAGCAGGCAAGGAAGGCCAATCCCGCCTTAAACCCCATAATTGGCGCGCGCCTGATTTGCTGATAGCGCCCTGTGGTATGATAATATTTCCGGGCGCCCCGATTAATCCGTTCCAGGATAACCAGAAGAAAGACAAAGCCCATCAGCATAGCAGCAAGTTGCGCCGCTGCCGCAGGCTCCCCAAGTCCAAGCCACGTGCGGTAAATTCCCGTTGTGAAAGTATCGACTGCGAAATACTGGACCGTTCCAAAATCACTCAAAGTCTCCATGAGTGCCAATGCGAGCCCGGTTACGATTGCAGGCCGTGCAAGGGGAAGTGCAATTTCCCAAAATACGCCCCACGAATTCCGGCCCAGCGTCCGTCCCACTTCCAAAGCGCAAACTGACTGCTCCAAAAAGGCTGCGCGACTGACCAAATAAACGTAAGGGTATAAAACAAGTCCCAACATCATGATGGCCCCGCCAATTGTTCTTACGGGCGGAAACCAGTAATCGGCCCGTCCCCATCCGAACAATTCGCGGACATATGTTTGTACGGGCCCCGCAAAATCAAACATACCGGTGTAGGTATAGGCAATAATGTATGCGGGCATGGCAAGGGGCAGAAAAAGCGCCCAAGAAAAGTACCGCCGCCCCGGAAATTCATACATGGTGACAAGCCAAGCGGTGCTAACACCAATGGTCAACACCAATATTGCAACCCCACCACCCAAAATAAGCGTATTGATCAAATATAAGGGGAGCACAGTCGATGCCAAATGCACCCAAATATCACCGGCAGGAACAAAAACAAATCCGAACACCACCAGAATTGGGATTGAAATTAACAATGCCACAAGCAAAGACAAGCCAGATCCTAAAGATGAGAATAACTCTCGGGATCTTGCTTTCTTAATGGTTAGGTTTTGTGTCGAACCCGCGACGGCCAATTGGCTAATTCCTCAAGCACAGATTTAAACCATCCTTCCTTAAGCTTCTCGCACGGAGATGTAAATAATAATCACTCGCATAGGCGACAATCCGTCGCAGTATAAAATGTATTTTTTTTATTTCCAAAAATATATAAATCAATAAAGTGGCTACAAATTCAACATTACTTAATTACAGTATTTATAGAAGTGGGTTTTTAAATGGAAAGCAGGTCAATCACGACAGTCATCGCTAATGACAACAAGTGCCAAATCACTTGGTCTGATGGTCAAGTAAGCCACTTTCACGCCCTTTGGCTTAGAGATAACTGCCCCTGCCCTGAATGCTTGCATCCCCAAACACGAGAACGGGTTTTGGACATTATGGATGTGCCACAAGACTTGATGATGCCCACGACAATCAAGATTGAAGCGCAAAATCTTGCCATCACTTGGCAAGACGGTCACTTAAGTGAATTTAACGCAAGCTGGCTCAAAGATCATTGCTACTCTGAACACGCATTGCAAAGCCGCAAAGAAAAATTGAATTTTTGGAATGAGGATATTGCACGTTCCATCCCTGAAATTGACTATGACGCCATCATGCAAGAAGACAGTGGCTTGCTCCAATGGTTGGATATGATGGTAGAATATGGCTTTGCCATTGTTCGAAATACCCCGACTATCCATGGAGAAGTGTGCAAACTTGCCGCCAAAATTTCTTTTTTAAAGGAGACAAATTTTGGCCGGGAATTCGAGGTTATCTCCAAAGCCAACCCAAACAATGTGGCCTATACGGCAATCTCTCTAAAGTCCCATAGCGATTTACCAAACTGGGAATTACCGCCAGGAGTTCAATTCCTCCATTGCTTGAAATCAGAGGCGACGGGCGGCGAAAGTACACTTGTTGATGGATTTGCTGTCGCTGAGATTTTGCGGCTCGAAAACCCCGAGGCGTTTGAGCTGTTAAAATCCCAAGCCATCCCCTTCCGCTTTCACGATGAAGAATGGGATTTATCTCATGAAGCACCAACAATCGGGTGTAATGCTTCTGGTGATTACACAGATATCCGTTATCACGCTGCGCTCACAGCCCCCTTACAAATACCATCGGATAATGTCCTGCCATTTTACCAAGCCTATCGTGCCTTGACCAACATCATTCGCGCCCCGGAAAATATTCTTGAATTAAAACTTATGCCCGGGGATGTCATGGTCTTCAATAACAAGCGCGTTTTGCATGGCCGCGCCGCGTTTGACCCCACCAGCGGCGACCGCCGGTTGGAAGGGTGCTACGTGGACAATGACGCGATCTTAAGCAAGCGCAGGGTTTTACGGAGAAAATTGCAAGACTAGAACGACGCCTTATAAGCTGAAGTTGAGACCTAGCATAAATTTTTGTCTATCGGCGGCGAACCCGTCGCCGTCATAGGCTGCATATTTTCCAACTACTTTAAAGTAATCGTATAATGGGATAGCGATAACGGCGTCGAATTCCGATCCCATATCGACGGAGCTGTCTTCTGCATCAAACTCATGATAGGCGATGGTCCCTGTCATTCCTTTTTTAAAGATTGAAAAGGGTTTGCTTTTATAACTTAAAGATATGTAGGCATCTTCCAGCCCATCCGCCGGTGTTGTTAGGAATACATCGGCAAAGCCTTGAAATTTATGGCCCGTCGCCAAGGGTGTTTGAAAAGCGTCTGTGCCATCGCCTTCAAAAACATCATATCCGACTTTACCGGTGAACCCGTTCCACGAGATGCCGCCCATGACAGAATAAAAACTGTTGCTTATGTCAGCAGAATTCTCGGCGTTTTCTTCCTGATAGGCGTAGGTTCCAGCATATAAAGCCATCACATCGTCCGTTATGGCGGCTTTCCCATTCAGGCGCACACCATAAGTCGCCAAGGATGATCCCTCTTTCGCATCTTCAAAATCAAGCCAATGGCCAAACCCTGTAATATTGGCATATTTGAACCCTGAATATGTCACATCAAAAAGATGGCTATCAGAATCCCAGTCGCCAAGAACGGCTTCACTTCCCAAGATGCCGTTGACGCGCCAAATATACGCATAGTTGGCCTTAATTCCGTCAATGCTGGTGTTGGTCATACGGACTGAATCAAAAGTTTGTTCATTCTGCCGCCATCCCACATTGCCAACAAACCGCGCATCATCGAGAATTATTCTTTGCCGCCCGGCTTTAAGAGTTGTGTCTGGAATGCCCGTATATTTCAGGTTTGCTCGGTTCAGACGAAAGGAGTCAGGGTCAGCCACAACAGGGTAATGGGTTTTTCCATTATCCTTGCTATTGAACTCTTCCCCGCCAAAATGCATCGTGCCGTCAATTTCAGCCAAGGCAGAGAAACCATAGAAGCTACCCGTCTCATACCCTAAGCGGGCCCTTGCCGTTTTGGCATGCGCATCCTCCGAAATGCCATCCTGATCAACAAATTCGTATCGGACGCGCACATTCACGAGGAATTTGCCCCCCATCAATGCCTCGCTATAAGACTCTTGTGCAAAGCTAGTCGTTGAGGAGGCAATCGATAATCCTGCGATCAGCGGGATTGTCGCAAGGAAAGAAACCCATTTTGTCTGGATCATAACAAAGCCCATTTTCTGTTAATTGACACGACTACATCACATTACTCTAACGTATCTTAATCTACGGGGGACGACAAAACATTGACTTCAATCAGCCGCCATAAAGTAGACTAGTGCGATATATGCATCACGATCAGGGTTGCACTTCTCAATATCTTAAATGGCTATATTATCGATCAGCCGTGTTTTCCCAAGGGTAGCCGCCACCAAAACCCGGTTAGGTTTATTCAGGTCAGTTACGGCTTGCAGGGTTGTGGCATCTCTAACCGCCAGATAATCGACATCACCAAAACCTGAGGCTTTGAGCTCCTCAACGGCCACCGACAAAAGCGTATCAATATTCTGGTTTTCCGTAACCGCTTTCGCAATGCCCTGTAAAGTATGATGAAGTTTCGACGCGACTGCGCGCTCTTCATCCGACAGATAGGCATTCCGCGATGACAGGGCCAGACCATCCCTCTCCCTCACCGTTGGTCCGCCAACAATGTCCACCGGGATATCCATATCTTTTACCACCTTACGGATGACCTGAAGTTGCTGGAAATCTTTCTCACCGAATATGGCAATATCAGGCAATACCTGAAGCAGGAGTTTACTGACAACCGTAGCAACGCCGGTGAAGAAACCCGGACGGCATTCCCCTTCCAGAATATCAGCAATGGGACCAACTGTTAGAGACGTGGTGTGACCATCGGGATATATTTCAGTGACATCAGGAGCATAGAGTAAATTAGTCCCCACCCCTTCAAGCTGGCCGATATCTGCCTGCTCATCGCGAGGATAGACTTCAAAATCCTCATTTGGGCCAAACTGTTTAGGATTTACGAAAAGGGACACACAGACTTTATCCGCCCTCTCGTGACCCAATTTAATGAGGGACAAATGACCTTCATGCAACGCCCCCATGGTTGGGACAAAGGCGATGGTTTTGCCTTGCTTGCGCCACGCGGTTATTTGAGTCCGCAGATCAGCAACAGATCGTACAATTGTTAAATCACCCATTATTCTGACCCCCGGTTTTCATTCCAAAGCAATGTTTGGGTTCTGGAAATGTACGACCCCGAACATCTTCGGAATAACGAGTAACAGCGTCGGTTATCTGACTCCCTAGTTGGGCATATTGTTTGACAAATTTCGGCGTAAAATCATTAAACAGACCGAGCAAATCATCGGTCACCAATATCTGACCATCACAAGCGACGGAGGCACCGATACCAATGGTTGGAATGGGAATAAGGCTGGTTATCTCTCGTGCGACGCTCTCCACGGTTCCTTCGATCACGACGGCAAAGGCCCCAGCCTCTGCCACTGCCACCGCGTCGGATTTGATCTTTTGAGCCTCAGTCTCATGCTTCCCATGAGATCTGAAACCACCTGCCGCGTTCACCGATTGGGGCATCAGTCCCACATGTCCAAATACCGGAATGCCGCGCTGACATAAAAACGCAATGGTCTCCGCCATCTCCGCGCCGCCTTCAAGCTTCACGCCGTCGCAATCGGTCTCCGCCATAACCCGGGCTGCAGACTCGAACCCTTGCTCTGGTGATTTTTGATAGGTACCGAACGGTAAATCAACA
>JAESSA010000040.1 GCA_016764355.1 Sneathiella sp. | reverse complement strand
CGCACCCCCATAGAAAACCAGCCGAGGCTGTTAAGGTATAAGAAAGCTCAGCAGCGAAATCAGCGACAAACATGCGCTCGGCCAAGGAGCGAAGCAATAAAATAAGGGGAAACAGGACGAGCACCAAAGCTGCGATGAACAAAGGGACACCCCACAACAATCCAACCTCACCTCGACTATCGACCAGTGTCGCACCATTTATTCCAAGTTTTTCATAACTTTTTGAAGACACTTCTCGGTAGACGTCTCGCAATTGGGCGACATCTTTTTTATTGTCCAAAGAGGGATCAGTTTGGTTCAAGGATTTAATTGCTTTGTCCAAGCGATTAAGAGCTTCATTAGCCACAGGGGATGGATGATTGGAAAAATAATCTGAAAGCAATTTCGCTCGGTAAAAAAGACTTTCATCATCAATATCGTCAAATTCCTTCATAATTTCTTTTGGTGGCACTTCAATGGTCTCGTTTTTCCGAGCCTCAGCTACTTCTATAATCTGGTCCTTAGTCGCCTTAAGGATCGACGTCACCTGATCAGTAGTCTTTGTTTTTGTATCCTCTGCATTTGCAGCATCTTCATTTGGTTTTTTATCGGTTTTTCTGGGGGCATTATCTTCAATGGGTTCAGACATTGCTGAGTTTTGTGTGGGCGATGAAACTATTAAGGGCGGAGTTGTTTGAAGAGGCCGGCCTAGCGCCTCTCTCTCAATGCGCGGTGTGTCCTCGTCGGAGAGATCTGTCTGGTCTCCACCAAAAGCCTCAGTCTCGGTTTTAGAGACAATCGTATCCGCTTTCTGGTTTAGAGCTGTGATCTCAGCCCTAAGTTCAGTCAAACACTCCCGCAGCTCTCGGCGTTGGGTCAACAAAGTTTGAATTGAATCCGTAAGTACCGCCATGATGTCACATCTCTCCTTCTAATGGGCCTCACCATTAGACGTTTGAGAAAAAAATTTGTGTCATTTTGAGACATCTGCCAACAGAGAATTTTGATATATAGTTAGTCTCTATTTTTTAAGGTGTTCCTCAATTAAATTAACCACATCGTCTACGGTTTCGACTTCATTTGCAGGGCCTTCCGGAACTTCCAATGCGAATTCTTCTTCTAGCACCATCATTAGCTCAACTCGATCAAGGCTATCGGCACCAAGATCTTCGAAAATTCTTGTGCCCCCGACAACATCCGTTTCTTTAACATCAAAATGATCAACAACGATTTTTTTTACCCGCTCAGCGACATCAGTCATAAATTCCTCCTCAAATTATATCCAATTGCATTTCCTGCTCATTGAGACGTTTGAAGGGAAAATTTGTGTCGTGTGGTTTCTCAAAAAATCTTTATGGAGAGTTTATTTCTTTTTTTGGAGCTTACGCCATTTTCTGACATTACGATTATGCTCTGCCAATGTTTTAGAGAAAACATGACCGCCTTTTCCGTTAGCAACGAAATAAAGGTCCTTGGTCTTTTTCGCAGATAAAACAGCTTTCAAGCTATCCAAACCGGGATTACAAATAGGACCAATGGGTAATCCTTTAAGGGTGTAAGTATTAAAATCATTTATTGCAGCAAGATCTTTTCGGGAGATTGGACGGCCCAATTCAGACTTTCCCTTTGTGATGCCGTAGACAACGGTGGGGTCAGATTGAAGCCGCATTTTCTTTGATATTCTGTTGAGGAAAACACCGGCGACATGGTCGCGTTCGGACGCAAGCCCCGTTTCTTTTTCAACGATGGATGCCAAAATAAGCAACTCCCGCTTACTCTTGATTAGCCCTTTTGGGGATACACCAGCCCAAAGCGCGTCGAGCGTCGCCGTCATGTCCTTTTTCATTTTAAGGGCAACTGCATTTCTGCTGTCTCCCAAACTAAAATGATAGGTTTCCGGTAAAACTGATCCCTCTGGCAGAGGTTCCGTCAATTTGCCCACTAATCCGGGAGAGTTTTCCAGAAGATTTCGAATTTCACGGCTTTGCAAGCCTTCAGGGATCGTAATAAAATGAGGAACGGTCTTGCCAGAGACAAGCACTTTCATGACATCAGCGCCGGTCATGCCTTTTGTAAAAGCATATTCCCCGGCCTTTAGAGATGTTGCCTGATCATTAACCCGAACGCCAAGAATAAAAGCGAGGTCATTTTCGATCACACCGGCATTTTGTAATTTCTTGGCAATGGCCCGAAGCCCTGTTCCGCGCTCCAGAACAAAAGTCGTATCTTCGCTAAGCGTCCCAGTATTATTGAACTGATACCACCCATAAAAGAGGGTTCCGCCAAGGATCGCATTAAACAAAAGGAAAAAGGCCAAAAGGAAGAAGAGATACCGCTTCATTTTGACCTCAAATAATAAGCGTTATACGCGTTTCATTACCAAGCTGGCATTGGTGCCACCAAAGCCAAAGGAATTAGACAGAACCGCCTTCATGCCCTTTTTATCTTGGGCTACTTTTGGCACAAGGTTCAAGTCCAGGCCTTCAGATGGATTATCCAAATTAATAGTCGGCGGTAGAATGCCTTCGTTAAGAGCCAGAATAGAGAAGACAGCTTCAACACCACCGGCAGCACCCAAAAGGTGACCGATCGCAGATTTTGTGGATGACATCGCCAGTTTGTCAGAAGCCGCGCCAAATAGGCGTTTGACCGCACTCACTTCGATTTCATCGCCCAGAGGCGTTGAGGTACCATGAGCGTTAATGTAGCCAATATCTTCGACATTCAAACCAGATTTTTTGAGCGCCATCTGCATAGCACGATATCCGCCATTGCCATCACTGGCAGGAGCCGTAATGTGATGTGCATCGCCAGATAGTCCGTAACCAACTACTTCGGCGTAAATGGTTGCGCCGCGTTTTTTGGCATGTTCGTATTCTTCCAAAACCACGACACCAGCACCTTCACCCATAACAAATCCATCACGGTCTTTGTCATAAGGACGAGAAGCTGTCTCGGGTGCGTCATGGAAATTCTTAGAAAGCGCTTTAGCAGACGAGAAGCCAGCAAATCCAATGCGGCACATAGCAGCTTCGGCACCACCAGCCACCATCACATCTGCATCATCGTCCTTGATCATACGAGCAGCATCCCCAATGGAATGGGCGCCAGTAGAGCAGGCTGTTACGACAGCATGATTTGGGCCTTTAAATCCATGACGGATAGAAACGTGACCTGAAATCAAGTTAATCAACGCACCTGGAATAAAGAAAGGGCTGATTTTTCGAGCCCCTTTTTCCAAACCATGTTCGTGCATTTTAATAGAATTGGCTTCGATAGACGGAAGCCCGCCAATACCCGAACCGATAGAGACGCCGGTACGGCAAAGCTCTTCGTCAGTTTCTGGCTTCCAACCGGAATCCAAAATCGCTTCTTCTGCGGCGGCAATACCATAGATAATAAAGGAATCTATTTTCCGCTGCTCTTTCGGGGCCAACAAATCGTCGACCCGAAAGGCATCGGGATGACTTTCATCAATAGGAACTTCACAGCCATACTTAACTGCTAAGCCTGTTGTATCAAATTTGGTAATCATGCCGGCGCCAGATTCTGAATTAATCAGTCTTTTCCAGCTCGGTTTTACCCCATTCGCTAACGGGGTAACGAGACCTAGTCCAGTGACAACTACACGTCGCATACAACACCTATCACAGAGAGAAATTATAGAAACCAGTAAACCTAATTAACGAGCTTTAAGCAGCTGCGTCGATAAAGGTAATAGCGTCTTTCACTGTCAGAATGCCTTCTGCAGCTTCTTCAGGAATTTCGATACCGAATTCTTCTTCGAATGCCATAACAAGTTCAACTGTGTCCAGGCTGTCTGCGCCAAGATCATCGATGATGCTTGCACCTTCAGTTACTTTTGCTTCTTCGACACCAAGATGCTCGATGACAATTTTCTTAACGCGTTCTGCTGTATCACTCATTATCTTTTCCTTAGATATTCCGGCAGTTAAATAATAGTCTATTCCTTACCCTCAGTGCGCTCAAATTACAAGCAACAACCGAAGGCTAAATTTCGTGGCGTTCCTAACATACTTTATGAGTATTGCAAAGAAAACCCGTAAGCATCATTCATTTGTGAACTTATTTGCCAATCAATTATGGTTAAATCATGGCCATGCCGCCATTAACATGCAGCGTTTGCCCTGTTACATACCCTGCTTCATCCGATGCAAGATAATGGACAGCAGCTGAAATGTCTTTTGGATCACCAAGCGCCCCTAAAGGGACAGAAGTCAGTAATTTGGCCTTCTGATCATCTGAAAGCTCGTCAGTCATGGCCGTTTTGATAAAACCAGGTGCAACACAATTTACGGTAATACCGCGACTACCAACTTCCTGCGCCATCGCCTTTGACATGCCGATCATGCCCGCTTTTGACGCGGCATAATTGACCTGCCCCGGATTACCAGTGACGCCAACGATAGAAGTGATTCCAATAATGCGACCATTGCGGCGTTTCATCATTCCCCGCAGGCAATTTTTTGAAAGCTTGAACGCAGCCTTCAAATTCACGTCCTGAACCAAATCCCAGTCAGCATCTTTCATCCGCATGGCAAGGCCATCGCGGGTAAGACCGGCATTATTTACCAGAATATCAACCTGCCCCATTGCCGCCTCAGCCGCTTTAATCAGACCATCAACAGCGTCCATGTCAGAAAGGTTACAGGGAACGACATAAGCCCTCTCGCCCAACTCGGCGGCCACCGCATGTAGCGCGTCTTCCCGCGTCCCTGATAAAGCAACCGTCGCACCCGCCGCATGCAAATCTTTTGCGATGACAGCCCCAAGACCACCTGATGCACCAGTAATCAGTGCGCATTTACCTGTAAGGTCGAACATATTTTTCTCCACGATCGTCACGTGATCTTTAAAGTGATTTTAAAAAGGTATCAATGTCAGCTGGGGACTGAATGGCAGTTCCTGTCATCGCTTTATTGATGCGACGAACCATACCAGACAGGATTTTCCCTGTACCAAGTTCATAGAGGCTTTCCACCTGTTGTTCCCCAAGAAACAAAACTGACTCGCGCCAGCGAACCCGCCCGGTCACTTGTTCGACCAATAATTTTCGAATTGTTTCAGGATCACTCACCTCACCGGCGGTCACGTTTGCAATCAGCGGTACGGTTGGCGGTGCAATTGTAATATCGGCTAATTTTTCCCGCATTTCGTCTGCGGCAGGTTGCATAAGCGGGCAATGGAAAGGTGCACTTACGGAAAGCAGCATGGCTTTACGAACCCCTTGCTCCTTTGCTAGTTCAATGGCCCGCTCAACGGCCCCCTTATCACCACTTAAAACCACTTGACCGTCAGCATTATCATTAGCGGCAACACAAACACCGCCGCTTTCTGCCGTTGCTTGTTTTGCAATATCTTCCGCAGGACCAATATTCATCCCAAGGAGCGCGGCCATTGCGCCGACACCAACAGGAACTGCTCGCTGCATCGCTTGCCCACGTGCTTTTAGCAGTCGTGCCGCGTCAGCTAACTGGATAGAGCCTACCGCCGTCAGAGCGGAATATTCACCAAGGGAATGCCCGCCAACATAACTTGCAACATCCGAAAGCTTGATGCCACCTTCACTTTCAAGGACACGGGATACAGCAACACTTACAGCCATCAATGCCGGCTGCGTATTTTCTGTCAATGTAAGGTCCTCAATCGGTCCTTCATACATGATTTTCGTAAGATTCTGACCCAGCGCGTCATTCACTTCTTCAAATACTTGAGCTGCGACTGGATAGGCTTCCGCCAACTCCCGTCCCATACCAACTGACTGACTGCCTTGTCCTGGAAATACGAATGCACGTTTCATAAAATTGTCCGATTTAATTGCACATAATTAACCACAGTTTTATTGCCTCAGATTTTCCTGTCAAGCCTACTTGCATAAAGCACATAATTCTGTATAGTCCGCGGCCTCAATACTCCTTTCCGGCGGAGGTCGGATTAGTTTGTGTCGTTAACGATTTTGTTTAACGCCAAATACATAAAGCCATAAGGAGCTTTTACATATGCCTCTATATGAGACAGTTTTTATCGCTCGTCAGGACATCTCTACCCAACAGGTAGAAGATCTGACTGAGCAAATGTCCGGTTATATTACTGAAGGTGACGGAACTGTTGCCAAAGTTGAAAACTGGGGCCTACGGAATCTCGCATACAAAGTGAAGAAAAACCGTAAAGGTCACTATGTTCTTTTGAACATTGATGCGCCAATTGCAGCGGTTAAAGAAATGGAACGTAACCTTCTTCTTAGTGAAGATGTGCTGCGCCATATGACTTTGCGCGTTGAAGAGCTTGAAGAAGGCGATTCAGTGATGATGCAGAACAAAACAACACGCCCACCACGCCGTGATCGTGACGAAGATACTTCTGCAAAGAGCGATGATACGAAAAAAGCCGAAACAACTGAAACGACCGAAACTACTGAAACAGTTGCTTCTGAAGAAAAACCCGAAGTTCAAGCTGAAGGGGAAGCATAATGTCTGATTCACGTCGTCCATTTTTCCGCCGCCGTAAAACTTGCCCCTTCTCTGGAGATGGTGCACCGAAAATCGATTACAAAGACGTAAAGCTTCTGCAACGTTTTGTATCTGAACGCGGCAAAATCATGCCAAGCCGAATCACTGCCGTTTCTGCAAAGAAGCAGCGTGAGCTTGCAACTGCAATCAAGCGGTCACGTAACCTTGCGTTGCTTCCGTTTATTGTAAAATAGGTAGTACTGAAAGGGCGATTTATCGCCTTTTCTGGTAAGAGAATTATGATCAAGGATTTAAGTATTAATGTCGCTTTAGGCATTGCCAGTACACTTTTCCTCTCCCTTTCTTTAATGGGAGCAGGGTCAAGTGCAACAGCTGGAAATGCCCTTCAAGCGGTGTCTTTGACCATCTTGTCCATTGCCCCCCTCTTCCTTTCAGGATTGGGGTGGGGATTGACAGGTGGTTTGGTTTCAGTAGCAGCAGGTGCCGTTATTACTGGAATTTTCATAAGCCCCTTACTGAGTGTTACCTACATTCTGACTTGCGGCCTACCGGTTTTGGTGATTGTACGCCAAGCCCTTTTATGGCGCGAAAAGGATGGAGTGATATTCTGGTATCCAATTCACCGTTTAATGGTTTGTTGGATCCTTGTAACGATCGCCTTTTCTTGTATGGCCGCTTTGTTGCTGTACACGAATGATGAATTACGAGAAGGCTTGCTTATAGAATTTGGCAAGCTCATTTCGCAATTTCAGAAACAAGGCAACGCATTTGACACGGTAACGCCTGAAGATCTTATTTGGTATATGCCACAGATTTTCGGGCCGTTTTGGGGGATAAATGTTCTTATTAGTGGCTGTCTGGCACAAGGTGTTCTGACACGCTTTAAAAAGAATATTCGTCCTAGCCCGGAATTTTCCGGCTTACAAATGCCCAAGTGGTTGGCGGCACTGACTATTGTTATGATGACGTTTAGTCTGATCAACGAAAGTTCCAGCCTCTACCTTGGTATGGTGGTGTTTACGTTGGGGATCGTCTTTTTCTTACAGGGAATGGCGGTTATCCATAGAGTATCAAGTAGTTGGAATTACCGTTCGCTTGTTTTAACGGCGGTATATTTGATAATGATTTTAATGTTCTGGCCAGTCTTTGTAATTATGTTGCTAGGATTGACAGATAGTTGGTTTGGGTTCAGAGGTCGCGCCTTGGCCACCCCCAACCAGGAGGAAGATTGATGGAAATTGTATTGCTAGAGCGTGTTGAAAAACTCGGTCAAATGGGCGATGTCGTTACTGTAAAGAACGGCTATGCTCGCAACTTCCTGTTGCCACACGGAAAAGCTCTGCGTGCCAACAAGAAAAATCTAGAAAACTTTGAAACGCAGCGGATACAGCTTGAAGCTGACAACCTTGCACGCAAAGATGAAGCAGCTAGCGTCGCCGAAAAACTCGACGGCGAAACAGTTATTCTTATCCGCGCAGCAAGTGACAGCCAGCAGCTTTACGGATCCGTTAGCACGCAGGATCTTTCCCGCGCGGTAACAGAAGCCGGTTACAAAATTGACCGTAAGCAAGTCATCATGGACAAAGTTCTGAAGACATTGGGTCTGCATGAAGTTCGCATTCGTTTGCATCCTGAAGTGGAAGCAAAAGTTGTTGTGAACATCGCTCGTTCACAAGACGAAGCAGAAATTCAAGCCCGTGGCGAGTCTGTTAAAGATGTTGCTGAAGCAGCCCTTGATAACCGCGACGAAGCTGTTGAAGGTGTTTTTGTCTCAACTGCTGAAAAAGAACATGGTGGAGACGAAGCGTAAGCTTCTACTCTATCTGTCGATATAAAAACGGTGCCAGTATTCTGGTGCCGTTTTTTTATGCACAGACTTCTACCTGCGAACAATCCATGGCAAATACAGCCTCAGATACTTTATCCACATTATCCACAGCCTGTGTATTATTTTCATCCACAGCTTTCGTGCTATAGTACCAAAATCTAACTGAATATAGTGCCCTCTATGTGATAGTGTCCGCCCAGAAAGGCTCCGCTTTGAACCCAGAAATGCCACCAATGGAGGATATTCCCTCCCCCGCGTACAGATCCTCACCGCACAATCTTGATGCGGAACGCGATCTGATTGGCGCTGTTCTGGTCAATAATGAAGCAAGCGCAAAAGTAAGCGGCTTCTTAAAAGCAGAGCATTTCTATGAGCCAGTTCATTCAAGGATTTACGACGCCGCAGTTATATTAATCGAACGGGGAGAAATCGCCGATCCAGTTACCCTTAAATCCTATTTCGAAAATGACGAGGCTCTAGCCGATATTGGGGGGGCTCAATATCTGGCGCGTCTGGCTGCCTCTGCAACGACAATTATCAATGCAGTGAATTACGGTCGTATTGTCTATGATTTGGCGATGCGACGCGAACTGATCGACCTTGGTGAAGAGATTGTAAATACGGCCTACGATTCTGACTTGAGTGAAACGGCGACTCTTCAGATCGAAAATGCGGAAAAGCAGCTTTTCGCATTGGCTGAGAATGGTAGCCACGAAGGGGCTTTGATACCCGTACGGATCACGGTGGGCGAGGCTATCAAATCCATCGAAGAAGCCTTCCACCGTGAAGGAAGCCTTGTGGGCGTCACCACTGGCCTCCGGGATATGGATGCAAAACTGGGTGGCCTACACAAATCAGACCTGTTGATCCTAGCAGGTCGTCCGTCTATGGGTAAGACATCACTTGCTACCAATATTGCTTATAATGCCGCGAAAGCCCACTACAATTCAGGGGGCAAAGAAGGCGGTTCTGTTGGCTTCTTTTCCTTGGAAATGTCGGCAGAACAGTTGGTTGGTCGTATCCTTGCTGAAGCGACGGAAATCAGCTCAGAGAAGCTTCGTAAAGGAGAGCTGACGGATGATGAGTTTGCTAACAAACTTGTCCCGCAAAGTGCAATGTTGTCAGAACTTCCCTTGTATATTGATGATACCCCGGCCCTATCCATTGCCGCCATGCGAACGCGAGCACGCCGCCTAAAACGGAGTAACGGCCTTGACCTGATCATTGTAGATTATTTGCAATTGATGAAAGGTTCCGGACGGACGGACAGCCGTGTGCAAGAAATTTCTGAAGTGACCCAAGGCTTGAAAGCCATTGCCAAGGAACTTGATATTCCGGTGATTGCCCTCTCCCAACTCAGCCGTCAGGTTGAAAATCGGGACGACAAGCGACCACAGCTTTCCGATTTGCGTGAATCTGGATCGATTGAGCAGGATGCTGACGTGGTTATGTTCGTATATCGCGAAGAATATTATGAAGGCCGGAAAGAACCTGCAGATGGCACGCCGGAACATGTGGAATGGCAGGAAAGAATGTCTCGTGTTCACAATATGGCGGAAGTTATTCTGGGTAAGCAGCGCCACGGTCCTATTGGCACAATCAAATTGCAATTCCAGCCCGAATTTACTCGTTTTGGTGACTTGGCATTAGACCAATATATGCCGGAGCAGCATTAATGGACCCGCGTTTGGCTGGCGCATATTTGACCATCGACCTTACAGCCCTTCAGAGCAATTATAAAACACTCACGAAAATCGCCGGGAATACAGAATGTGCGGCTGTTGTAAAAGCCGATGCTTATGGTCTGGGTGCCAGTCGAGTTGCCCCGGCACTTAACGCTGTTGGGTGTCGAAAATTTTTTGTAGCACTTCCCAGCGAAGCCGTCCGCTTACGAAAGATCCTTCCAGAGGTAAAAATTTTTGTTTTGGGCGGCTTATTTGAAGACTGCGCCGAAATATATGTGCAAGAACGGCTAACGCCAGTCCTGAACAGAATAGAGGAAATCAAAACATGGTCGGCAATGACTGCGGACCATGGGCCTTTACCTGCCATATTACACATCGACAGTGGTATCACCCGATTAGGATTGATGGAGCCAGACATTCGGTTACTGGCCGGTACTCCCCAGTGGTTAGATGGCCTGGAAATAAACTATATAATGAGCCATTTGGCGTGCGCTGATGATCCGACGAGCTCACAAAATCAACAGCAGCTTGAACAATTTGACTCCCTTAGAAAGCTCTTGCCCGAAGCACTGCAAAGCACCCCTGTATCCTTTGCCAATTCAAGCGGCATGTTTCTAGGGGAAGACTATCTTTTTGATTTAGCCCGTCCGGGAATTGCCCTCTATGGTGGCAACCCGACACCGACAGTACCCAACCCCATGAAACCAGTGGTTCATCTGCAAGGGAAAATCCTACAAATTCATGACGTTGACAGTCAAAAACCCATTGGTTATGGTGCGACCTACCGCACATCTAGAAAAGCTAGAATTGCAACGGTTTCCGTTGGATATGCGGATGGTTATTTTCGGTGCTTGGGAAATCAGGCAGAATGTGCCATTAACGATAAAAAGGTTCCTGTAGTGGGACGGGTGTCTATGGATATGATTTCAATTGATGTCACCGATATTGCATTAGACGAATGCAAACCGGGTGATTTGGTAAGCTTGATAGGCGGCCCTATAGACATCAATAGTCTGGCAACAGATGCGGGGACCATATCCTACGAAATCCTGACATCATTGGGTCCAAGATACCATCGCCTCTATCTCGACGTAAATTTATAAGGCCAATCTGTATGGAATGGAATTTTCTTGCGGCAATTGGCCGTGTCGCACTTCGGTTTATGAGATCAGTAGGTCATCTGTCTCTATTTACCGTGCAAAGCTTCAAACATATTGTATTGCCGCCCTTTTACCTTCGGCTGTTTTTAAAACAATTGATGTTTATTGGCTATTACTCCCTTCCCGTCGTCGGTATGACCGCGCTCTTCACCGGGATGGTCCTTGCCCTCCAAATTTACGTTGGCTCCTCTCGTTTCAACGCGGAAAGCGCCGTGGCGACAATTGTGGTCATTGGCCTTACTCGAGAGCTTGCACCGGTGTTAAGTGGCTTGATGGTTGCAGGCCGTGTGGGGGCCGCTATTGCTGCAGAAATTGGAACAATGAGGGTGACCGAGCAAATTGACGCGCTTGTGACCTTGTCAACGAACCCATACAAATACCTTGTTGCCCCGCGTATTTTGGCAGGCATGATCACCCTTCCCATGCTCGTCCTCGTCGGTGACATTGTAGGTGTCTCCGGCGGATATCTGGTGGCGACTGAATCGCTCGGTTTCAATGCCAGCGGTTATATCAAGAACACTTTTGATTATCTGGAAGCCAGAGACGTCATATCCGGGTTGGTAAAGGCCTCGGTTTTTGGGGGCATTATTACCCTTATGGGCTGTTATCATGGATTTAACTCTTCTGGGGGGGCGCAAGGCGTTGGCCGCGCCACAACAAATGCTGTGGTATCATCCTTCATTCTGATTTTGATCAGCGATTACTTCCTCACCGTCATGTTGCTCAAGTAATGCCAATGAGTGGAAACGCAAAAATAAGCCTCAAAAATGTCAAAAAATCCTTTGGCAACAAACATGTGCTGAATGGTCTCAACATAGACATTGCTGAAGGCGAGTCTGTTGTTGTGATTGGCGGATCCGGCACGGGTAAGTCTGTAATGCTGAAATGTATTTTAGGACTATTAGAGCCCGAAGAAGGTGAAATTTTTATAGATGGGCAACAATTGGTTGGTGCGCGCCCTTCTGTACAGGAGAAAGCCCTGCGCAACACTGGAATGCTTTTTCAGTATGCGGCACTTTTTGACAGCCTACCCGTATGGGAAAATGTGGCATTTGGCCTAATTCAAGCTCATGGCATGGAACGGGGTGCTGCAAAACATATTGCCATTGAAAAACTTGCCCTAGTAGGTCTTGACGCGGACATGGCCCATCACAGCCCCGCAGACTTGTCCGTTGGAATGCAAAAAAGAGTGGGCCTTGCGCGCGCAATCGCAACAGACCCTGAAATTATCTTCTTTGATGAACCAACCACAGGCCTTGATCCCATCATGGGAGATGTGATCGACAATCTGATCCGTGATTGTACCAAACATTTGGGTGCCTCTACATTGACCATTTCTCATGACATGGAAAGTGCACAAAAAATTGCCGACAAAATTGCTCTGATTTATAAGGGCGGTGTTGTTTGGATGGGGCCCGCCGACGAGATCGATCATTGTGGCAATCCGTATGTTGAACAATTTGTCCGTGGCGATATCAACGGTCCCATTGAACTCGATATTTTGAAACCCTGACAGTTAGGGACAGTATGGCGCGCGCTACAAAACAACATTCCTGCCAGTCTTGCGGTGCCAACTATGGCAAATGGCAAGGGCAATGCGACACCTGTAAGGAATGGGGCACTCTTGTTGAAGAGGCCGTGAGTGAGGCCTTACCGAAGGGGCTTTCCCTTGGAAAAGGCAGGGTCGTTGAATTTACCACGCTTAATACACAGCAAGCGGATTATGAACGACATCACTGTGGCCTGTCCGAACTTGACCGAGTAATCGGTGGCGGCTTCGTACCCGGATCATCTATCTTAATTGGGGGAGATCCTGGCATTGGCAAATCCACTATTCTTTTGCAAGCTGTCGGTATAATGGCGTTAAAAGGCTATGACTGCACATATATATCCGGAGAGGAATCACCTCAGCAGATCTCCATGCGGGCGCAACGTTTGGGTTTGAAAGACAGCCCTGTCAGATTGGCTGCATCAAATTCGGTTCGCAACATAGTGACCAGTATTGAAAAAGGCAAACCGCCCCATTTGCTGATCATTGATTCCATTCAAACAATGTATGCGGACAATATTGATAGTGCGCCCGGATCTGTCTCGCAAGTTCGAGCCTGCTCGCAAGAGCTGATCAGGATGGCAAAGAAAGTTAATTGCGCACTGATACTTGTAGGACACGTGACCAAAGATGGCCAAATTGCAGGCCCGCGTATCCTTGAACATATGGTCGATACGGTTCTTTATTTTGAAGGAGATAGAGGTCATCAATTCCGTATTCTGCGTGCTGTTAAGAATCGCTTTGGCGCCACCGATGAAATTGGCGTTTTTGAGATGACAGAAAAGGGATTGCAGGAGGTGACGAACCCCTCGGCTCTCTTTATCAGTAATCAGGATAAAGAGATTAGTGGTGCCTCCATTTTTGCAGGGATGGAGGGAACACGCCCACTCCTTGTTGAAATTCAGGGACTGGTTGCCCCATCACAGCAACCGACACCAAGGCGAGCCGTTGTTGGTTGGGATTCAAGCAGGCTTTCGATGATCTTGGCCGTTCTGGATGCCCGTTGCGGATTGTCTTTAGCGGGGAATGAGGTTTATCTCAATGTGGCGGGTGGCCTACGGGTGAACGAGCCTGCGGCTGATCTTGCCGTTGCAGCGGCCCTTGTTTCTTCGATTTCTGACATCCCAGTGCCGGAAAATAGTATCATTTTTGGTGAGATTGGCTTATCTGGTGAAATTAGAGCGGTTGGACAAACGGACGCGCGGTTAAAAGAGGCTGCGAAACTCGGTTTTACAACAGCGATTGTGCCTCTTGGAAGTAAGATTAAAGAGCCGACGCTCAAAATTATCGAAGTTGAACATCTGTCAGAAATAGTCAGTTTGTTCACACAAGAAAAGCCGCCCGTGCAAAATGCACAAATGAAGGGATAACGCGCCCAATGGAAGAGTTGCCGATCAATATTACTGATGCTGGCATTTTGGTGATCCTGTTCATTTCCGCACTTTTCGGATTTGCCAGAGGATTTGTGAAAGAAGTTTTATCCATCATCGGATGGGTGGGCGCGACTTTTATCAGCCTTTATCTTTTTCCAATTGCGCAACCTTATGCACAAATCTATATCCCAAGCCTTCTTTTAGCAGATATCGTAACCGGGTCTGTTATTTTTATACTCTGCCTTGTTATTTTGTCCTATATCACTCATGCAATATCCGCGAAGGTCAAGGCATCGGCTCTTGGTGCACTTGATCGGACGCTAGGCATTTTCTTTGGGCTGGCGCGCGCCATTGCCCTTGTGGGCATCGTGTGGGTTTTCTTTGTGCAGTTCGTCCCGCCAGAGGACCACCCAGAGGCCATTAGGGAAGCCAAGATGCTACCGGTAATCGTCGCAAGCGGAGAATTTGTCGCCGCCTTGACACCGGTTGATATGCAGAAGAATTTGCAAGTTGCCAAGGAAAGCGCCGAAGGATCAGGCAGCACCTTGAAAAAAGGTTATGAATCAATTCCCGAGGCTGTTCGGGATGATGTAGAGAAGACCGTCAAAGACGCCCTGGAAAGTCTCGACAAAGGGTATGATTCCAAGTCTCGTAAACAAATGGAAAATCTCACTAAAGGTACTCAGGTAAAGCAATGATCGATCAAAACCCGCTAGACGCCCTCTGCGACCCGTTTGATGACGACAAACTACATGAAGAATGTGGTGTCTTTAGTATTTATGGCCATGATGAAGCCGGTGCGCTCACGGCCCTTGGTCTCCATGCCCTGCAACATCGCGGTCAAGAAGCTGCTGGAATTGTCAGCCTTGATGGCAAACGCTTCCATAGCCACAAGGCGATGGGTAAAGTGGGCGACAATTTCTCCTCCGGTGAGGTTATCGATAGCCTGAAAGGTCGCGCTGCCGTCGGTCACAATCGCTATGCCACAACGGGCGGCACCGTTATTCGGAACGTACAGCCAATTTATGCGGATCTTGCAAATGGCGGCCTTGCAGTTGCTCATAACGGCAACCTCACAAATGCCTCTGCCCTTCGCAAGCAGTTGGTGGCAGAAGGCAGTATTTTCCAATCGACCATGGATACAGAGGTCATCATCCATCTGGTCGCAAACAGCAAGAAAACCAAAATCGTCGATAGCATCATTGATGCAATGGACAAAATTGTTGGCGCTTATTCTCTGGTGGGTCTTACCAGTAAAAAAATGGTTGGCATGCGCGACCCCTATGGTGTTCGTCCCCTTGTTTTAGGCAGCTTGGATGGTGCATACATCCTAACATCTGAGACATGTGCTCTTGATATTATCGGTGCAAAATTTGTACGCGACGTGGAACCGGGTGAAGTCATTGTTGTGGATGAAAAAGGCTTGTCCAGCATAAAACCATTCTCCAATCCGTCGAAACGCTTTTGCATTTTTGAACATATCTATTTTGCCCGCCCCGATAGTGTCGTTGACGGCCGGTCCGTCTACAATGTTCGTAAAGACATTGGGCGGCAGCTTGCCACAGAAAACCCCGTTGATGCCGATGCGGTTATTCCTGTGCCAGATTCTGGAACACCTGCAGCTATTGGATATGCAGAACAATCTGGACTGCCGTTTGAGCTGGGTATTATTCGCAACCATTATGTAGGTCGGACCTTTATTGAACCCACTGATCAAATCAGAAATCTGGGGGTTAAACTCAAACACAATGCCAATCGTGCTCTAATTAAGGGTAAGCGGGTTATTTTGGTCGATGATAGTATTGTCCGCGGCACGACCTCAACCAAGATTGTCCAGATGGTCCGGGATGCAGGAGCAACCGAAGTCCATATGCGGATTGCCAGCCCCCCTACCAGCCATTCGTGCTTTTATGGCGTTGACACACCTACTCGCCAAAAACTGCTCGCGGCGAGATTTGATCTGGATGCCATGTGCAAATTCATTGGCGCCGACAGCTTACACTTTATCTCTCTCGACGGTTTATATGTCGCTATGGGAGAGGAAGGTCGCAATGACGAGCAACCACAATTTTGTGACGCCTGCTTTACCGGCGACTACCCCATTGATCTAGTGGATCACGAAAGCGGGACAGACGACGAGTTGACCTTGCTTCAGGAAAGCTAAGTAGATTTCAGGAACGGATTATGTCTAAAAGATTTCAAGACAAGACCGCACTCATCACCGGTGCCTCTCGTGGTATTGGTGCTGCTGTTGCAAAAGCTTTAGCCGCTGAAGGGGCCCATGTAATTTTGGTTGCCCGCTCGGTCGGTGGGTTAGAAGAAGTTGATGATGCCATCAGCGCCCTTGGCGGGACAGCAACACTTGTGCCTCTCGATCTGTTGAAAACCGACGCCATAGACGGTTTGGCATCTCCGATTCTGGAACGTTGGAAGAAACTTGATATTCTTGTGGGTGCTGCGGGGACACTTGGAAAGCTCACACCAACAGCCCAATATGATCCAAAATTATGGGAAGATGTGTTCAAGTTAAATGTTCATGCGAACTGGCGCTTGATCCGCGCCCTTGATCCCCTATTGCGCCATAGCGATGCCGGACGTGCCTTGTTTGTAACTGCAGAACCCGCGCGCCTTAAAAAGCTATACTGGGCTGGATA
>JAESSA010000039.1 GCA_016764355.1 Sneathiella sp. | reverse complement strand
ACTGAATGGCGGCGTCCAAAGGCTGAACCGCATTCTCATCTTGAATGAAATCACCCAGATGACTGTCTTCTTCATCACCGATTGGTGTTTCCAAGCTGATAGGCTCTTTCGCGATTTTCATCACTTTACGCACTTTTTCAAGTGGCATGCCCAGCTTAACAGCCAACTCTTCCGGTGTTGGCTCCCGACCAATTTCATGAAGCATCTGACGGGATGTCCGAACTAGCTTATTAATAGTCTCGATCATATGAACCGGGATACGGATTGTTCTGGCCTGATCCGCGATTGAACGTGTAATCGCCTGCCTAATCCACCAAGTAGCATAAGTTGAGAATTTGTAGCCGCGACGATATTCGAACTTATCCACGGCCTTCATCAGACCGATATTACCTTCTTGGATAAGATCAAGGAACTGCAAGCCACGGTTCGTGTATTTTTTAGCAATAGAGATAACGAGGCGAAGGTTGGCTTCAACCATTTCTTTTTTGGCACGGCTTGCTTCACGCTCACCAGTTTGAACAGTCCCGACAATTCTGCGGAATTCGTTCATTGGCATGCCAAATTCAGAAGAAATCTTGATAATTTCGCCGCGATTTTCGTTGATGCTTTCCAATTCGTTAGCAACAAAGTCTTTCCAACCTTTTGCTTTCAACCCAGAAACTTTTTCAACCCATGCCGGATCAAGTTCTGATCCGAAATAATTTTCCAAGAAGCTAGTGCGCGACACTTTATGACGTTCAGCAAGACGCAGAAGTTTACCTTCCAAGCTCATCAAGCGACGGTTAATACCATAAAGTTGGTCAACGAGGGCTTCAATGCGATTATTCGTCAAATGAACGTCATCCATCAGCTGGACGAGTTCGTTTCTGAGTTTATCGTATTTCTTTTCCTGCCCTGCAGGAACAGGCTCATTTTCAAGTGCGGCTGTCAGCCGTTGTTCTTGTAACTTATGTAATTTCTTATAAGTCTTGGCAATTTCATCAAAACGTTCAAAAACCTGAGGCTTCAATGTTTCTTCAAGGGCCGCCAAAGACATTGTGTTTTCTTCGGCATCATCTTCATCATCATCTTGATTGGCAGGCTTGCCGTCTTCATCCTCATTCTCTTCTGAAGAGGCTTCAGTTTCCTTATCACCTTCCTCGGCACTTTCTTCACCAAGCGCTGGAGCTGGCACATCATCATCGCTTTCCTCGTCGAAACCTTCTTGCAAAGCTTTCTCAGCGGCAGCGCCGGCACCATAAGTAGCATCAAGGTCAATCACGTCGCGAAGCAGCAACTGTTCTTGCAACATCAATTCACGCCAATTCAGGATAGCGCGAATTGTCAGCGGACTTTCACAGATAGCCCCGATCAATTTGCCGCGACCCGCTTCGATCCTTTTTGCGATGGCAATTTCGCCTTCACGGGAAAGAAGCTCAACAGTTCCCATTTCACGCAAATACATGCGAACGGGATCGTCTGTACGATCGCCTGCTGTCGAGGTTTTCTCGGCAGGCTTGCCGACAGCAGTCCCCGTAACCGGAGCAGCCTCAGGCTCATCCGACGACGCCTCTTCTCCTGCCTCGTCATTTTCAACAACGTTAATGCCCATCTCGGACAGCAACGACATCGTGTCTTCAATTTGTTCAGAAGACATCTGGTCTTGTGGCAAAACAGCGTTCAGCTCGTCGAAAGTGACGAAGCCTTTCTCTTTGGCCTTAGCCAGCATTTTCTTTACCCCAGCTTGCGAGGCATCAATTAAAGGACTGTCTGGCGAATCATCGCGTTGCTCGGGAGCTTCCGCAGCTTCAGCACTTTTCATAGCCATATAGTTTTAACTCCTGAATTTTATCTGCATCTGCTCAGACGCAGATATACAATATTCTAAAAACCGATCTCTTTACCCGACGCAAGTCCAAAGCCATCTAGATCCACTTCATTACCCGCAGCCTCTTCAATGGCTTTTTGGGCAACCTTTAACCGGTCGAGGTTTTCGTGCGTCACATCTTTTTCTAACTGTTCTTGCGCCAACTTCAAATCTCGTATGAGCGACTCACGTTTGTGGCGAGCCAGCAAATGCTGCCAACCTTGGCGGGCATCTTCCAACGCCGCATCCGTTTCCACAAACCAATCCAGAGACTCTGAAGTAAGCTGTTTTAACTTCCCAATCAGATCCACAAGCCCACGAATGGTTAATTGGTGCTTCATACCTTCGTAGTCAAGGTTTGATTCGGAAGTAGCAATTTCTATTATTGCACGACGTAGCCTGTCAAGGTGGCCTGAAGAAAGTTGTATCGCAGCAAAATCCTCAAAGCAACTTTCCAGTATTTCCGGGTGGTTCACGACCGCTAATATCAACAACCCCTCTCCCCGACCTAGCTTTTTTTCCAATCGGATAGGAGTCGAAGATGTGTATTTTTTGTATTTTCCGCCTTTTTGATTCGCGAATCGGTCGAATCGGTTTGCTTTTTGAGCCTTATTCCACGACTGGTTTCTGCTTGCGCTTTCCGCCTGAGACCATTTCCACAATTTCTCTTTAAAGTGTTTGTGATAATATCCCCTGACCGTCTCGTCTGAAATTTGATCGCACAACCCCATAAGCGCAGCTTCAAAAGCCGCCTTCTGTTCTGGTGTTTTCAACTCCCGATCTTGAAATTCCTTCTTCCAAAGCAACTCAGATAAAGGAAGTGCATTAACCAGCACTTCGCGAATCGCTTCAACGCCTTGTTGTTGAATCAAATCATCCGGGTCCAACCCATCCGGCAAAAGCACAAACCGGAGAGAAAAACCGGGTTTGAGCATTGGAAGGGCACGTTCAGCGGCACGAAGAGCTGCCTTCCAACCTGCACTATCTCCATCAAGGCACATAGTCGGCTCAGGTGCCATGCGCCAAAGGACTTGCAGTTGGCTTTCTGTGATAGCAGTCCCCAAGGGTGCAACAGATTGCTGAACACCGGCTGAAGAGAGGGCAATAACATCCATATAGCCTTCAGCAACCACTACATTTCCATTATCGAAAGCATGCTTTCGGGCATCGGACATATTATAGAGGACCGAGCCTTTATGGAATAAGGGCGTTTCCGGCGAATTCAGATATTTAGCGGGCGCATCCCCAAGGGCACGGCCACCAAAGGCGATTACTCTTCCTCGAGGATCTCCAATTGGAAACATCAAACGATCGCGGAAACGATCATAACTATCCCGACCATCGTCAGGCTTGATAATCAATCCGGCTTCGATTTGCAGGGCTTCAGATATTCCGCGAGCAAGTAATGCATCTTTCATCGCAGTTCTAGAATTCGGTGCAAAACCAAGCCTAAACTGTTCAATGGCGACCGGAGACAAGGCCCGCTTTTCCAGATATTTTCTAGCCCCAAGGCCTATTTGTCCGGCAAGTTGGGAAATGAACCATTTAGCCGCCACTTCCATCACTTCGTGAAGAGTTGCGGTCTTTTGTTGTTGTTTCTTTTCTTCAGGGCGTTGAACTGGCATTTGCAGTCCTGCGAGATCCGCAAGTCGCTCAACAGCCTCTGGAAACTCAACACCTTCGGTTTGCCTGACAAAATCGACATGATCACCATGAGCGCCACAGCCAAAGCAATGATAGAAACCCTTTTCTTCGTTTACTGTAAAGGAAGGGCTTTTCTCGTTATGGAAAGGGCAAAGTCCGGAATGTTCCCGTCCTTTTTTAACAAGCTTTGTCCGCCGGCCGATGAGTTCGGCAAGGCTCACTCGACTCCTGATTTCATCCAGAAACTGAGGAGGAAAGGCCATTTATTCTCCAACTAACCCCGCGAGTTATTTTCAAACGCGGGGTTTTCTTATTATCTTTTATGCTCCGAGAGTTGACTTAACAAAAGCGTTCGCTTTTGAGAAATCCATCCGTCCCGCATATTTACCTTTAAGGGCCCCCATGGTTTTACCCATGTCTTTCAGACCTTCGGCGCCGATTTCAGCAATAATATCTTTGACTGCCTGTTCTGTTTCCGCCGCATCGAATTGCCGGGGCAAGAATTCAGAAATGATATCAATTTCTTCTTGTTCGGCTTCGGCAAGATCAATCCGCCCTCCGCCTTCATAGGCCGTAATGGAATCTCTTCTTTGCCGAACCATTGTTGTTAGCATCTGAAGAATTTCATCATCACCGATTCCCTCTTCAGAGTCTCTCTCGCGGGCTGCTATATCCCGGTCCTGAAGGGTCGCTTTGATCAACCTCAAAGTGGAAAGTTTCCGCTTATCCTTTGATTTCATTGCTTCTTTTAGGTTTTCTTTTAGACGAGTACGTATCATTATTACCATAATCAATTATGAAAGAAGCAGACATAGTACCCTAACTGCGCTTTGTTAGCAAACCAAATTTATTATTTAAGTCATTGTTTTTAAAGGTTTATTTTTAACACAGAGAATCTTGACGCGCCCCTCACTTTCCCTTATGTTGCCGCTTTAATATCAGTTTTGGCAGAAGGAATGCGGCTCAGCGATTTTCGCAAGGGGTCCCTACAAGCATGTCTAAATCAATTAATAACGCGGATTTGCACAGCGAGCGGACGGCAACGGCCCTTCTTGTGCTTAGTGATGGAACAGTATTTCACGGATTTGGTGTCGGTGCGACCGGCGAGACAACCGGCGAAGTCTGCTTCAATACATCTATTACAGGGTATCAGGAAAGCCTGACAGACCCATCATTTGCAGGGCAAATGATTACCTTTACATTTCCCCATATTGGGAATGTGGGTTATAATGATGAGGATGTGGAAACGTCAGGTATCGCCGCAAACGGGCTGATAATTAAAGCAGATATTACGGACCCCGCCAACTGGCGCGCAGCCGGGCAGCTTGATGATTGGTTGAAATCAAAAAACCTTATCGGAATTTCGGGAATCGATACTCGTCAACTTACACATATCATCAGAGAGAGTGGCGCTCCCAACGGAATTATTGCCCATAGCCCCGACGGAACTTTCGATCTGGATGATTTGAAAAAGAAAGCGACAGCGTGGCCTGGACTTGAAGGCATGGATCTCGCGGGGCAAGTTTCCTGCAAGGAAAGTTACACGTGGACCGAAAGCGACTGGACTCTTCAAAACGGCTTTGGAGAACAAGCAGAACCAAAACGTCATATTGTCGTGGTGGATTATGGTGTTAAGCGTAATATTTTACGTTGCCTTGCATCACTAGGCTGCTCCATTACGGTTGTCCCCGCCTCCGCCAGTTTTGAAGATATTAAATCTCATAAACCTGACGGTATTTTTCTAGCCAACGGGCCAGGCGATCCGGCAGCAACAGGCAAATATGCTGTTCCAGTCATTAAAGAATGCATTGAAAGTGGTATTCCCACATTTGGAATTTGCCTTGGCCATCAGATGTTAGCAATCGCCGTTGGCGCCGAGACTATGAAAATGAAGCAAGGACATCGCGGGGCTAACCAGCCTGTTAAGGATTTGATAACAGGAAAAGTTGAAATCACTTCACAAAACCATGGTTTTGTCGTGAAGCGCGAAAGCCTTCCTGAAGAGGTCACTGAAACGCACAAGTCCCTGTTTGATGGCGTTGTTGAAGGCATAAGCCTTGATGGCAAGCCTGTATTCTCTGTTCAATACCATCCTGAGGCCAGCCCAGGACCACAAGACAGTCATTATCTTTTCCAACGCTTTGTAGATTTGGTCGACGCCCATGCCTAAACGTACTGACATTAAGTCCATCATGATCATTGGTGCCGGACCCATTATTATTGGTCAGGCATGCGAATTTGACTATTCAGGGACACAAGCTTGTAAGGCCTTGAAGGAAGAGGGATACCGGATCATTCTGGTCAATTCCAATCCTGCCACCATCATGACCGACCCAAACCTTGCCGATGCGACATATATCGAGCCTATCACGCCTGAGGTGGTCGAGAAAATTATTGAAAAAGAAAGACCAGACGCTCTGCTCCCTACTATGGGCGGACAAACGGCTCTAAATACAGCCCTGGCCCTTTCCGAAAGAGGAACCCTTAAGCGGTATGGCGTAGAATTGATTGGCGCCAATGAAGAGGCCATTGAGAAGGCCGAAGATCGGGACAAATTCCGTACAGCTATGATTAAAATTGGCTTGGACATGCCTTTAAGTGGCATTGCCCATACAATGGAAGAAGGCTGGAAGGTTCTTGAAGAAATTAAACTCCCTTGCATCATTCGCCCCTCTTTTACTATGGGTGGTACTGGCGGCGGCATTGCTTATAACAGGGACGAGTTTGAGACTATTGTTGGCTCAGGGCTAGACGCATCCCCCACAACTGAAGTTCTCATCGAAGAGAGCATTGTGGGCTGGAAAGAATATGAAATGGAAGTTGTTCGCGACAAAGCGGATAACTGCATCATCATCTGTTCCATTGAAAATGTTGATCCCATGGGCGTCCATACGGGCGATTCCATTACCGTTGCTCCGGCTCTCACATTAAGTGATAAAGAATACCAGATCATGCGAAATGCCTCCATTGCCGTCCTTCGGGAAATTGGTGTGGAGACAGGTGGATCGAACGTGCAATTTGCCGTCAATCCAGAAAATGGCCGCTTGATCATTATTGAAATGAATCCCCGGGTGTCTCGCTCCAGCGCTCTGGCATCGAAAGCAACCGGCTTCCCCATTGCGAAAATCGCGGCCAAACTTGCTGTTGGATACACACTAGATGAGCTCGACAATGATATTACCGGCGTCACTCCGGCCTCCTTCGAGCCGACGATTGACTATGTAGTAACGAAGATCCCTCGTTTCACTTTTGAAAAATTTCCCGGAACAGAAGCCATCCTTGGAACGGCAATGAAATCCGTGGGCGAAGCTATGGCGGTTGGCCGGACATTTGCTGAATCATTACAAAAAGCGCTTCGTTCAATGGAAACTGGCCTTACAGGCTTGAATGAGCAAGACATTGGAACTTCGAAGCAAGGAATTCTGAACTTGCTTACGCGGAGCACGCCAGAACGTTTGCTTAACATCGCACAAGCATTCCGCGCTGGTCTGACTTTGGAAGAAATCCAAGATGCTAGCGGGTTTGAACCATGGTTCCTCTCTCAAATTGAGACACTGGTTTCCATGGAAAATTCTGTACGCACGAAAGGCATTCCCAAGAACAAAGGCGGCTTGCTGACTTTAAAGAAAATGGGTTTCTCTGATGAGCGGCTTGCTGAAATTTCGAATAGCACCCCCGCCGATATTCATGCGCTCCGGCAAGAGCTGGACATCAATCCAGTTTATAAACGCATTGATACATGTGCTGGCGAATTCACATCCAAAACGCCTTATTTATATTCCACCTATGAAGGCAATGAATGGGATGAGGCGGTCTGCGAATCGCACCCCACTGACAAGAAGAAAATTATAATTCTGGGTGGTGGCCCGAACCGAATTGGTCAAGGAATTGAGTTCGATTATTGCTGCGTTCATGCGGCATACGCCCTCAAGGAAGTAGGCTACGAAACTATTATGATCAATTGTAATCCAGAGACTGTCTCGACGGATTACGATACATCTGATCGTCTCTATTTTGAACCGCTCACCATTGAAGATGTGCTAGCAATTATTCGTAAAGAGCAATCGAACGGAACTCTTCACGGGGTTATCGTTCAGTTTGGCGGCCAAACACCCCTTAAACTTGCGGCAGAACTGGAAGCTGCTGGCGTACCAATTCTTGGAACAACACCAGATGCCATCGACCTTGCAGAAGACAGAGAACGTTTCCAGCAACTCCTTCACGGACTAGGACTTCTTCAGCCAGAAAACGGCATTGCCAGATCAGTTGAAGAAGCTTTCAAAATTGCTGAGCGCATTGGTTATCCGGTTGTTGTACGTCCATCCTATGTTTTGGGTGGACGCGCCATGGAAATAGTCAGGGACCACAGCTCCCTTGATCGTTACATGCGCGAAGCGGTTCAGGTCTCTGGAGACTCTCCCGTTCTTGTGGACAGTTATCTTCAAAATGCCATTGAGATAGACGTTGATTGCCTGTGCGACGGAAAAGACGTATTTGTCGCCGGTATCATGGAACATATTGAAGAAGCTGGCATTCACTCAGGTGACAGTGCGTGCTCGCTTCCCCCTTATACTTTGAGCGATGACGCCATAGCTGAAATCCGCGAGCAATCCGAAGCGCTTGCTATCGCTTTGAATGTTGTCGGATTAATGAATGTGCAATTTGCCATAAAAGAGGGCACTGTCTACATTCTGGAAGTCAATCCTCGGGCCAGCCGGACAGTCCCGTTTGTTGCAAAAAGCATCAATTATCCAATTGCAAAAATCGCGGCGAGAATCATGGCAGGAGAAAGTCTTCAATCTTTCAACTTAGTTACCCGCAAACTAGACCATGTTACAGTGAAAGAAGCCGTATTCCCGTTCAATCGTTTTCCTGGCGTTGACGTTGTTTTGGGTCCTGAAATGCGTTCTACCGGCGAAGTTATGGGTATTGATACCGATTTTGCATCCGCCTTCCTTAAGTCTCAATTGGCCGCAGGAGTTGTTCTCCCAACTTCAGGCAAAGTGTTTTTATCTGTCAAAGATGTGGACAAGCCTCTCACTCTGGATGTTGCCAAGAAACTACTAGAACTTGGGTTTGAAATTCTCTCCACTTCGGGAACTGCTGCCTTTCTGTCAGAAAACGGTCTCGCGGTTGAGAAAGTCAATAAAGTCATGGAAGGTCGCCCGAACATAGTTGACTTGATGAAAAATAGAGATATCTCTCTCGTCATCAATACAACTGAAGGTGCACAAGCCCTAAAAGACAGCTATGATATACGACATACTGCACTTATTATGAAAACACCTTATTCAACAACTATCGCTGGCGCGCGCGCGACAGCAATGGCAATTGAAAAAATTAAGACAGGAACACTTGAAGTTAAGCCACTTCAATCTTATTCTTAACTCATTATTCATTCAGTGTATGGCACATATTAACATTCGCCGTTGAGTTTGGCGTAAGCAGAGAGCATTTGCGTGATAACGTAAAAAGAGAATTAATGGAACGACTACCAATGACAGCAGCTGGTTTTATTCGGCTGGAAAAAGAACTGAAAGATCTTAAGGGTAAATCGCGACCAGCGGTTATCCAAGCAATTGCCACGGCCCGCGAGCATGGCGATCTTTCAGAAAATGCAGAATACAGCGCCGCCAAGGAACAGCAGTCCCTTATTGAAGGTCGTATTGCTGAACTTGCGGATAAGCTTGGTCGCTCTGAAATTATTGATGTTGCCTCTATCACAGGAAGCACCATTAAATTCGGCGCAACAATTCAGGTTGTTGATGAAGACACTGATGAAGAGACAAGCTACCAGATTGTGGGTGAAGATGAGAGCAATATTGAAGAGGGTCGCCTCTCAATCAGAGCTCCATTGGCCCGTGCTCTGATTGGCAAGGAACAAGGCGATAGTATTGAAGTGATTACGCCCGGTGGTTCGAAAGCTTACGAAATTCTGGATATTAAATACATCGACTAAAATTAAATGAGGCTTTTTGAAGTAAGCCTCTGTCCTAAATTGAGAAGAGCGGTATTCCAAAGAATACCGCTCTTTTTTTAAGTCGGAGATTTGGTCAGCTTTTAGGATACCCTGCCTGACCCAACACCTCTGTTATCTCCTCCAATATTTTCGGATCCTCAATTGTAGCCGGTGCTTTATATTCTTCACCATCTGCAATTTTTCGCATTATTCCGCGAAGTATCTTGCCCGATCTGGTTTTTGGAAGGCGCTTGACAACCATAGCCTGCCTGAAAGCTGCCACAGGGCCAATCTTCTCACGAACGAGGGCAACAACTTCCTTCACAATCTCCTCGTCAGCCCGTGAAACACCTGCATTAAGCACAACAAATCCCATTGGAATTTGCCCTTTAAGTTGGTCCTTTGCACCTATCACAGCGCATTCGGCCACATCCTTATGCTCGGCCAGGACTTCTTCCATACCGCCAGTTGAAAGCCGGTGCCCCGCCACATTAATGATGTCATCGGTTCTTGCCATAATAAACAAATAACCATCTTCATCGATGTAACCAGCATCTCCAGTTTTATAGTAACCTGGTATTTCCGCCATGTAGGAGCTTATAAATCCCTCATCATTGTTCCATAAAGTGGGTAATGTTCCTGGAGGGAGAGGTAATTTAACGGCAATAACACCGATTTCCCCTGCAGGTATGATCTTGCTTGGATCTTCTTCATCAATGATCTGAATATCGTAGCCAGGTACAGGCAAAGTTGAACTACCCAACTTAACTGGCTTTATACCATATCCAGCACAATTAGCCCCCATAGGCCAACCCGTTTCCGTTTGCCACCAATGATCCAAAACAGGAACGTTCAATTTATCCTGTGCCCAAATAATAGTATCTGGATCCGCTCTCTCCCCTGCAAGGAAGAGTGTTTTAAAATGACTTAAGTCATAGTCAGAAATAAGGGATCCGGTTGGATCCTGTTGCTTGATTGCCCGAAAAGCAGTTGGCGCTGTAAAGAGTGCTTTAACTTTATGGTCTTGAATAACACGCCAAAACGTTCCCGCATCGGGGGTCCCAACAGGTTTGCCTTCGAACAGAATACTCGTGCAGCCATGCAACAAAGGCGCATAAACGATGTAAGAATGCCCAACAACCCACCCCACATCAGAAGCCGCCCAGAACACATCTCCGGGATCAATGTCATAGACATGCTTCATAGACCATTTCAAAACAACGGCATGACCACCATTATCTCTTACCACGCCTTTAGGTACGCCAGTCGTACCAGAAGTGTAAAGCACATAAAGAGGGTCTGTAGCGGCAACAGGAACACAATCAATTGGCTTGCTTGCCACTGCAAGTTCTTTCCAGTCAACGTCGCGCCCTTCTTTCATACTTGCGATCGACTCGGGGCGCTGAAGTATCACACAGGAAGAAGGTTTATGTTCTGCTATATCAATAGCATCATCTAAAAGGGGTTTATATTCAACTATCCGCCCAGGTTCCAGTCCGCATGATCCGGCAATAATTGTTTTTGGTTTTGCATCATCGATACGGGTAGCCAGCTCTTTTGCAGCAAAACCGCCAAAGACAACGGAATGAATTGCGCCAATACGCGCGCAAGCCAGCATGGCTATCGCAGCTTCAGGGATCATTGGCATATATATAATGACCCGGTCCCCTTTTTTAATCCCAAGACTGTCAAGGCCACCAGCAAAACGCGCCACAATATCTGTAAGTTGGCGGTATGTGTATTTTTCCACCATATTTGTCATGGGACTATCATAAATGAGGGCGTCCTGTTCACCTCTTCCCGCCTCCACATGGCGATCCAGACAATTATAGCAGGTATTCATCTCTCCCCCACCAAACCACTTGGTAAAAGGTGAATTGTCATCATCCAGAACACGGTCCCACTTTTTGTACCATGTAATTCCCTGAGCAGCATCCGCCCAAAATTCTTCTGGGTTTGTTAGGGATTTTTTGAAATCCTCTTCATACGTATTCATTGCCCGTTCCTCCCACATCACTGACTTAATAATATACGCTACCGATTATTATTTTTGTCAAATATTCAAATACACTTCCGGGTGCCCATTATAAGGATAGCAAAAAAAAAGCCGTGAAATAATCCACGGCTTTTTAATTATTCGATTTGCATCAATTTCAATCGACATTTTTCTTGAAAAGATCTTGCAAGCTTTGACGCGCTGCGGCCTTTTCATCGGCGTCTTCGGTATCAACCGATTTTTTCCCGAAAACTGCTTCGGCTTCAGCCATTGGATCGTACCGATCTTCCTTTTGCATATCTCGTTTCTTACGCTCATAGGCCGTAAGCGGTACAGCAGCAGCCTCAGCCGCAACAGAGGCCGCAACTTCTTTCATAAGATTGCTGCGATCCTCATCACTCCGAAGATGGGCTGATTTTTTAACAAACTCATCCAGCTCTAACTGAGTGCAAATACCCAGACTAACCGGGTCACGCGGGCGAATGGTTTGCGTATTCCAGTGAGTTTTGTCCCGGACAGCTGTAATAGTTGGCTTCGTCGTACCTACCAGTTTGCCAATCTGAGCATCAGATAATTCAGGGTGAAACTTGACCAACCATGCAATCGCGTCAGGCCGATCACCACGACGAGAAACCGGTGTATAACGTCCGCCCCGGCGGCGAGGTTGAGGAACATCCCCAACAGGCTCCATCAGTGTCAATCTTGCATCTGGGTCATTTTGACAACGATCCAGTTCAGCTTGCGTCAATTGTCCATTTGCAATGGGATCCTGTCCCACGATACCAACAGCAACTTCGCCGTCTGCAATCCCTTTAATTTCAAGATGATGCAGTCCGCAAAAATCAGCAACCTGACGAAAGGACAGGGCTGTATTATCAATCAACCAAACGGCAGTGGCCTTAGGCATCAACGGCGTTGACATAACTTCTCCTCAATTGGTCCTGAAAATAACAGAAACCCAAGAACTCTATTAATAGCATATATGGCGGAAAAACAACCTAAAGTCTAGGCTGTAAACCGCATATATTGATCGCTTCAACTCAGACTTTAAGAACAATTTTTCCGATGTGAGAAGAATCGTCAATTCGAGTATGAGCATTTGAAGCTTCGACAAGTGGAAACACGCTATCAATAACCGGAGCAACAGTTCCTGCCGACAGCAGCGGCCAAACCTTATTTTCAAGGCTGCGGCCAATCTCAGACTTTGCTTGAACTGATTGAGGACGCAGGGTAGAGCCGGTGATAGTAAGACGCTTCATCATCACAGGTGCAAAGTTCACTTCTGCTTTAGCCCCGCCTAAAAAGGCAATATAAACAAGGCGACCTTCAACAGCCAAAGCTGTAATATTTCGCTGAATATAGTCACCACCAACCATATCCAGAATCAAATCGACGCCGCGACCGTCTGTAAGCCCTTGCACCACTTCAACATAGTCTTCAGATTTATAATTAATGCCTCGTTCAGCGCCCAGCGCTTCGATTTTCCGGCATTTTTCATCGGTAGAAGCCGTTGCAAAGACACGGGCACCGAATGCTTTGGCAAGCTGAATAGCTGTTGTACCGATACCACTAGCACCACCATGGATCAAAAAGGTCTCCCCCCCTGTCAACCGCCCGCGATCAAAAACATTGGTCCAAACAGTAAAATAAGTTTCCGGTATGGCAGCTGCCTTTACCATGTCAAATCCATCTGGAATATCTAGGCACTGAGCTTCTGGGGCCACGCAATATTCTGCATATCCGCCGCCAGAGACCAATGCACACAGTTTATCACCAACCTTATATTTAGTTACGCCAGCACCAATGGCAGCGACTGTTCCCGCGACTTCCAATCCTGGAATATCAGAAGCACCAGGAGGCGGCGCATACCCGCCCATCCGCTGCAAGACGTCAGGTCTGTTGACCCCCGCAGCCTCTACGCGAATGAGAACTTCATCATGGGCAGCTTCAGGGACTGGTCTGGTCGTGGGCACTAAATTCTCAGGACCGCCAAATTTCTTAATTTCTATAGCCGTCATTTCAGTGGGCAGTGATGTCATTTCCATCTCCGTTTGAACTTATTTTTGTTATTTCAATGTAACTGCTGGTATTCTTTAGTAAGAGGAGGCATGCCAAGATTAAGCTGTTTCTCCAATTTCAATTCTGGCCCATAGCATATGAAGGAATGAAATAATGACAAGTGAAGAGAATGACACACCGCTTAAAAACCGATTTCCTCAATCCTTCGATAGCATGTCAGTGAATGAACTGGAGGATTACATTTCAGCGTTAAAAGTTGAAATCCAAAAAGTTGAAGGATTAATCGTAAAAAAGAAAAGCGCAGAGTCGGCCGCCCATAGCGTCTTTAAAGTATAGTGAAAATGAACACCAAACATTATAATCAAACTAAATCACACGCCAAAAACGTATAAATCCTCAGTAATTTTCAAATATTGTCCACTTTTTTGGAATTATTTTGTATTCCTTAATTGTAATTTAAGAAAATGAACCTAAATTAGTTGTTGTAGCCTACTTGTTAGGTTACCGATTGGATCTCATCCAATCTGTTTGACGCCTCCCTGTTGACTTGAGCCGCCCCTAGGGCGGCTCTTTTTTTGTCTGTATCAAATAATACCTTTTTTTGTTTATTGTTATATTATTGTATCTATTGGGGGTTGACTCTTTCGCCTATTCAGAGTTTTATCCTTCCCAACAGGTCAAGTTTGACAGGTTGAGGTATCAAAAAAAATACTACTGAGGGGAGCGCTTGAAAAAGCAGCTCCCCCTTTTAATTTTAACCTCCCTATTCCCTTTGATTCAGAAAATATAGCGACCAGAAAACCCATTTTTGATCTAGACCTTGGCAAATTCACGGTATAGCTTGCGGCAACAATTCATTAATAAATCGCTGGGAGCTTGCGAATGGCTGATCCTAATTTCCTCAAATTTGATACATTGAGTCTTCATGCGGGCCAGAAGCCCGATCCTATCACGGGCTCTAGAGCTGTCCCAATTTATCAGACCACTTCCTATGTATTTCGGGATGCAGACCACGCAGCGTCCTTGTTTAATCTGGAAACAACGGGGCATATTTACTCGCGCCTCTCCAACCCAACGACAGCCGTACTAGAAGAACGACTCGCAAGCCTTGAAGGCGGAATCGGTGCAATTTGCACCGCATCTGGCCATGCAGCTATGCATCTAGCCATTGTGACCTTGATGAATGCTGGTGCCCATATTGTCTGCTCTCAGTCAGTCTATGGTGGAACCTATAATTTCCTGACTCACACAATGCCGCGCTTTGGAATCACAACCACTTTTGTTGATCCTCAAGATGTGAACGCATTTAAAGAAGCTATCACCGACGATACAAGACTTGTCATCTCAGAAACCCTCGGGAATCCGGGATTGGAAGTAACAGATATCAAAAAGGTTGCGGCCGTTGCTCATGACGCGGGTATCCCGCTTATGATTGATAACACATTTTGCACACCTTATTTGTGCAGACCCTTCGAATTTGGCGCTGATATCGTTATGCATTCAGCAACTAAGTTTCTTGGTGGTCACGGTATTGCTATGGGTGGTGTCTTGATAGACAGCGGTAACTTTGATTGGGAAGCAAGCGGTAAATTCCCGACACTCACAGAACCTTACGAAGGGTATCACGGCATCAAATATGCTGAAGAATTTGGCCCCCTTGCGTTTTTAATGCGGGCAAGAACTGAAGGTTTGCGTGATTTCGGTGCGTGCATAAGCCCGACAAATTCGTTCCATATCCTGCAAGGTGTTGAGACTTTATCGATCCGTATGGAAAAGCATGTATCCAACGCCCGCAAAGTCATTGAATTTTTAAATGGAAATGACGCTGTTGAAACGGTCTCCTACCCGGAGCTTGAGAGCCATTCAGATCACGAACTCGCCAAGAAAATGCTCCCTCGCGGCTGTGGATCGATCTTCAGTTTCACAGTAAAGGGCGGTTTGGATGCCGGGAAAGCCTTTATCAGCGCCCTACAAGTCTTCTCGCATTTAGCGAATGTAGGGGACGCAAAAAGTCTAGTTATTCACCCCGCGTCAACAACCCATCAGCAAATGGATAAAGCCGCACTCATCGCTGCGGGGATCTCTGAAGGCATGATTAGGCTTTCAGTCGGCATTGAAGATGCAGACGATTTGATTAAAGATTTAAAACTCGGTCTTCGTGCCGCTTCAAAAGTTGCAGCAAAAGCAGCTGGCGCATAAGGAGAAACAGTATGATTATTGATATTCAAAACACAGCCATATTCGCATCCACAGGTGGTCAGGACTTTAATCCAGACAAACCGACCATGTTATTTCTGCATGGCGCAGCGATGGACCATACGGCTTGGGTTCTACAAAGCCGGTACTTTGCCCATCACGGATATAATGTCTTTGCACTGGATCTTCCCGGACATGGGAAAAGTGGCGGCTCTATCCCCGACAGCATCGATGGCATGGCCGATTGGGTTATTGCTTTTATGGACGCCGTCGGAATAGAAGAAGCTGTGCTTGTAGGCCACAGCATGGGCTCTTTAACCGCTTTATCAGTGGCAGGTCGCCACCCAAAAAGAGTGTCTAAGCTTGCCCTTATTGGTGTCGCCTATCCAATGATGGTAGGAGAGGACTTCTTGAACAAAGCCAAAGAAAATGATCCTTCGGCTTATAAGATGATGATTGACTGGTCTCATGCACGCCCCTCTCACATGGGGGCATCAGAAGTACCAGGGCTTTGGATGATTGGTAATGCGCTACGGACAGTAGAAAACTCCAACCCAAATGCCTTATACGAGGGTTTATCTATTTGCAGTCAGTATGACGGCGGCTTTGATGCGGCGGCTAACATCACCTGCCCGACATTGTTCATTCTTGGGGATCGGGACATGATGACCATGCCCCGCGCTGCACAAAAATTAATTGCAGCAATCGGGCAATCAACAACTGTGATGCTAAGAGATTGCGGGCATATGCAAATGATTGAAAAAGCAGAAGATGTCCGGTCTGCTTTGAAAGATTTTCTTTAGTTTTTTAGTTTCGGGGTGCGCCCACATCAAGAGCCGATGCGTGGCGGCCCCCCTTTTGCGGCCTGGCTAGGGCCGAATGCCTTATCAAGAACACGGGTACTGTCGTCTGCAATATCAATCGCATCCGTCAGAAGTCCGAGAATTTTCATATTGTTGGCGAGTACGGCTTTTGCTTCTGGGCGCGCATCCTCTAGGATAAACGTGCATCTTAAGATCATTTCTGCTCGGATCTGATCGAGTACACTTTCCAGCTTTTGACCATCTGGGTTATCTTCTGTCACCAAAAATCTCGTCATCATTCTCAACCTGTTCTGGAATTAGTTGCGCAGATAAAAGGATGCCGGGCTTTTAGTTAAATAAATGATAACTTAAAGGCGTATTCTCAAAGATTCTTAGCACGTTCTCGCAGCACAAATTTTTGAATTTTTCCCGTAGAGGTTTTTGGAAGTTCTGTGAAGACCACTGAACGTGGACACTTGAAATGCGCCATATTATCTCGGCAGAAAGAGATAATATCTTTTGCCGTTGCGGAAGCTCCCTCCCGTAGGGTCACAAATGCGCAAGGCGTCTCCCCCCACTTGTCGTCTGCCATAGCGACCACAGCTGCCTCTAAAATGGC
>JAESSA010000038.1 GCA_016764355.1 Sneathiella sp. | reverse complement strand
TTTCACCCATGGAAATTGGCATCGGTGCATCTCTTCTAACCGCAGTCATCGCTTTACGTGCATCGGCACTTACAGGCTCTTCAAACCATCGAAGATTAAGATCTGCTGTGCGGCGAGAAAATTCCTGCGCTTCTGCTGGATTATATGTGCCATGCGCATCCACCATGATATCGTAATTGGGTCCAAGGGCTTCCCGTGCAGCGGTCACCCGCGCAACACTGGCAGAGACCGATCCATCCATAACGCCAATACGCATTTTTACCGATTTAAAGCCATACTCTACATAGGATCTAAGCTGTTCTCCAATTGCATTGACATCGGCCCATCCACCACTGGCGTATGCATCCATTTTGTCTCGCGCGGCCCCTCCTATCAAATCAAGGACAGGCGCATTAAAGCGTTTGCCCGCAAGGTCCCAGAGAGCAAGATCAATCCCGCTCATGGCAGAAATCCAAATCCCACGTCTTCCCAATACGTGAAAAGACCGTCCGCGGGTTTCTCCGTAACCACCGCGAGATCCATTATAAAGCAGGCTCCAGACGCGACTTATTTGGGTCGCATCCTTTCCAATCAATTGGGGTTTAAATTCCTTTTCTATGATGCTGACAAGAGCCACGCAAGATCCTTGACTACCAACAGCGGCTTTGGCCTCACCGTACCCGATCATCCCATTTTCAAGAGTTACAGTCACAAGCGCCATATCAAAACTGCTCATACGACCAAAATCCGAGACATGTTGCTTCTCAAAAGGGATCGGGCAACTAATCCAAGCCGCAGTTACATCTGCGATATTCGTACCAACTGTTCCCATTACGAAATCAACGGCACGATATGCTGGCACGAACGTTTCACCATTTCAGTGTAAAACTCTTCGCTCAACAGGCTGCTGCCATGGTCTTCAATAAATTTTAATTGTTCAGGAGAGATATCTACCGGGTTTGTTTCAACCTGATTTGGCCACTTCGTTACGGGAGTGCGGTCAATTGGCGTGACGAACTCAAGTGTCATAGCACCGTCATATCCGACTTCATTCAGTGTTTTGACAATTTCTGGCCAGTTAAGCTGTCCCATGCCAGGAGGCATACGATTATTATCTGCAACGTGAAAATCAACCAACATATCGCCAGCTGTCCGAATAGCCTCCATGAAGTCGACTTCTTCAATATTCATATGGAATGCGTCGAGACAAACACCGCAATTGGGTCCAACGTCCTTTGCAAGGGCAACCGCTTGATCAGCGCGATTCAAAAAATAAGTTTCAAACCGGTTTAAAGGCTCAAGCGCAATCTTTACACCATATTTTTCCGTAAGTTCGTACACCTCTTTGAGACTATCAACGACCCACTTCCATTCTTCTTCAGGAGATCCATCCGGTGCCACTTTTCCAACCGTAGCTGGAACAACTGTAAGTTCAGTCCCCTCAAGTTCGTGCACCATGGTCGCAACTTGTTTCATATAATCAACAGTTGCTGCGCGTTGGGCTTCATCTTTTGAGGCCAAATTCCGGTCACCTAAAGTCAGCGTCACCGACCCCCAGCAAAACATATCCAGTTCTTTCAGTAACTTCCGCACATCAGACGTGTTGTATTGGTCAGGTTCGCCGCTAATTTCTATGCTCTGCAAACCATATAGTTTGCCACGACGCAAAGTCGTTTCTACAGGCTCTGCTCTCATCCAGTTATGCGTTGAAAGATGCATTTCTCGCTCCCACGATGTCCGTATTTATTTTTTTCTGTCCTAAAATTCAGGTGACCAATTTATGAAGGCATTTCCCTCATCCCTAAAATTGAACCTTAAAATTTGGGCTACCATTTTGGTTTACCTAATTGGTCCAACCAATTCAAGTAATGTATTTAAAATTGGAGATTTTTCTTACATAAAAATTATCTATAATTCAATTATATATGCATATTCAGCGACTTAGCCTTAATGTATACGTTTACATTAATTACACATTACAGAATGTAAACGCATACATTCAAGTTATTTTTTCAAACATTTAACGAATCAAATGTAAAATGAGTTAGAAGAGCGCCATTTTACCGCACATTGAAACACCTATTTGAAAGTAGGTTCAAAGAACAAAAAAACTTTGGATCCCGGCGAAAGTAACTTTGTTATTTTTGGAGGACGAATGTTTCATTTTGCAGGAAATCCGTTAAAAATCAGTTTTCTCCAGCATATTCCTACGGTGTGCAAAAATCGCTGTATCGGGATCATTTGTAAGTGTTGTTACATTAACTTTATCGCTCAGCAGTCAGGGCTCAGTTGCAAAAAATGCAGGTTGTCGCAAGAAATCCACTTTGGTTGGTTTTCAGATGGCGTTTCCTGAGAGCTCAATTGCGAAGGTCATTGCCGATTTCATGGATGCACAAGAGCTAGTCTCTGTAGGAACTATCCTTTTCATCCAACACTGACTTCAAGTGTTCAAAATGGGCGAAGGAAGCATCGCGAAATGCATTCCAGCTTTCTGCCGTTTTCATCGCCAGTTCATGAGACATTACCTTTAGCGGCTGCCCGGTTGAATATGCCAAAACCAACGTTTTGCAGGCTTTTTCAAGATAATATAGGTCTTCAAATGCTTCTGCGATTGTCTCGCCAATTACTGTAACGCCATGATTACCCATCATTAATACCGATTTACCACTGATTATTTTGGTAATACGGCGCCCCTCTTCATCGCTATCAGCTATTCCGCCAAAATTATTATCGTAGGTAATTTTCTCGTAAAATCGTGCTGTATTGTTATCGATAGGTAGAATGCTGGGATCTTTGAGTGTCGACAATACTGTTGCATAAGTCGGATGGACATGAAGAATAACGCGAGCCGAAGAGACCGCCGCATGCAAATTTCCATGAATATGCCAAGCGGAGACATCCGGAGCCTCTTCGCTTGGCATGATATTTGGGTCTTCGCTATCGAGAAGCTGCAGATTGCTTGCTGTCACTTTAGAAAAATGCATCCAACGCCGGTTCATCAGAAACTTCTTCCCGTCATCGGATACTGCGGCACTGAGATGATTGGCAACGGATTCGTGCATATCGAATTCGTAAATGAGCCTGAACGCAGCGGCTAAATCAACACGTAGATCAGTTCCGGACATCGATTTTCATCCTTAAGCTCAGGTTTCACAATTTTAAAAAGCGTTCCTTAGGGTATTTTGCCCTAAGGACGCGATAAGTGCTTCGAAGATCTCCTCGCCCTACATAGCATCCACGTAAAAACCTGTCCCCGCTCCCGTCTTTAAATGAGGAACGACCATGAACAATGCGGTGATTGTCAAAAACAATACACTCGCCTCCATTGAGACGAAATCTCATCAAAAATCTTGGGTCCTGCATCATCTGTCCAAATTTGCGAAAAGCAGGATAAAACATATCCAGAACACGCTGCGGGAGATCAAATATGTCGGACAGATGTTGGCTAAAATTTATCCCGCTTACTTCGCCGTTATCCTCATCGATTTCAATTATTCTTTGCTTCGCGCGCACATCGTGATGTTTCGTAGTGTAACGAAAGGGCACCTTATAACTGGTAAGAATTTTAAAATATTCAGGATACGTTTCCTTCAGAGTATTCGCCACTGATACAGCATCTACGAAAAGGCTGTCGCCGCCTTCCGCATCATTTGTTCGGCAATGTAAAAACTGAATTCCGGGCGCAAGTTCTTCTGGCGGCAAATCGGTATGCAATTCCAGCGCACGACTGGTATAGGCAAGATTTTCAGGGTTTTTCTTGGAAAAAACATCAAATGCATATCCAGAGAAAGAAGGGCGGACCACACCGATCAATTCACAAAGTTGTACCAGTTCCTCGTTGGAGGACGGCATTTTTTGAACAAGTGCAACACCTTCATCCAGTAATTTTTCCGTCCAGTCAGCAACACTTGCAGGATTTTCCAGCAAATCGTTAAAATCGAAACGAGCCATTCTCTTGTAATGGTCACAATACCAAGGTGTCCTGTGGCGGATGGCCAAATCTTCGTGGGACCTCTCCTTATACCAGCGGACCAGCCATGTTAGTTCAAATCGACTTCTATGGCCATCATGCCAAATGATGTTCAAAGCAAGCTCATCGGCTTCAACTTGCCTGATTTGAAGGTCATCTGGCTCATCAAGTATGTCGAATATGCGCTCTTGCGTTATGTCATCCCATGAACTGGGACAGTTATCTCGCAGCCAATAATAATTGAAATAGGCAACCTCGCCTTCAATTGGAATTTCCAAGCCTTCATTCAATAAGGAGACACGCATCATAACTCACTCCTTCGGCATTAAATTGGTAAATTTATTCAACAAGCAATGCACTAAATCAGCTTCCCAAATTGATCCACGCAGATTTGCTTTGTGTGTATCCAAGCAAACATTCAATGGATTTATCCCGCGTATTTCCAGATTGTTTATATCCGCCAAAAGGCTGGGTCATATCTCCATCCCCAAAGCAATTGACCCATAAAACACCGGCTTCTACCGCTTTAACCATCCGGTGCGCTCGGTTCAAGTCTCTTGTCCAGACACTGGCCGCGAGTCCAAAATCACTGTCATTTGCAATTGCGATAGCTTCCTCTTCACTCTGGAATGGAATAATTGTCGCCACAGGTCCAAAGACTTCTTCACGGGAAATAGACATCCGATTATCCGCGTTATTGAATAGTGCCGGTTGAACATAAGTACCCTGCTCCATTCCCTCCGGTATGTGACCACCAATCAACAATTCGGCCCCTTCGGCAACTCCGCGCGCGATCTTATCCAGAACATCTTGTTGGTGGGCTTTTGTAACCAGTGGCCCCAAAGTAGTCTGCGGGTTCAGCGGATCACCCGGCTGATAGGCCCGTTTACTTTTTTCAATGAATTTACGGATGAAAGCGTCTTGTATGTCCCTGTGAACGAGAAGACGCGAACCTGCATTGCAGACTTGACCAGCGTTATCGAAAATACCACCAATCGCGTAATCCACCGCTTTATCAAGATCCTCCAGATCAGACATAAAAATCTGAGGACTTTTTCCACCGGTCTCGAGTGCAACCCGCTTTAGATTGGACTGCCCTGCATAGGTCATGATCAATTTGCCGGTCGCAGTAGATCCGGTGAAACTGATTTTTGCCACATCCGGGTGCAAGGCAAGAGCCTTGCCCGCCACATGTCCCATTCCGTTCACAACGTTAAAGACACCCGGTGGGCCTCCCGCGGAGATAAACAATTCAGCAAGCTTCAAACAGCTTAGGGGCGCTCGTTCAGAAGGTTTCAAGACAACGCAATTTCCGGCGGCCAGCGCAGGCGCTACTTTCCAAACCGCCATTAGCATCGGATAGTTCCATGCAGAAATCGCCCCGACGATACCAAGCGGCTCCTTCAATATCATATGCAATGCGTCTGCAGCGGTATTCGTTACCGAGCCAGAAATCTTGTCAATACATTCGGCAAAATATCTAAATGAGACAATCACTTCTGGCAAATCTATAGTCAAAACATCGGTGATGGGTTTGCCCATGTCCAGACATTCCAACAAAGCCAATTCTTCTGAATTCTCGCCAATCAGTTCGGCCAACTGGATCAACACGGCCATGCGATCTCGTGGATCCATGAACCGCCAAGAACCTTCTTTCCACGCACTTTTGGCCGACGCGACAGCTCTGTCGATATCGTCCTCGTCCCCACAAGAAACCGACGCAACGATTTTTCCGGTCGCTGGATTTATGCTGTCAAAACGCGCACCAGATTTTGCATCCGTATAGGTGCCATTTATGAACAATCCAGTTTCTATTTTCAACTCAGCGGCTCTGCTTTTCCACTCAGCTAGCGTCAGAGTTTTGGAATTTTCAAGTCCCATGCTTATTCCTTGGTTCAACTTTTGGCGTTCAAATTATGCACTTCGGTGGGCTGGAATAATCTCAGCGCCCATCTCTTCTGGCTCATCATCCACCATTTCTGCAGGAAAACCGGGCGCTAATACATCAACACCACAGGCATCTTCCAATCTGCGAATAATATTCGGGGACAGTTCTCGCGCGCCATAACGCTCCTGACCATCCTTAAATATATCAAGGATCAGAGGAGAGATTTCCAAAGGAACGTCATGTTCCCTGCCCAACGCATCAAATAGTCCAACATCCTTGATGACGAGATCCATTGTGAAGCTGATATCTCGGCTGCCGTTCAGAATTACTTGAGACTCAGTTTCGTGAACGAACGAATTACCGGACGAAATTTTAATCGCTTCATATGTAGTATTGAGATCCATACCCGCTTTCTTAGCAACCGTTAGGGCCTCGGCGATTGAACACAGATTTACGGTTGCCAAATAGTTAGTAAGGACTTTAAGAACTGAAGCACTTCCAATTGGGCCGGTATGTAAAACCCGACGACCCAAGACGGTGAGTAAGGGCAGTACCTTCTCAAAAGCTTCTCGATCACCACCGGCAAAAATCGAAATATTGCCGGTTGCGGCACGGTGACATCCACCTGACACAGGTGTCTCCAGCGCCAATGCACCTGTTTTCTCAACAAGCCCCGCTAATCTTTTAACTTCTGAATTGTCAGTTGTGCTCATCTCCAGCCAAATTTTTCCGGCCGACAATCCTGCTATTACGCCCTCTTCTGCTTCCATCACCTGAGCGCAAGCGGCAGGAGACGGTAGGCATGTAAAGATCAAGTCAACGGATTCAGCCATAATTTTTGGCGTATCTGCCCAAGAGGCACCTTGATCAAGAAACGGTTGCGCAGCGACACGATCCAGATCGTGAACTGTCAAATCATACCCATTGCGCTGAAGGCTTCCCGCCAACTTACCGCCGACATTTCCAAGACCTATAAATCCGGCTTTCATTCCCATTCCTCTCTTCAAAACATTTACTGTGCAATCAACTTGCGTATCTGTTATCGGGAAAAACTAGGCTTTGACAAACAAGGTAACAATTGAATATTTTTAGTTAACTGGTAAATTTAATTTTCCAATCGTTTACTACCTTCATTGCGTGAGTATCGCCTATGTCGAAAAAGATTGATTTGCAAAAAATTCCACCGCTTAATTCTCTAAAAGGGTTCGAAGCCACCGCCCGTCTTTTGAGTGTTAGAGGGGCAGCAAAGGAACTTAATCTCACCCATCCTGCGATCACCCATCAAATTCGATCTTTGGAGGAAAACCTGAATGTAAAACTGTTTCGGCGGGATGGGCGAAGTATTGCCATAACGAAGGAGGGAAAACTCTATTACCCGTATGTAAAAGATGCACTGGCGAAGCTGATAGAAGGAGCAGATGTTCTAAACTTGAAGTTTTTGGAACATCCGATAAAGGTTCAATCCTATATTACTAACTCTATACGCTGGTTAGCCCCAAGACTTCCAAAATTCAGGGTAGAACATCCGGATATCCAATTGCATCTTATAACTTCTAACGCGAATTGGGAATTCGACGAAGATCATGCAGATATTGGGTTAATTTTCAACGATGCGAAAATTCCGCCTCATTTGAGCTGGACCAAATTGTTTAACGCGGTCTTGTTTCCGGTTTGTAGCCCTGAGCTACTTAAAGGGAACACACCGATGATAAAACCGTGTGATCTTCTGAACTATCCATTACTCTTCGTATATACTGAGGCGTGGAGTTGGGAAAAATGGTTTGAAGCTGTTCAGAGTGAGCCCGCTCAGATCACTCGACCCATCCTGATTGATACATTGGCAATGGCCCTTGAAATGGCCATAAAGGGTGAAGGGATTGTATTGGTCAATGGACCATCTGCCGAGGATTACTTGGCATCAGGTCAACTTGTTCGACCTGTGGACAATCAAATCGATGTAGAAGGTGAATGGGGCGTGATTTGTTCAAAAACTATCCGAAACACACCCCATGTTACGGCTGTTATTGATTGGCTTCAGAAAGAAGCTGACCTTTCAGATTGGTCATAGCTTATTGAGCTATATTTACACTTAAATTCAAACTCATTAACTGCTAGTTTAGCGTAAATTTTCAAGACTCGCTTGATAAGGAAAACTCAATATTTTTTCAATTTTTTGCACAGAGCCCAACGTTTTGATGGCAGCGTGATACTTTCATAAAGTTCGGAACGAAAAAAACTAACCCATTTCGACGACGAGAACATGCGATGCTACGTTTCAAGTACATGCGAAGTTTACAAAAATTCGCTGCCATCCACTCGTCAGTTTTCGAGCATTTCAACATGAAACGGCATCTAATTTTAAAATATATATATAAGGTTCAACGTGAAGCTGCTCTTGTCGAGTGGCGGCAACTCTGTGTTGCATAAAACTCGTCTGTCTCAGCCACACTGAGACGAATTCACATTCGTCTGACAGCACCCGTTATTTGCTTCATACTTCATACTTCATACTTCATACTTCATACTTCATACTTCATAAAAACAATCTATACATGAATAAAATAAACAACAAATAAAGCCATGCTACATCATTAAGTCTTTCGTCAGACAGTAGCTCAGAAGTAGCCCCTATGAAAATCGCACATCAAACACAAACACCCGCTAACTCTATGAGTTAATGGGTTTAAATTTGGTTGCATCGACCCGTTGCGGTCACCACCTCAAACCGGACATTCAAAATGGAATTTCAGATTACTCAGAAATAACTTCAGCTTTCCTCGCAGTTACAGACATAAACTCGCCAATCTTAAAGGGTCTGAAAAGTGCCAAAAGGAGACATCGATTGGGCGATTGCTATTGGCTTGCCGCAAAGAAATATTTCTGTCAAGTGAACACACCATTCCACTTGACAATGAATTAGTATTAAATCAAAAAGAATATACTAATTTTATAAATTATAAAAATTGCAATTACCTTTTTTGGAGGGACTTCTTTGTCTAATTTTACTTCTTTTTGCTGCGTTGCTGGCATTTTTACATCTACAATTTTCACTGCAGCCATAGCACATTCTGAAATCAAAATTGGTATTGCTGGGCCTTTAAGCGGCAGTACTCTGAATGTAGGGGAAATGCAGGAAGTTGGAGCTCAAAGAGCTATTTTTGATATTAATTCGAACGGTGGTTTGCTTGGTCAAGAAATTTTAATTACGTCAGTTGATGATGCCTGTGAACCTATGCAGGCAAAAGCCGCAGCCAAACAACTTGTGAGCGAGGGAGTTGTTTTTGTGGTCGGTCACGCTTGTTCTGGAGCTTCTATGGCTGTTGGTAAGATTTATGAAAACGCTGGAATTATCATGATCTCACCATCATCAACAAACCCTAAAATCACAGAGGCCGGAATATCCACCGTGTTTCGAGTTATTGGTCGCGATGACGAACAAGGACTAATTGCAGGAAATTACCTAGCCGACAATAACGGAAATGGAAATATTGCTATTCTTCATGATGGTCAAACTTTTGGCTTGGGACTAGCTGAGTTTGCCAAGCAACAACTTAATAAACGTGGCGTTACTGAAGTTCTTTTTGACAGTTTTAAGCCAGAACAAGACGACTATCAATCCGTCGTGGATAAACTCGTCGAAGTTAAAGCTGATGTCGTTTATGTCGGAGGTTATCAAGGCGACATAGGCATAATTATTCGACAGGCAAAAACGAAGTTACCTAATCTTCAGCTACTTGCCGGAGATTCACTAGTCAATCTAGATTTTATCACGATTTCAGGGAAAGCAGGTATTGGCGCCAAGTTTACTTTTGGCCCCGATATGCGACTAAATCCAGAAGCCAAAGGTGTGGTTGCTGCTATTCGTGATGAGGATGCATATGAGCCAGATGGGTATACTTTGTACGCTTATGGTGCCGTTCAGGCTTGGGCACAAGCCGTTGAACAAGCTAAAACTACGAAGACTGATGCTGTCGTTGCAGCTTTGAAGGGTGGAAAGTTTGACACAGTTTTGGGTAAAATTGGTTTTGATAAAAAAGGAGACGTGACAGGTATCAGCGGCTTTGTTTGGTATGTGTTTGAGGAAGATAGTTACGTACTAGATAAATAGTTTGTTGCCCCAATGGCGGTGACCGAAATACCAAAGGCAGTTCGAGATGAGTAAACCCGCCAGATCAACAATGATGGGGGTGCGCGGCCGTTTATTGCTGGCATTTTTAGGAATTTGTATGTTCTCTCTGGTCGCTGCGGCGTCTGGGTTCTACTCCTTATCTCAGGTTGGCGGTGCCCTAAAAGAGATAACTGAACAACGTGTGCCTGAGGCGTTGTCATGGTTGGAGTTATCTCAGCGTGTAGAAAGAGTTGTTCGCGCGGCTCCCGCGCTACTTGCAGTTGAAACTGAAAACGCAAGAACCGAAGTTTCCACCGAAATATCGACTCAGACTAAGAAGCTTGCGCCTCTTTTACGAGGCGACAGAGATTATAGCACTTTCACTGAAAAATTTGCTGCGGAGGCTGTCGCGGAGCTGGTTGGTGATCTAACCCAAAACCTGTTAAGCCTAGATGAACTCGTTAAAGTCAGGCTGGTTATTGTTGCCCGTAGAAATAGGCGGATCCGTGAGCTAGCTCAGGCCAATAGTGTTGCCCAACGTACTTTATCACCAGGAGTCCGTATTTTGGGGACCCAGATGGCCGAGTGGCACAGAGAGGGTGAAATAGCAGGATTATTATTTAAAAATTCAGAACAACAGTATGATCTTGCGCAATCGATTGTCACATTAGTCCCACAGCAGAAGGCCGCAGTACAGATAGATGCCCTTCACAATAACCTGCTGAGAACCACTACGGCTCATTCAGCTGAAAACATTGATGTTCTGATTTTCCCTCTTCAGAAATCGCTCAAGGAATTATCCAAAATTTCAAAAAGCCTGCCCAAACGTGCCAAAAGACGCATGTTGAAACAGCTAACGAAATTTACCAGTTTAACAATTGGACTAAAAAGCTTACCAGAATTAAGAAAACAGGAATTGTCAGTTATAGCCAAAGCTGAAGAGCTACTAAAAATAAATATACGCACGTCAATAGTTCTCTCAAGAAAAATAACTTTCTTAGTTGATTCCTCTAGAAAGGAAATGGAAGAAGCGGGCTTTCAATCCGTTATCGTTCAGGCGCTGAACAGAAATATTCTGATCGCCATTGTGGTTCTCAGCCTTTTAAGTTCTTTCCTCATTGTCTGGCTTTATGTTGGACGTAGCCTGACAGTTCGGTTGACTGCCCTTAGCAACAGTATGCTTTCCATTGCCGCAGGTAATTTACACGCACCGTTACCTGTTCCTCGCGGTAACGATGAAATTACCCGCATGTCAGAAGCGTTGACAGGTTTTCGGGACACCGCAATTGAAATGAAAGAAAGTAACTTGCGTGATGTTGAAGAGGCGCAGCGAAGGTTGGTCGACGCCATTGAAAATTCATCAGAGGGCTTCGCTTTCTATGACCCTGAAGATCAGTTGGTGATTTGCAACAACAGGTATAAGGAGCTGCTTTATCCGAATGCAGATTTAAAAATAGAACCGGGAACCAAATTCGAAAGTATCATTCGAAGGGCTGCCGAGGGAGGCTTTGTTGCTGAAGCGGAAGGTCATATAGACGAGTGGATTGAAGAACGTTTGGCTCGCCATCGTAACCCTGGTGATCCTCGTGTCCAACGGCGTGGGGATGGCAGATGGATTCTCATTACGGAACGCAAGACTGGAGATGGAGGAACCGTTGCTATTTATTCCGACATAACTGATCTTAAACAACGCGAAGAGGAACTGACCGCCAAGTCAAATACACTGGAACAATTATCAAATCAATTAGCAAAATATCTATCTCCACAGATTTACGATTCAATATTTACCGGCAAAAAAGAAGTCAAGTTAACCTCACAGCGTAAAAGACTTACTGTGTTTTTCTCCGATCTTGTTGGTTTTACCAGCACAACAGAAAGGATGGAATCTGAAGACCTGACACATTTGCTTAACCAGTATCTGACGGAAATGTCACAGATTGCGATTGATCACGGCGCGACGATTGATAAATACATTGGAGACGCCATCGTTATATTTTTTGGTGATCCTGAATCATTGGGTATTAAAGAAGATGCGATTGCCTGTGTCTCAATGGCAGTTGCTATGCGTAAGCGGATGATTGAGTTAGAAAAAATTTGGAATGAAGCTGGCATTGAGGAACCTCTGCAATGTCGGATGGGGATTAATACAGGCTTATGCACGGTTGGAAATTTTGGTAGCGAAGATCGCATGGATTACACAATTATTGGCAGTGGTGTAAACCTTGCGTCGCGTCTTGAAACTGCGTGTGTAACTAATGAAATACTTATTTCATATGAAACCTACGCTCATGTTAAAGATGTGATGCATTGTAAAGAGCTCGAAAAAATAGTGGTAAAGGGTATCGCTAATCCGGTATCGACGTATCAAGTTGTGGATTTTCATGAAAATCTAAAGAGCAGCAGAAAACCTATACGTGAAAAATTGCCACACTTCCTGCTTGATGTGGATGTTAATTCCATGTCCGCCGACGAACAGCAGGAAGCCTTGACCATTTTGATAGACTCGGTAGAGCAGCTCTCAAAAAACCGTGCGGTGTCATGAAGGGGCTGCAATATTAGCTTCCTGTAAATGCAGTATTCCATTGCCATTGTAGATAGAATAGTCAGGCCATCAAATCACACTAGTCTTGTGTAGTACAATTAGCATTGCATACACAAGGTTTGTCCGAGTCGGGTCAACTTGATAAGTTTAGACGGCTATTGTTTTGGGTCCGCTCAGCCCCTCAAACCGGACATTGAAAATGGATTTTCAGATTTCTCAGAAATAACTTCCGCTTTCTGCAATGTTACGGACATAAACTCGCCGATCTTAAAGGGTCTAAAAACTGCCATAAGCGATCATTAACTGAATTTGAAGCGAACGACAACTCCGAGCCCAACGTAGACATTTGCTTCAGTTTTCTATCAGGCGCTCGCGGGCCAAACCTGCCGTTTGAGCATTGGGGGCAAAACACCTAATTTTGGCCCGCAAGATCAAAGAATTAAACAGGCTTCTGTGACTTCCTCTATGAAAGCGCGCATCCGTCGGTTCAGAAGCCGGGTTTTCGAGTAGGCTATCGTAATGCTCCAATAGCTCATACGAGCGTTCGGAAGAACGACGATCAACTCACCTCTGGCACAAGCGTTACTTGCAATGAAATCTGGTAAGCGTGCGATACCTCGACCGAACCGTGTGGCCTCCAACAGGAAGTGGCCACTGTTCGAATTAAGAGTTGGTTGAAATTCGAATGTCTGTTTGCCGGTTTCAGTATCAAATTCCCATGTCGCTCGACGTCCGGATCCATAGTGTAAAAGCGAGTGGTCCGTCAGGGTTTCTATCGTCTCCGGCAACACGTTTTCGTCCGCATAAGCAATGCTTGCATAGAGGCGATGCTGCGACTCGCCGAGCTTTTTCATGGTTAAATTTGGATCAGCCTCTTCTGCGATACGGATTGCCAAATCATAATTTTCACGTTCTAGATCGACGCGCCGATCATCGAAATCCACAGTGAGCTGTGTTTCGGGATGTCGGGTTGCGAAGTCCAACAGCACTGGCTGGAGAAATTCCAATCCAAATTCGCGGGGGATCGATACAGAGAGTGGTCCATTGAGGCTCTGCCTTGCATGGGTAAAATCTGCTTCAATTTCATCAGCTTCCGTCAACACTCGTAAGGCGCGTTGATAGAGTTCCTGCCCCGCGGCGCTGACCTCCCAAACTCCCGGTCGACGATCAACAAGCTGAACGTCATAGCGATCTTCCATAAGTTTAAGACGCCTGCTGACGGCTGACTTTGCAATATTCATTGCGCCAGCGGCACGGGCAATCCCGCCGCCATTCACAATATCGATAAAAACGCGAAGATCTTCGATTTGTCCCATGCCGTTCTCCAAAATAGAACCATATGATCTATTTTTACCATCTAGTTGCCTAGATTGGAACCAGGTAAGTTTGAACTCTAATAATCGAACAGGAGTTTATAATGAAACATCTCGTCCTTACTGCTGCGCTAATTGTTGGCCTCGCCAGTCTCGCTAGCGTTGCCATTGCACAGGAACCAGTGTGGGACGCGAATACCGTCATCCTTGAAAGCCAAAAGCTCACCGATGGAATTTTTGCTGTCATTCCGCAAGGCGCCAACGAAATGGCGGACAAAGGGTTGCCGATTGCGACCACTTCAGGCTTTGTTGTCGGTGAAGAAAGCGTTCTGGTGATTGATACCATGTTGAACAAGAGGTTGAACGCGCAGCTTTTTGGCCTCATCAGAGCCGAAACAGACCTTCCCATCCGATATGCGGTAAACACGAGCTTTCATGGAGATCATTCTTATGGAAACCAGTATCTACCTGACGAAACGATAATCATTCAACATGGTGCCGCGTCAGAGTTCATCGGGGAACATCTTGAGGCCGACAAAATGTTTATGATCAAAAACTTTGGCGAAGGACGCGGCATTGAGGACATTGCTGCGACACCAGCGAACATCCTCGTCGGGACGAACGGGCAGCTTGAGGTGAATCTAGGCGGTGTCATCGTCAATATCCGCGATTATGGGTTTGCACAAACCGGCGGCGACCTGTTCGTTTCGGTGCCAAAGGCTAACGTGCTTTGGACCGGCAATCCGGTAATCGCGAAAGCGCCAGCTTTACCATGGTTGCTGGACGGTCAATTGATTGAAACACGAGATACATTGGAAGCTGTTTTAGCTACTGTAGACGCGCAAACGCAGATTGTACCTGGCCACGGACCAGTAACAGGAATGGAAACGATCCAGTGGAACATCGACTACCTGAATGCCGTGGAACGTGAAGTCAAAGCGGCTTTGGCTGAGGGTCTGAGCCTTGAGCAAACGATTGAGCGTGTACAACTCTCTGATTTCCAAGGCTACGCGCTTTTCGGATGGGTACATCCGGGATTGAATGTACCTGCGGCTTATCAAGACCTTCGCTAAGCAAAACCTCGGGGGCAGGAAATGCCCCCGACATAAAACAAGATCACGTAAACCGATAGGATTTATGACCTAGCCAACAATGGCGTCTACAAAGTGGGTTTCACGGCCGCGCAGTATGCCGACGAAGAGGCGGTTGGCCAAATTCAGTCCAGTGCTGACAATGCCTGCACAGCGAAATATTGGAAGACTGTCTGGTAAAACGCCTCTTGCCTAATCAGTTTGGTCCGGAAAGGAATAATACCATGCTCGATACATTCAACATTCGCACAGAAGACATGCCAAGCAAAATGCGTAGCTTGCTTGGTCAATATCCCCGTGACAGCTGGGAGGCACATCCTGGGTTCAAAGAAAAGACCCGTCACTGGCTTGATGCGCACCAGATGTTTCGCAGGTTGGCGGAACGTGTCCGGTTGAATATTGAGGCATTTCTAGATCATGAAACCGACGCTGATAAATTTGCCAGGTACCTGTCCCACTATGGTGGTATACTGGTCGGCAATCTGCACGGCCATCACGGCTGGGAAGACTATAGCTATTTTCCTGAACTGTCCGCCGCAGACCCAAAGTTTGGTGCTGGGCTTGAGGTGCTGGAGAAAGACCACGTCGATCTCAATTTCGTTTTGGACAGCTTCACCCATACCGCCAATCGCACAATCAAGCTGGCAAAACTTGATGAAGCGCAGGCATACGAAGAAGCCGGTGAATTACAGGGAAAATCGGAAATGATAGAGGTATTCCTGAAGCGCCACTTGAGCGATGAAGAAGAGCTTGCCGTGCCAATCATTCTGCATCATCGCTTAAGAGGATAAGAGGTAATCATATGGATAAATCTAACGAAAATAAATCTGTCCAAGAGGACCAGACCAATGCCGGAATCCGCCGCTCACACGGTGAGTTCGTGCGTGGTGTCAGCGGGTTCCGCGACGCTATTGGCGATCCAGATTTCCCTGCTGAATTTGGTCGTTACCACCTATTTGTGGCGTTAAACTGCCCGTGGTGTCATCGCGTCGTTCTGGCTCGAAACCTGCTGGGGCTTCAAAAGAGCATCACCATGGACATTGCCTTTCCAAACCGCACTGAAGAGATTGATCCAGAGGGACCGAACCTGTGGGAGTTCAACCCTGAGCGCATTTCAACGCTTACAGGGGAGACTTTACCAGAATGCACTGCTGAAACTGGAACCGGTCAAGGATTTCGTCTGGCGAAGGATATCTACAGCGCCGAAGGATCTAACGAGCAATCTGTTCCTATCCTCTATGACAAAATTGCCAAACGCATCGTGAGCAACGAAAGCGCCGATATCATCCGAATGTTTGATCGACACGCCGCCGCACTCAATAGTGGGCTCACCGAAGGGATGCGACCTGTCCTTTGTCCGGTTGATCCTGACGTTAAGACGCATATCGACGCTCTGAACGAGCTGATTTACAACACTATCAACAACGGTGCCTATAAAGCAGGTTTCTCATCTGACCAATCGATCTATACCACAGCATATAAGGCGTATTTCGAGACTTTGGAGCACCTGAATGCTCTTCTATCTGACGGCCGCCCTTTTCTAACAGGAGAGAAATTCAATGAAGCTGATCTACGGCTTTTCCCAACTCTCTATCGTCACGACCCGGTCTATTATGTCAGAATGAAACTGAACGGTGCCAAAGTTTTTGACTACCAGCACATCTGGCGATGGCTTTGCCGCGTATATGCGCTTGATGGAGTGGCCGAGAGCAGTTCACTGATCCATTGCCGCCAGGGTTACTTTGGGCGATCATGGAACGGGATCATACCCGCCGGACCACAAATGCCAATGCCTTATCCCGAAGCCTACCAGCACCCAGAGCTGGCGAATGAGCGATCTGAGCGGTCCTGAGTGCCCGCTTTGTCCGCATAGCGGAACTTTGAGCCATTCAAACAAATGCCAGCTTTAGAGCGATAGTAGACAACCTCATGCAACCAAAATAGTAAAACCATACGGATTAATTAAATAGGACAAGTAATTTTATTTTTGTCCGATAAAAGAACTACTTCAAAGAGTTGGGTTTTCTTTTCCAGTAGAAACCACATTCACTCTAATTTCTTTTGGACAGCCGTTTTGTATAATCGATAAGTAGTCAGCTGTGATTCGGCATCTTACAAATTCATTTTCCACGCAGATTGTGATTAAGTCTGGTCCATCATTTACTACTGACTTGCAGAACCAGGAATTAATCGCATCATCCAACAACGATCCATTTTTTAAGATCGGCATTCTTTGCCTTAACTCAGTGGCAAGAGTAACTTTCTCTTGGTTTAGCTCCCTTGTCTGTCTGAGTTCCCCTAATCTTTTAAAGTTGAGATTGATTTCTCCCTGCCATTTAAAAGCGATAAATCTGAGGCAATTAGCGCCATCTTTGATTTTGGGATCCTCCAAACTAACCACCAATAGCTCTATTGCTTGACAGCCAAATCGGTTCTTTGCTCGGTCCCATGCCTGAGCCCATTTTGTAGCACAAGAAAATATTTCTTTAACACTTTGATCCAGCAATTCCCATATTTGGAAAGCATCTAACGCAGACCAATCAACATGGGTAAAAAGAGAAATCAGGGTCTCAGATTTTTCAATCAACTCTCTAGTAGCCCTGACGTTGAGTGCAGGATCAACGCAGTTATTATCTTGGCCAACTCTTTCCTTTTCTCCACAGGCAATAGGTACAGAAGAACTATTTATAGTATTGAAGTGTTTATGGTGCTCAAGGGTGAGCGGGTA
>JAESSA010000037.1 GCA_016764355.1 Sneathiella sp. | reverse complement strand
GCCCTCAACAAGAACGTCTTGAAGCACCTTGATCGCAGAGCGGAGGCCAATGCCACCAGTTGATTTAGCAAGAGCGCCCAGAAGCCGAAGAAGAATTTCAAAATGAGCAGGTAGAAAAGGGTAAAGATTCGTGAAGCTTGTCTTGTCGAAACCGTCATCATAGTATTTTGCGCCCGTTAGCTTTGTGTTCGAGCGCAGCGCCTGACCTTTGTCTTCAAACAGCTTTCCAAGGACCGCTTCCCCCTCCGACGATTTACCAAGCAGCCTGCGGAAACAAATTTCCTTAATGTCGCTGGACTCAAGTTCAACAGAGATTGGAAAGCGGTCCTTGAGCTTGAATAATTGAGGTGAGTTTATTGCAGTAAGAGGGTCATCCTCAGTGAGCGTTTGCTGCGCTGTGCCGATTATCCATACTTTTCCTTGACCAATATTCTTTATATTTTCGGCAAGGCCTTGAAGGTCGAGAATCTTGGACTGCTGACTACCGACATACTGGCCAATTTCATCAATGGAGAACTCTACGGGCGGGTATCCGATGTATCATGGGCCATGGTTTTCCCAAATGGTGGTCCCCTTCCCCGTCATCCTAGCCAATTATACGAAGCGCTGCTTGAAGGCGCCCTTCTGTTCGTTATCATTTTCCTATTGAAAAAGAGCAAGCTTTCGGACAAAGCGGGGCTGTTGACGGGAACATTCTTAGTTGGATATGCGATTACCAGAGGATTTGTGGAGCTGTTCAGGCAACCAGATGCCCATCTTGGATTCCTTGTAGGAGGAGCCACAATGGGGCAGTTATTGTCTATCCCTATGGTCTTGATCGGTCTCTATTTTATATTCCGCCCAAATAGAAAATCGGCATGACAGAATTATCTGACATTCTAAAAGCCAGAATTGCTGATACAGGCCCAATTTCCATGTTCGAATATATGGACATGGCACTTGCACACCCAAAGTTTGGTTATTATCAAAATACCGACCCTTTTGGAAAAAACGGCGATTTTATTACGGCTCCTGAAATTAGTCAGATGTTTGGCGAGTTAATCGGCTTGTGGTGCGTTGATTGCTGGATAAAATTAGGAACACCGAGCCATTTTCATTTGATGGAATTGGGCCCTGGAAATGGCACATTAATGTGTGATGCCCTTAGAAGTTCTGCACTTGCACCAGATTTTCTTAATGCTGCAAAAATACATATGGTGGAGAGCAGTGAACGCCTCGCAAACATTCAGCAGAAAAATTTATCGTCCTATGCTGTACAGTGGCATTCTGAAATTCCAAAATTCGAAGACGGCCCTATCATCGTTATCGCTAACGAGTTTTTTGATGCCCTTCCAATTCAACAATTTGAACGTCATGAGGGAAAATGGTTTGAACGCCTCATAACCGTTGAAGACAATTTTTTTTCCTATACCACAGCGGAAAAACCGACAGAAACTGACCTTTTCAAATTTTCAGAAAACACGGTATTTGAAGAGGAAAGCATCGCAGAAGTGAACCCTTTAGCACGTGAAATCGTGTCTTTCTTGGCAACAATTATATCTGAACAGGGCGGTGCGGCACTTTGCATAGATTACGGTCCAATGGAGTCTGCGCTAGGCGACAGCTTTCAAGCCGTACAAAACCATAAATTTGTAGATGCCCTTCAGACCCCGGGTTCGGCAGACCTTACTGCACATGTTGATTTCAAAACTTTGTCTGACATTGCAAAAAATCTAGGTTGTTCCTCCCTTCCCCTCTCTACTCAAGGACGGTTTTTGGAACGTCTGGGTATTGAAGCACGGTTTTGGCAATTATCAAAGAATGCAGATGCCTACCAAAAAGAAAAAATAGCAAATGATATGAAGCGCCTCATCAGTACGCAGGAAATGGGGACACTTTTCAAAGCACTGAGTTTCTATAGCGGGATGCAAGAGCCCCCTTCAGGTTTTGGTGAATAAATGATTACAAGCAACGCATTTGACTCATCCATTGTCAGCCATCAATTTTTCTCAAAAGAGGGAGGCGTCTCCTCCGGCCTGTATGGGAGTCTCAATTGCGGCGCAGGATCATCGGACAATCCTGAAAATGTGATTGAAAACAAAAAAATAGCGATGAGGATGTTGGGTGTTGAGACGCATAAACTTGCATCTCTTTATCAAATCCATAGTGCCGACGTCATAACGATTACCTCCTTCGAACAACTTGATGAAAAGCCCAAAGCCGATGCGATGGTCACACGGCTCAAAGGCGTGGCATTGGGCATTTTGACAGCAGATTGCGTCCCTATTCTGTTCGCAGATGCTAAAAACAAGGTTATTGGTGCCGCTCATTCAGGCTGGAAAGGTACTCTTGGAAATATATCGGCAAATGTCATTGAAAGCATGATTTCCCTAGGGGCTTCTCGCGAGAATATCACAGCGGTCGTTGGGCCAGCCATCCAACAATCCTCTTACGAAGTGGGGCCGGAATTTCCAGTCACCTTCATTAAATCCAATGCAGCTTTCAAAGATTTTTTTAGGCCTTCCATAAAAGAAGATCACCACATGTTCGATTTAACAGGCTTGGTTCAACTTCAGCTTGAAAGAGAGAAGATTAAGTCTGTCGATAGAATTCGCCGAGATACTTGTGCAGAAAAAGAACAGTTCTTCAGCTACCGTAGGATGAGCAAGAATGGGGAAGCTGATTATGGGCGACAGCTATCAGCGATCACCTTAAAATCATAAAATCATAAAATCAAAATATAACTATTGCCTGTTTTGGCTTAACTAGGATAAACACAATGCCTCATATGGTAATATTCATTATTCTCTGTCTCTTAGGATTGCTGGCAACCTGTGCGCTATAACGCTGTTAAATATGCTCTTCTTGCGGTAGCCGCTTTTACCTTTATTTCGGCTTGCCAACCTCTTGAAAGACCTTTCCAGCCAGAAACCAAGGCACGATTGCAAACCACCGCGGGGCCAAGGGCTTCTCTCTACATAGCGCCAGTTTATAACGGCAATGAAGAGATGAGCGACATATTGGCCAGACACCTGCAAAACCTGGGAATTGCCGCATTTTCAGGAGATGCTCAGCCAAACATTTACCAGATAGATAGCGACATCTTTCTAAAAGATGGTTCCAGTTTTATTACTTGGAGAATAGTTGATCCGTTCGGGCGAGAAACTCAGCTGGCAACGACTCAGAAAATAGGGACTATTACGAATGGGCCTACCTTTTCTGACCCTGACTTAAAACGAATTTTTCTCAAATCAGCAAGTGAAATTGACATTATGCTCGGCGGTGCTGGTGTTAATTTTGCGACTCTTGAAAAACCTACTCTATTTGTGCCTATAGTGCAGAATGCGCCGGGGGATGGTTCAGAAACTCTCTCCGCCGCTATGCAAAGCCAATTTATAAAATATGGCTTCGATGTCTTACCTGAACAATGGGGCGCCACCTACTTCATAAAGGGCGAGGTCTCTTTAACGGAACCAAAAGGAAATTCCCAAATCGTCTCTATTCTCTGGAAGCTTGAACGGCCTAATGGAGAATTTGTTGGAAAAGTTGAACAAAGGAACAGAATCAGGGCTGGCACCTTGAACGGTCCATGGGGCCCCGTGGCAATCGCTGCGGCAAAAGGCGGCGCAAGGGGCATTCTAAAACTACTAAGACAAGTAGAACCCGGCTATTTTGGCAAAAAAAGCTAAAATAATACAGCTCAATGCTAATTTTCGGCGTTAAAGGCGTTTACACAATTGAAGCTCCTTGTTAAGTTCCGCCCGTTATTGGAGGCAATAAAAATTGGCTCCAGATTTATTTGTCGTTTGATTGAACCGAGCCCACATTTGGCTAGAGGACCGTTCACATGAAAGTGCTTACGGGGAACAGCAATCTCCCATTGGCTGAAGCTGTTACTGACTATCTAAAACTCTCCCTAACTAAAGCGTCCGTTCGTCGGTTTTCCGATCAGGAAGTTTTTGTTGAGATCGATGAGAATGTTCGCGGTGAAGATCTCTTTATCGTTCAATCCACCTCATTCCCGACCAATGACCATTTAATGGAACTATTGGTCTGCATCGATGCGCTAAGGCGCGCATCTGCAAAACGAATCACCGCTGTTATCCCCTATTTTGGATATGCGCGACAAGATCGTAAACCGGGCCCCAGAACCCCGATCTCTGCAAAACTTGTCGCAAATATGATTACCACAGCCGGTGCTGACCGTGTTCTGACCCTTGACCTACATGCTGGTCAAATCCAGGGTTTCTTTGACATTCCGACCGACAACTTGTTCTCCGCCCCTATTATGGTGCCTGACATTGCAGAACATTACGGTCGCGGCAATCAAATTACCATCGTCTCACCTGATGTTGGCGGCGTTGTTCGGGCCCGTGCATTTGCTAAAAGGCTTGACGCCAACCTTGCAATCGTCGATAAGCGCCGTGAAAAAGCAGGCGTTTCAGAAGTTATGCATATTATCGGTGAAGTAGAAGGCCAGACTTGTATTTTGGTCGATGACATTGTTGATAGTGCTGGTACATTATGTAATGCGGCGGCCGCGTTGATGGAACATGGTGCAAAAAGCGTTACAGGCTATGTGACACATGGTGTCTTGTCTGGTGGCGCAATTGCGCGTATTAACGCATCTGCATTGATCGAAATGGTGACTACTGACAGTATTTTGGCAACAGAAGCCTTTAAGGTTTCCAGCAAAATGCGCCAAATTACAATTGCCCCCTTAATCGGTGAGGCAATGCATAGAATTTCAACGGAAACATCTGTTTCCAGCCTGTTTGATTAATTAATCAGGTTTTCCGGCGTGGGCACCCCTGGAGGCACACGTCATCCCAAACACCGGGAATATCCCGGTGTTGCTCGTTAATAGGAGAAGAATAATGAGCGAGAATGCAACATTGATTGCTGAGCCACGCGAACGGGTAGGAAAGGGGACCTCCCGTGCACTGCGTCTCGAAGGCCGTACCCCTGCGGTTATTTATGGTGACAAGAAAGAGCCAATTACAATCTCTCTTGAAGCTAAAGAAGTTTTCAAAGCAATGCACACAGGTACATTTATGTCCACTGTGTACACTGTGCAAGTTGGTAAAACGAAGCATAACGTTATTCCCCGTGACCTGCAGTTGCATCCTGTTAAGGATACGCCTGTACATGTGGATTTCCTTCGTGTTTCTGCCAAATCACTGATTGCTGTGAACGTACCAGTACACTTCTTGAACGAAGAAGAGTGTGTTGGCCTGACACGTGGTGGTATCTTGAACGTTGTTCGCCACGAAGTCGAATTGATGGTTCCTGCAGGAAACATCCCTGCTGGTATCGAAATTGACCTGACCAAGTTCGACATTGGATCCAGTGTTCATATTTCAGATTTCGACCTGCCAAAAGGCGCAACGCCAACGATCACTGATCGTGACTTCACTGTTGCAACAATTGCATCACCTGGTGGCGCAACTGACGATGCCGATGAAGTAGCAGCTGAAGCCGTAGAAGGTGAAGCTCCAGCTTCTGAAGAATAAGATAGGATTGATCAATGATTTTGCTGGTAGGCCTCGGCAACCCTGGTAAGGGTTATGTTGATAACCGGCATAATTTTGGATTTATGGCGGTGGATGAGATCATCCGCCGCCATTCCTTTTCTCCCGGAAAAATCCGTTTTCAGGGACTTGTTGCAGAAGGACGGATCGGATCAGAAAAAATACTGGTCCTGAAACCAACAACCTTCATGAATGAATCAGGCCGCTCCGTTGGAGAAGCCGCTAGATTCTACAAAATCCCGCCTGAAAATATCATCGTCATCTATGACGAACTGGATTTGCCTATGGGTAAAGTTCGGGTAAAAAAAGGCGGCGGTCATGGTGGCAACAACGGCATTCGATCCGTGGAAGCCCATATGGGCAAAGAATTTCACCGTGTCCGGCTTGGCATTGGTCACCCCGGTGACAAAGCTCTCGTGTCAGGTCATGTTTTAAAAGACTTTTCGAAAGCAGACAGAAAAATTGCCGACACTATTATCGATAGCATCTCCCGCCATATTGAATTGATGACAAGCGGTAGAGACGCGGATTTTATGAACAAAATAGCATTAGACACTGTTCCGCAGAGACAAAATGCAGAACAAAAAATTAAAGGAAAATAAGCATGGGCTTTAAGTGTGGAATTGTGGGTTTGCCCAATGTTGGAAAATCAACTCTGTTTAATGCCCTCACCCAAACGGCACAAGCGGCAGCCGAGAATTACCCCTTTTGTACAATCGAGCCAAACACGGGACAGGTTCCGGTTCCCGATGAGCGTATGAAGAAACTGGCTGACATTGCCGGATCAAAGGAGTTGATCCCTACTCAGCTGGAGTTCGTTGATATCGCGGGCCTTGTTCGCGGAGCTGCAAGCGGTGAAGGACTTGGTAACAAATTCCTCTCTCACATCCGTGAAGTTGATGCCATCATTCAAGTAATCCGATGCTTCGAAGATGACGACATTACTCATGTTGATGGCAAAATTGATCCTTTATCAGATATTGAAACTATCGAAACTGAACTGATGCTCGCCGACTTGGAAAGCCTTGAAAAACAGACTGAAAAGCTCGTCAAAAGAATTCGTGGCGGCGACAAGGAAGCCATTGCTCAATCTGGCCTTATCGAGAAAGCTCTGGCGGTTCTGCAAGATGGCAAACCTGCACGAGTTGTTGAAGTCCCCGATGATGATATTAAACTTTTCAAAGGCTTGCAGCTTTTAACAGCTAAACCTGTGCTGTATGTTTGCAACGTTGACGAAGACAGCGCTGCAACAGGCAATGAGTTATCTGAAAGGGTCGCTGAAAAAGCGAAATCGGAAGGGGCAAGTTCAGTTGTCATCTCTGCCGCAATTGAAGCAGAAGTTGCCCAGTTGGATAATGATGAACGTGCTGAATTCCTTGCGGATCTTGGCCTTACAGAAACGGGCCTCGGCCGGATTATTCGAGCCGGTTATGATTTATTACATCTGATTACTTATTTCACTGTTGGCCCGAAAGAATGCCGTGCGTGGACAATTACGGCTGGTACGAAAGCACCACAGGCAGCTGGCGTGATCCATACAGATTTTGAAAAAGGCTTCATCCGGTCCGAGACAATTCCTTATGCGGCATATGTAGAGCATAACGGTGAATCTGGGTCGAAAGAAGCAGGGCAAATGCGCCTTGAAGGAAAAGAGTATGTGGTGTTAGACGGCGACGTTTTACATTTCCGCTTCGCAAACTAGCAACAACTCCTACTAAGCGTTGACCATAATTGGTCGCAATTCGCAAGACCAGCAATAAGGTCGGAGGAAAAAATGGAAAAACAACACTGGGAAGATTTCCCTGTCGGCAGGATAGATGAATTCGGCAACAGATTAGTCTCTGAAGCTGAAATCATTGAATTTGCCACCGAATTCGATCCGCAGCCCTTCCACATAGATAAAGAAGCCGCTGCAGAACATTTCTTTGGCGGTATTATTGCTTCAGGTTGGCATACAGGCTCCATGCTCATGCGGATGCTGGTGGATGAGATGTTGATAAACTCCACATCAATGGGGTCACCCGGAGTTGATGAGCTGCGCTGGAAAGCGCCTGTACGCCCCGGAGAGATACTTTCTGTCCGCAGTGAAGTAACCTCCTCAACCGCTCATAAATACAAATCTGATCGCGGATTTACCAAATTTTCTTTTGTTGTTTCCAATGAAAAAGGTGAGGTAAAGCTCACCATGATTTCATCCATCCTGTTTCTTAAAAAAGCAGGAGGGGATGTCTAATGGCCACGGAGTATTTTGAAGACGTTCAAATCGGAACGGTTCGAGAATTTGGAAGTAAAACTGTATCAACAGAAGAAATTATCAAATTTGCCACCAAATTTGATCCACAGCCTTTTCACATTGACGCAGTGGCAGCAGCTGACAGCACTTATGAAGGCATCATCGCCTCAGGCTGGCATACCGCCTCAATGACCATGCGCATGATGGTCGATCATATGGTGAGCTCTCGCGCGGGACTTGGCTCCCCTGGCTGGAATAACCTTAAATGGTATCGTCCTGTACGGCCTGGAGACACTTTACGTGTCCGGTCTGAGGTTATTGACAAAAAACGGTCTGTTTCGCGACCAACAATGGGAACTATTTTCGGAACCATACAGGTTTTCAATCAAAATTCAGAAATGGTGATGAGTTTTGAATCCCTTGGCATGGTACAGGCGAAAACAACCGGCGAAGAATAACTTCAAAATTTCACCAAGATTGTCAGTTACTTATCCTATCGCTTATCTGGGATTTTGTGATACCATTGCTCATATAGGGCCTATCATTTCTGATTAATCCTATCGGGGGAAAATTCTATGGATGTGCTTTCGGGCTTTGCAATTTTAGTTATTGTACTGGTAATTTTTGCACTTGTTATTGTCTTCATGGGCGTGACAACTGTTCAACAGGGGTATCAATATACGGTTGAACGATTTGGCCGATATACAAAAAGCTTAACTCCTGGCCTCAATCTGATCGTTCCTTTCTTTGATCGAGTGGGCCACAAAATCAACATGATGGAGCAAGTCCTCGATATTCCAACACAGGAAGTGATCTCCCGCGATAACGCGATGGTAGAAGTAGACGGCGTCTTGTTTTATCAAGTGCTAGATGCCGCAAAATCAGCGTATGAAGTACGGGATTTAACTCGGGCTATCCAAAATCTTGCGCAGACAAATTTAAGAACTGTTTTAGGGTCCATGGACCTTGATGCGGCACTGAGCCAAAGAGATTCCATTAATACACGCCTTTTAAATGTAATTGACCAAGCAACCACACCTTGGGGCATCAAAGTCACCCGGGTTGAGATTAAAGATATCACCCCTCCAGCTGACCTTGTTCAAGCCATGGCCCGCCAAATGAAAGCGGAACGTGAAAAACGCGCTGTCATTTTGGAAGCGGAAGGCGTTCGCCAGTCGGAAATCTTGAAAGCGGAAGGCGAGAAAAAAGGCGCTATCTTGCAGGCTGAGGGACGCCGCGAAGCAGCCTTTAAGGATGCAGAGGCACGGGAACGCTTGGCTCAAGCCGAAGCGAAAGCCACAAAAGATGTATCAGAAGCAATTGCTAATGGTGACATCCAATCGCTCAACTATTTTGTGGCACAAAAATATGTTGAAGCCATGAAAGAAATTGGTTCAGCCAAAAATTCAAAAGTCGTCTTGATGCCAATGGAAGCAAGCGCCTTAATCGGAAGCCTCGGCGGTATAGGCGCGATTGCCAAAGAAGTGTTCGGAGAGAATAGCAACTCACGTCGCTCCACCGTATCAACTGGAAGCGTACCAACAAGCGAGTAAATTATGTTAAATGAAGCCATCGCATGGGTTGCCGATCTAAGTTATTGGGCTTGGTGGTCCTTTGGCGTAATTCTAGTGATTTTAGAAGTTTTCGCCCCAACCTTCGTCTTATTGTGGTTGGGCATCTCCGCAATAGTCGTTGGCTTTATTGTTCTCATGTTCCCCACTATGACTTGGGAGTATCAATGGGGGGTATTCGCCGTCTTCTCTGTTTTGAGCATTGTCGCTGCAAGATTATTTCTAAAGAGAAGGCCCGGCGTCGAAGATAATTTCAAGCTCAATCAACGGGGTGCCCAGTATGTTGGAAGAAGCTTTATGTTATCAGAGGCAATCGTGAACAATCGTGGGAAAATTCATGTTGATGATACTCAATGGTCAGTCTCTGGGGACGATATGAAAAAAGGGAGCCAGGTTACGGTTACAGGTACGGATGGTATTCTTTTAATTGTTGAGGCAAAAACGACTACATAAGGGATTAATGCAATGGGCGAATGGATCGATTTAACAGCGGCTGACGGCCATACCTTCAGCGCGTATATATCCAAAGGCGAAGATAGTTCCAAAGGCGGCATTGTCATTACTCAAGAAATATTTGGCGTTAACAGCCATATCCAGGATTTATGTGATCGCTATGCCAAATGCGGTTATACAGCCATTGCCCCTGCCCTTTTCGATCGTTTGGAAAAGGACGTTTTCCTAGAGTACAACAGTGACGGCGTTGAAAAAGGCCTGCAACTTAAGCACAAAATAGACGATAAGATTGCGCTAATTGATATTGAAGCCGCGAAAGACCACATTCAAAATTCTGGCGTAGTCTCTATTGTTGGATATTGTTGGGGCGGTACATTGGCATATCTGACCGCTTGCAACAGTGAAGGTTTTTCTAAAGCTGTTTGTTATTATGGCGGAGGTATTGCCGGGCTTAAGGAAAAGCAGCCCCAAATTCCAACTCTCCTACATTTTGGCGATCAAGATACCAGCATTCCAATGACCGATGTGGATGCCATAATGAATACCCGGCCTGAAACACAAACCTATTTATATCAGGCTGAACATGGATTTAATTGTGACAAGAGAGGCAGCTATAATGCCTCGGCCGCTAAGCTTGCGCTCTCTCGCACTTTGAATTTTATAGGATAGAGAAACCTCAATCCTGCACAAATTCCATCAAAACACCGCAAGCGTCTTTTGGTTGCACCCGTAGAACACCGCCAGATATTTTTTGGGTTTTAAGGCCTGCTTGCGTCAAATACTCACCCGTATTCTCCACATCATTCACCGCAAGTGTCATGGCAAAAAGATGAGGTAATTCTGGCTCATCTCCGCTAGATACAATTCCCGGAAATAATAGATCTAGATCACGGTCTGACACAAAGATCATATTTAGCTGCCCTACCCGAACAGTCATAGTGCTATCCGTCAAGGTTACATTGAGGGTACCAAAAAGGCGCGTGTAATATTCCCTTAGATCAGCAGGATTTTCGACCAAGATCACAACAGACTTAATATACTGCGCACCGTTTTGGTGAATTTCCCACTCTGGTTTACGAATAAGCTCTGGTGTCAGATGATGGCAAATAAACAAATTACGATCAGTTAGCCCCTCAGCAGAAATTCTAATCAACTTAAACTCTGGAATAACGTCCCCTTCAGGAAGTTCAAGTTTCCGCTTCAATTGAATGAGGTCAGTAGGGTTCAGGCTTGCTTCAACCAAGGACGCACGAGTTTTTTCCGGATTTTCACTGGATAGAGCAACCCCTAGGAGGCCCTCCCCCCGTTCTTCGAGCAACTTATCAAGACCATTAGATTCTAGGGACGGGTCAGCAATCCCTAGAAGCTCAATATAGTCCTTCTCAAACATAATACAGTAATTTGCGGTTCCCCACCCAATGTGGGTTCCTCTTGGCGTTAGCGTGAAACCTAGTTTTTCATATGTTTCACGAGCACCTTCCAGATCTTTCACACCAACCAGTGTGTGATCTAAACCTACAATATGATGAGCCATGACATTATTCCTTATTATTGTTTAGTCGCCTTCAAATTCACACAAAGTACGTACATTTACTCCCATACTTTCGATGCGGGCCCGGCCCCCAATGTCGGGTAGATCAATAACAAAAGCGGCACCAACAACGGTCCCTTTTGCTTGACGAACCAATTTAATTGCGGCTTCAGCTGTACCTCCTGTGGCGATTAAATCGTCCACAATCAGAATATTCTCGCCTTCTTTTATGGCATCGGTGTGAATTTCAACCACGTCCTTACCATATTCCAGCTCATATTCGACGCTGATGGTGTCACACGGTAACTTGCCTTGCTTGCGAACAGGGATGAAACCAACCGCTAATTGATGGGCAATCGCACCGCCAAGGACAAAACCGCGGGCTTCAATTCCAGCCACCTTATCAATACGGACACCGATATAAGGCCAAATCAACTGATCGATTGCCGTCCTGAGTCCCGCTGGATTTTGCCACAAAGCAGTAATATCACGAAACATTACCCCCTCTTTTGGGTAATTGGGGATCGTCCGAATATATGTTTTAATATCCACGTTCACGTCTAAAATCCTACATGTTAAAGAAGTCGACCCGCGACGGCATCTAGTCGCGCGATCATTGAAGGGTCTCTCGCCTCAGGTGCGGTAATTAGTGCATTATCAAGGGCAGAATGACAACCACAATCACACATGGTCGTCCGGTCATTCAATTTGGGTACGACCGTTTTTACAAGAGATCGTGCTTTTTCGCTATTGCCTGTCAAAACACGGATAACGGCGGCGACGTCCACATTTTCATGGCCGGGATGCCAACAGTCGAAATCAGTTACCATAGCCACTGTCGCGTAACACAGCTCCGCCTCACGGGCTAATTTTGCTTCAGGCATATTGGTCATCCCAATAACCTGACAGCCCCACTGTCGGTATAACTCAGATTCAGCCCGAGAGGAAAATTGCGGGCCTTCCATAGCAAGGTAAGTCCCTCCTCTAACTGCCTTTATACCTGCCTCAGTAGCTGCGTGCTCCAATGCATCACCAAGGCGGCGGCATACAGGATCGGCCATACTGACATGGGCAACAAGTCCCGTTCCGAAGAAACTTTTCTCTCTCGCGAATGTGCGGTCAATAAATTGATCGACAATAACAAAGGTTCCCGGTGCCAAATGCTCTTCAAAAGACCCGCAAGCACTAACGGAGATAATCTCAGTCACGCCAGCGCGTTTCATGGCATCAATGTTGGCCCGATAATTAATATCCGATGGTGATATTCTATGCCCTCGCCCATGACGCGGCAAGAACACCATTTCAGCCTCCCCTAACCGGCCACGTAACAGCTGATCAGAAGGTTCACCAAAGGAAGAGGTCACTGTCTCCCACCGAACATCCTCAAGGCCATCCAATTCATAGACGCCGCTGCCGCCAATGACGCCAATTACTGGTTTTATCTTAGTCATAACATCCCCAAAATAGTGCCATTAATCTTAACCTGAAACCGCAGTAAGGTCAGCCTTAAAGCGACTACCGGTTTCAAAAAAACAATAAAAAAGGGCGCTCCATAGAAGCGCCCTTTGATGTCGTAGTGGTCGAACCTTTAGTGAAGCTCGGCCCAAATCTTACGTTTAACAGCGTAGAATAACCCGCTCATCAACAACAAGAACAAGATAACTTTCATACCCATATTCTTTCGGTGTTCAAGCTTAGGCTCTGCAGTCCATGCAAGGAACACAGTCACATCTTTTGCCATCTGATCAACAGTAGCCGGCGTCCCGTCAGAATACTCAACCCCGTCTTCTGATAATGGTGCAGGCATCGCAATCTTATGCCCACTGAAAAATGTGTTGTAATTCATGCCTTCTGGAAGGTCAAAGCCTTCAGGAGCATCATCATACCCGATAAGCAATGAGTAGAGGTAATTTTCAAAACCACCACGAGCTTTTACGATCAAGGACAAATCGGGAGGAAAGGCTCCACCATTAGAAGCGCGTGCCGCTTTTTCATTGGCGAATGGACTTGGAAACTTATCCGAAGGTTGACCAGGACGGTCGAACATTTCCCCATCATCATCAGGACCGCCAACAAAAGTTGCTTCTTTTGCCAAGGCTTTGATTTCAGCTTCGCTGAAACCAAGATCGGCTAACGTACGGAAGGCTACATGCCGAAGGCTATGACAACCTGCACACACTTCTTGATAAACTTGCAAGCCACGTTGAGCCGCAGCCCGATCGTATGTGCCAAACAAGCCTTCATGTTTCCATGTTGCAGATTTAAGCTCGATCCCGCCCCCAGCGGCTTGCGCCCCTGCTATAGAAACCACAGTTAAAAGTGCAGCAACACTCAACGTCTTAATCAATTTAAGCATTGCTTGCCTCCTTATCGGAAGATTTCTTGGGTAAGACATCAGCTGAAATACTCGCAGGCAACGGTTTGGGTTTTTCAAACATCCCAACCAAAGGCAACAGGACCAGAATATGTAGGAAATAGTAACCAGTTGCGATACGACCAACTAGAATAAACGGCTCTTCCGCTGGTTGCCCACCGATATAAGTCAAAACGACGCAATCAATAAGGAAAATCCAGAAAAGCTGTTTGTAAATTGGGCGGAACCGTGCGGATCTAATCCGGCTTTTATCAAGCCAAGGCAGAGCAAACAAAACGGCGATCGCACCAAACATCAACATCACGCCGCCCAATTTGTCAGGAACGGCCCGAAGAATTGCGTAGAAAGGCAAGAAATACCATTCAGGAACAATATGTGCAGGCGTTACCAACGGATTGGCTGGAATGTAGTTATCTGGATGTCCCATCCAATTTGGCGCATAGAACAAGAAAGCAGAGAAGACGATCAAGAAGAGTGCTAGGCCGAACAAATCCTTAACTGTGTAGTAGGGATGGAACGGGATGCTATCTTGTTTGTCCTTAATCTCAATGCCCGTAGGATTGTTTGATCCACTTGTGTGCAATGCCCAAATATGAAGAATTACAACACCAACAATGACAAATGGCAGCAGATAGTGAAGGCTGAAGAAACGGTTCAATGTTGGATTATCAACAGAGAAACCACCCCAGAGCCAAGTCACAATTGTATCACCAACCACAGGAATTGCACCAAACAGGTTCGTAATAACTGTCGCGCCCCAGAAGCTCATTTGTCCCCAAGGAAGAACATATCCCATAAAGGCTGTTGCCATCATAAGAAGGAAAATTACAAGTCCGAGCCACCACAACAATTCACGTGGCGCTTTATAAGATCCGTAATACAGACCCCGGAAAATATGCAAATACACAACGATGAAGAACATGGAGGCACCGTTTGAATGCATATACCGCAAGAGCCAACCGTAATTCACATCGCGCATAATGTGTTCAACACTATCGAATGCAAGATCAACATGCGCTGTATAATGCATAGACAGGACAATGCCTGTGATCAGCTGAACAACCAGCATGAAACCAGCCAGAGACCCGAAAGTCCACCAGTAGCTCAAGTTCTTTGGCGTTGGATATTCATATAGAGCGTGATGCAGCATGCCTGTAATAGGCAAACGCGTTTCAACCCATTTGAGCATCGGGTTTTTTGGTTCGAATGACATTTCTACTCCCCTTAGCCGATTTTCACAGTTGTTGCACTGAGGAACTCATAAGGTGGAACCACCAAGTTCGCTGGCGCTGGCCCCTTACGAATACGGCCTGACGTATCATAATGCGATCCATGGCATGGGCAGAACCAGCCATTAAAATCACCAGATTCTTTAAGTGGTACGCAACCCAAATGTGTGCAGACACCGACCATGATAAGCCATTCAGGATTTTCAACGCGATCTGCATCAGCCTCTGGATCTGGAAGCGTTGAGATATCAACTTCTTCTGCTGCTGCAATTTCTGCTTTTGTCCGGTGACGAATGAAAACAGGTTTACCCTGCCATACGGCTGTTATTTCAGAGCCTTCTTCAATCGCATCCAATTCAACTTCTGTAGAGGACAAAGCCAATACATCGGCTGATGGATTCATCTGCGCGACAAACGGCCAAATAGCAAAGGCTGTCCCAACCGCGCCAACACCGCCTGCGGCGATATATAGAAAGTCGCGTCGCTTAACGCCGTCTTCTTCTATAGGGGTGGTAGTAGTCATTAAACTTCCCCAAGTTTTTAAAATAAATCTCTAGCGCTCGCTTTTTGTCACCATAATAGTAAAATGTCCAGCCCCAAAGGGACCAAATGCGGCATTATGTAGCCGAAAAGCCCTATTGTTATTATTATAAAACTATTAAAACGGTAATTATGGAACTTGCACTATACCAGCCTGACATCGCCCCGAATGTGGGAACCCTACTGAGATTGGGCGCTTGCCTTGATGTGGCCGTCAATATAATTGAGCCTTGCGGTTTCCCCTTTGGCTCAAAAGATCTTCGAAGATCAGTCATGGACTATGCTGATTTTGCAACAGTTATCCGCCACAGTTCCTGGAATGCATTCAAAACATCAAAAATAAATCAGCGATTCATCCTGCTAACGACGAAATCAAGTATGCCTTATACTGAGTTCGAATTTCGACCCGATGATATTTTACTTTTGGGTCAAGAAAGCGCCGGAGTGCCTGACAATGTTCATCAAGAAGTAGATGCCCGTGTTACTATTCCCATGCAAAAGGGTATGCGTTCTGTAAATATTGCAGTCGCAGCTGCAATGGTTGTGGGAGAATCCCTCCGCCAGACAAATCACTTTCCGGTACATCAACCTTCAACGGAAGCTAAATAATCAAATGTCAGACCTGGTAGAGACACAAAAGATAAAAGCTGCAAACTGGTTTAAAACGCTTCGAGACGAAATTCGCCTCAGCTTCGAGAAAATAGAAGAAGATTTATTAGGTACCAACGCAGACTTGGCACCCGGCAAATTTGAGGTATCTACATGGCAACGACCCGGCGGCGGCGGCGGCGAAATGTCTGTTATGAAAGGACGTGTATTTGAGAAAGTGGGCGTCAACATATCCACCGTACACGGCGAATTTTCCGAAGAATTCAAGAAAAACATTCCTGGCACAGACGAATCGGGCGAATTTTGGGCAGCGGGCATCTCTCTTGTCGCTCATATGCGCTCCCCTCATGTTCCGGCAGTTCACATGAATACACGGCATATTGTGACGAAAAAATCATGGTTTGGCGGCGGCGCTGATTTAACGCCAATGTATCCGAACGAGTCTGATAAGGAAGCCTTTCATAACGCCTTGAGAGATGCCTGTGACAAACATGATGCGACCTATTATCCGCGCTTTACAAAATGGTGCGATGAGTATTTCTATCTGCCTCACAGAGACGAGCCGCGAGGTGTAGGCGGCATTTTCTATGACAAGCTTGAGGGCGATTGGCAGGACAATTTTGACTTCACCCAAGATATTGGTCGTGCTTTTCGCGATATTTACCCCGAAATAGTCAGGACTCATATGAACAAGAGTTGGACGCCTGAGGAGCGAGAGCATCAATTAATAAAGCGGGGCCGTTATGTAGAGTTCAATCTTCTTCATGACAGAGGGACCACATTTGGATTGAAAACTGGTGGCAATACTGAGGCTATACTCATGTCTTTACCGCCCGAAGTGAAATGGCCGTGACTTCCGAATTTCGCGAAACACGCGAGTATGTGAAGTCACTGTGATCAATTGCACAGTAGTTTTTCTTGGTTATTTAAAGCGCACTGCATATGTTCCTGAAGACGGCTTAATCGTGTTGTAATAAGTTATCGACCAAGCAGTCGGAGTGGATATTCCATCCCTCATCCAAAAAGTTAACGACGCTTTTTGTGTATGCGGAATTTTTGCTCCGATTTGTTTATTGATTTCATTTTACAAGTCTCCTGATTGTGAAGGCAGAACCTTTCAGGATAGATTAATTCTTCCCTCCTTAAAAACCCCGATTAGCCCTCGGGGTTTTTTTGTACCTATTCACAGAGCAAGAATTTTCCGTTGGGGAAACAAAGAACTTTAAATCCACAATGGTGACACAGCGCACATGGGAAAAGCTTTATACATATCAGGAAAAGCCGTAACCTCTGTGTCAGGAAACAACTTAAATGCGAGGTTTGCTATGATACGCTTTAGATATAATTTGCTCGGCTTTATTACAAAAGCAATCGAAGCTCTTATGCCAATGCCTCAGCAAAATTCACTAATAAAACCATGCCATTCAGGTAATTGCTCTGGCAATTAACCCGCCGGTTTTTTTACGTTTTACGATGTTGTACGGCCCCGCTTTCACTGCGGGGCCTTTTTATTATAGCGTTCCGTAAAGCCTATCGCCTGCATCACCAAGTCCTGGGACGATATACGCATG
>JAESSA010000036.1 GCA_016764355.1 Sneathiella sp. | reverse complement strand
TACTAATTGATCAGCCTAGACTTCTAAGGCCTTTTAAAGTCTAGCTGATTGCCTTACAGTTCTGGCCCGACGCAATATTTGAATTTAAGCACCCGAAAACATGAAAAAATTCTCTCCTGGGCTTTGGCCCACTCTTATGACGGTCCCCGTTGTTCTTATTATGCTTGCTTTAAGCGTTTGGCAGCTTGACCGTTATAACTGGAAAGTGGATCTGGTTGACCGCTTGACAGAACAGTTGGCAGCGGCACCGGTTGAGTTACCAGCTGGACCATTTGATATGGAGGAGTGGGGGTATCGCCGAGTGATACTGACAGGGACATTCCAACACGATAAGGAAATCCACCTTTTCTCCCATGCAGATAAAGGCCGTAAAGGATTCCAGATTATTACGCCTTTTATCCGGGATGCCAATAAAGGCGCGGTGTTGGTCAATCGCGGGTGGGTGCCTGAAGATAAGAAAAACCCTGAGAGTAGATCTGAGGGGCTTGTCAAAGGTACCGTTACCATCTCAGGTGTGGTTCGAAAATCATGGGCAAAATCCTATTCCTTTTTGCCTGCCAGTGATCCTGTTGCTAACGTTTGGTTATATGGTGAATTAGGTGCAATGGCAGAGCATGTGGGACTTGAAGTGTCTCCATCCTTTGTTGAAATGGACGACACCATTGTACCCGGCGGTTGGCCGTTGGGCGGACAAACCCGTGTCTCTGTTCCTAATAACCATATTGAATACTTTGTTACGTGGCTTGGATTGGCAGGCGCAATGGCGTTTATTTATATTCTCTTCGGACTGAACCGAGCTAAGAGACCAGAAAAATAGGCAACAAAACCATGACAGCATATGAGAAACTTGTTGCGAGATTTAAGAAAAAATCTGCGTTATCCGGTGCCAGTGCAATATTGCAATGGGATAGTGCGGTTATGATGCCTGATGGGGGCGCAGACGCGCGCGCTGAGCAGTTAGCGACCCTTGGTGTTATGTCGCACGAATTAACAACAGATAGCGAAGTCTCTGATTTGTTGGATACGGCAGAGGCAAATGTGGCCTCACTCGATGCTTGGCAATCCGCGAATTTACGAGAGATGCGCCATGGATGGCGTCACGCCAATGCCGTTGACGCTGAGTTAGTGGAGGCGCTTTCCCATGCCACATCCAAATGTGAGATGATTTGGAGAACCGCGCGAGAAGAAGACGATTTCCAGCAGCTTATGCCAAGCCTCCAAGAGGTTGTTAATCTTTCCAAACAAATGGCGGCGGTAAAAGCGGAAGCATTTAATATATCGCCTTATGATGCGTTGCTTGATCAGTTCGAACCTAGTTGTACGTCTGAAACTATTGACGTTTTATTTGACGATTTGGGTGACTTTCTTCCCTCTTTCCTAGAAGAAGTTATTGAGCGACAAGGGGCAGGTCCTTCTTTTCAAATGCCCGAAGGCCCTTTCCCAATAAATGCGCAAAAGAATCTGGGACAGGATTTTATGAAGGCGCTGACGTTCGATTTCAGCCGGGGTCGCCTTGATACCAGTCATCACCCTTTCACTGGCGGAATTCCGGATGATGTCAGGTTGACGACACGGTATGAGGATAGCGATTTTACCCAGAGCTTAATGGGGACGCTGCATGAAACAGGGCACGCATTATACGAGCAGAACCTTCCGGCCAAATGGCGAGGGCAGCCTGTCGGGGATGCGCGAGGCATGGCTTTGCATGAAAGCCAGTCGCTGTTTGTTGAGATGCAACTTTCTCGCAGTCCTGAATTTCTTTCTTTTGCTCTTCCGAAGATCCGCGGAGCATTTTCTGGAGAGGGAGACAGCTGGACTTACGATAATTTTAAGCGTTTGTACCATAATGTGGAACGCGGTTTTATTCGCGTGGATGCGGATGAAGTGACGTATCCGCTGCATGTGATTTTACGCTACCGCCTTGAGGTAGCCTTGTTATCTGGAGATCTTGCCATTCCAGATCTTCCCGGCGCTTGGAATGATGGGATGCAGGAGTTGTTGGGGGTTCGGCCACCTAACAATAAACTCGGCTGTTTGCAGGATATTCATTGGCCGGGCGGCGCAATCGGTTATTTTCCTACCTATACGATGGGAGCACTGGCTGCAGCGCAGTTCTATAAAAAGGCAATGACTGCTATTCCTGATGTGGCACAGCAGATTGAGGCTGGTGATTTCTCTAATTTGATTAAGTGGCTGTCTAAAAATGTTCATGAATTAGGCAGCTTGAAATCAACGGATGAAGTGCTGGAGACGGCTACGGGCGCAAAGCTTGGTACCGAAGCCTTTAAAGAGCATTTGAAAAAAAGATATCTTTAATGTGGTCGAGTTGGCACATAGATAATGATTTAGTAAACTAGGGACTTGTACCTATGGGCGGCGTATGCTTAATGTTTTTCGCTCAAAATTCTGAAGAGGAGAGTGCCGGTGCGGTACATTAGTACGCGCGGAGATGCGCCAAGTTTAAGTTTCGAAGAGGTTGTACTGACAGGCCTTGCCCGTGATGGCGGCTTGTATGTTCCCGAAACTTGGCCGCAAATGTCTAAAGAAGATATCCGCGCTTTAGCCGGTAAAAGTTATGCTGAAGTCGCTGCTGAAGTTTTGCAGCCTTTCCTTGGCGATGCCATCTCTCCCGCGGAATTCCGGGCGATGACTGAAAAAGCCTATAGCAGTTTTTCTCATGAAGCAGTTGTGCCTTTGACGCAATTGGGCCCGAACGAATTCCTTATGGAATTGTATCACGGTCCAACTTTGGCGTTTAAAGACGTCGCTTTGCAGCTGTTGGGTCTTTTATACGATCATTTACTTGGAAAGCAAAAAAAGCGGGTCACTATTGTTGGCGCAACGTCCGGTGATACTGGGTCTGCGGCTATTGAAGCGTGCCGTGGTCGGGATGCTGTTGATATTTTCATTCTGCACCCAGCGGGGCGTGTCTCTGATGTTCAACGGCGACAGATGACGACGGTTTTGGATAGCAATGTCCATAATATTGGGATCGACGGTGATTTCGATGATTGTCAGGCTTTGGTTAAAGCTATGTTTAATGATTTGGATTATCGGGATGAACTCAATGTTTCAGCCGTGAACTCCATAAATTGGGCGCGGGTAATGGCCCAAATTGTTTACTTTTTTACAACAGCTGTAAGCCTTGGCGCTCCGGATCGACCAATATCCTTTTCAGTTCCTAGCGGGAATTTTGGCGACATTTATGCCGGTTATTGCGCTTACAAAATGGGACTTCCAGTCGACCAGCTGATTGTGGCTACAAACAAAAATGATATTTTGTCTCGTTTCTTTAATACAGGCGAATATCGCAAAGATGGGGTTGATCAAACTGTTAGCCCAAGCATGGATATTCAAGTATCCAGTAACTTTGAGAGATTCTTGTTCGACTTGTATGGACGCGATGCAGATGTTGTGAAGACAATGATGTCTCAATTGGATGAGGATGGCGGATTTTCGGCCAATATGTCTCAATTGAATCAAAACATTTTCTCTGCAGGCATGTGCAATGAAGAAGAAACATTGTCTACTATTAAAGGAATGCTTGCAGCTTCAAACAAGCTTGTAGACCCCCACACAGCCGTAGGCCTCAAAGTTGGGGCAGACTGTCGCAGAAACAATAAAATACCCCTTGTAACGCTCTCAACAGCGCATCCTGCTAAATTTCCAGCAGCAGTTGAAAGTGCAACGGGGATTCATCCCGAGTTGCCTGAGCATCTTGTCGATTTGTTTGAGCGCGAAGAACGTTTGACACTTTTGCCCAATGATTTGGCAACGGTTCAGACCTATATAAAAGAAAGAGCTCGAGTTTTGAGCTCAGTTTGATGGAAAGTTAATTGATGGACTTGAAAGTTTCTACTTTGAAAAACGGCATGCGGGTTGTAACCGACCCAATGCCGCATCTTGAAACCGCGGCTGTTGGCGTCTGGGTGAATACAGGTGCCCGTCATGAAACCCCCGCTGAGAATGGAATTTCTCATGTTCTGGAGCATATGGCTTTCAAAGGAACTGAAAAGCGGTCAGCTCTGGATATCGCTGAATCCATTGAGGCTGTTGGTGGGCATCTAAATGCTTATACGAGCCGGGATCAAACCGCTTATTATGCCCGTGTGTTGAAAGATGACGTTTCCTTGGCTACTGATATTCTGGGTGATATTCTTCAACATTCGACCTTTGATGAAGAAGAACTTAGCCGCGAAAAAGAAGTTATTGTTCAGGAAATAGGGCAAACCAACGACACGCCTGATGATGTTATTTTTGATCATCTTCAAGAAACCGCCTTTCCAGATCAGGCCGTGGGCCGGTCTATCCTTGGAACTTCTGAGGGCGTTCGGGGATTTGAGAGAGAGACAATCGCCTCTTATATGAAGAATAGGTATCTTGCGCCTAAAATGGTTCTAAGCTCTTCAGGGGCTGTTGATCATGATGAAATGGTTGCCCTTGCCGAGGAGAAATTCTCCAGCCTTGAAATTGCTGGTGAAACTCTGTTGGAACAGGCTCGTTACCAAGGGGGAGAATATCGTGAAGAACGGGATCTGGAACAAGTTCATTTAGCCATCTCCGTCCCTGGTTTGTCCTATACCGATAAAGATTTTTATGCAGTTCAGATTTTGTCAGGCCTGCTCGGCGGTGGAATGTCATCTCGCTTATTTCAAGAAGTTCGTGAGAAACGTGGTCTTTGCTACTCTGTCTTTGCCTTCTCGTCCTCTTTTGAGGATACAGGACTGTTTACTGTCTATGCAGGTACAGGTCAGGATCAAATTGCTGAATTGAGCGGTGTCATCACAGAAGAACTTATAAAGTCTACTGCTGATATCTCTGAAAGTGAAATCCTCAAAGCGCGTGCGCAGCATAAGGCCGGCTTGCTTATGGGGCTGGAAAGTCCCGCGGCGCGATGTGAAGTTCACGCACGACAAATGCTTATTTATGGTCGGACGATCCCGGCGGCAGAAATTACTGAAGAAATCGATGCCGTTACGGCGGAACAGGTGAAGCAGGTTGCAAGCCGTCTGTTTACAAATGTCACGCCAACGATTGCAGGACTAGGTCCCATAAAAAACCTTGAATCTTTTGACAAAATTGCGGCAAGGTTTAATTAGCAAGCGATGAGCCGTTTGCGAATTGTTTATCCTTTCCTGTGAGGTGAGCGTGCTGGGTCGATATTTTAAGTTAAGCGATGAAAAACCTATCCAGTCCGCAGTTCTCTATTTGCGATCTCCTAGGCTTTCCGATTGGAAGGCCTGGTCGAGCCTTCGCATGGAAAGTCGTCAATATCTAATGCCCTGGGAGCCATCATGGGGAATAAATACTCTCTCGAAATCGAGTTTTAAGGCAAGGCTTCGCCAATATACTAAGGATGCCAAAGCCGATACTGGCCACGCATTTTTTATTTTTCGCAAGAGTGATGATCAGTTTATCGGCGGTATTACGTTGAGTAATATAAGGCGAGGGGTCGCGCAAACGGGAACGATTGGTTACTGGACAGGGCAAAGATATGCTCGAAATGGTTATATGCTTGAAGGACTAAGCCTACTTTTGCCCGAGCTATTTAACCGATTTAGATTGCGACGAATTGAAGCTGCTTGTTTGCCCGATAACGTCCCTAGTGCATCCTTGCTCAAAAAGGCGGGATTTCGATACGAAGGTAGGGCTAGACAGTATCTTTGTATAAATGGTGCTTGGCAGGATCATTTACTCTTTGCCATGCTAAAAAGTGATAATGGCGAAGGTTAGATTTCAAGCGTGGCCCACTTCACTCGATAAGAAGTTAGGGTCAATTCCCAGTTTTTGGATGGCTTTTGTCCATTTAAGATCCAGTTTTTCACCAAAAACCAAATCTGGGTCGGCGTCGACAATCAGCCAACCGTTATCCTGAATTTCGTCTTCCAATTGACCTGGGCCCCAGCCTGAATAGCCAAGGGCTAGAAAGCTGCTATTTGGTCCTTCTCCTACCGCCATTGTTTTTAACATATCAACGGTGGCTGTAAGAGCGATGCCATCTCCAATCATCATAGTACTGTCATGCATAAGATCTGTGGAGTGCAAAACAAAACCACGTTCAGTCTCTACAGGGCCGCCAAAATGAATTGAAGTTTTTTGTCCTTTAGAATTTGGAGTGAGGTCAAGTTGCCCCAATAATTCTCTAAATGAAATGATGTCGATATTTTTATTTAAAACAATACCCATAGCGCCATCACTGGTATGTGCGCAAAGAAGGATAACGGATTTTTGGAAACGAGGGTCAGACATCGTTGGCATAGCAATCAATATCTGCCCTTCGAAGTAGCTATTTTTTTGTTCAATATCACCCATGACCAAACTGACTTTAATGTTAAAAATTGACTGTAGTACACGATGTAATGAAGTAATTGTTACCCGAGATCTATTAATAATGCTTTATAATCAACCAGAATTCCTATTCGTACCTAACTTGGTGATACAAGTGTAAAAAATGAAGCAATTTTATCAAATATTTATGATGCACCGCCTTGTCTTCTCTCTATTCGCATACGTCTTAACGGTTTCTTTAGCTGTTGCGCAGACGTCGGAATGGAAAGGAACAGAATTTTCCCAAGCAAGAATAATTTCTGCCGTTACGGGTGTCGGAGGCGAAAAAGAGGTTCTTCTGGGCTTTCATGTTAAACTCGGTTCTGGCTGGAAAACATATTGGCGAACTCCCGGTGATTCAGGTATTCCGCCGCAATTTGATTGGACTGGGTCTAAAAATCTTGAGAAAACACAGATTTATTGGCCGAAGCCTGAGGCCTTTGATAGCTTTGGCCTTCTGACTTGGGGGTATAAGGACGAGGTGGTTTATCTGGTAGCGGCCACAGTGAAGGATCCGACGCAGCCACTTCAAATTGCTTTAGAGGTCTTCTATGGTATTTGCGAAGAAATCTGCATTCCAGTGAGGCAAGAATTTCAACTGACATTGCCGATTGAAGTAAATGGGGTTTCTCCTGAGGCGGGTATAATGAAAGCGTTTTCAAAGCGAATCCCAGCCCCTGTTGGTGAGACGTCAGCAGTTACTTCGCTAACCATTGAAAATAATTTGGAAAAGCTGCTAAAAATTGAGGTTTCTTCAACTATAGATTTTGAAAATCCACAAATAATACTTGAAGGACGAGAAGGTGACTTCTTTGTCTTTAAAGAAAGGCAAATTTTCGCGGGCAAAAGAAGAGCAGTGTTTATTGTAGAAGCTGACTTGGCGGATAAAAAAAATCCCCTTAAAGGCCAGGACTTCACGGCGACAATATTGGACGCTACAATAGCAGTTGAGGGGCGTGCGACCGTAGAGTAAAACGTTTTTCGATTACTTAAGGCGCGTGCGCGTGAACAATACCAACCGTGTTTGATTTAGAAACACAATTACAGACTAAATAAGGGTAAAAAAAATGACGATTAGCATTGGTGATAAACTTCCAGTATCTGATTTGATGGAAATGACAGAAAAAGGTCCTTCTAAAATTTCGACTTCAGAAATGTTTGCTGGTAAGAAAATTGCGCTATTTGCAGTTCCCGGCGCATATACACCAACATGTTCTGCAAAACACCTTCCCGGTTTCGTTGGGAATTTGGACGCATTTAAAGGAAAAGGCATTGATGAAGTCATTTGCCTTTCAGTCAATGATCCATTTGTTATGGCCGCTTGGGGAAAAGCACAGGAAGCGGCCAGTGTCAGAATGGTTGCTGATCCAGACGCCGCATTTACAAAAGCAATGAACTTGGAATTTGATGCTTCTGGCGCAGGCCTTGGCATCCGTTCACGCCGCTATTCTATGGTTGTTGATAACGGTATCGTTTCTCAACTGAACCTTGAAGAAACTGGTGGCTTTGAAGTTTCAGATGCTGAAACTCTACTAGGTCAACTCTAGTAATTTAAGGAAGGGGAAGGTTTCTCTTCCCCTTCTTTTTTATTTAAATTCATTCATACCTTGGTTCGCTAGCGCATCGGCGGCTTCATTCCCAGGATCCCCGGCGTGACCTTTAACCCAATGCCACGATATTTTATGTCTGAGGATTGCCTCATCTAGCATTTCCCACAGGTCTTTATTTTTAACTGGTTTTTTTGCGGCCGTTTTCCACCCATTTTTTTTCCAGTTTGCCATCCATTTTGTAATGCCATCTTTTACGTAAGTACTATCTGTATGGAGTGCGACGGAAGAGGCGGATTTCAATTCGTTCAATGCCCGAATAGCCGCGGTCAATTCCATTCGATTGTTTGTTGTTTCACTTTCTCCGCCACATAGCTCCTTAGCTTGGCCATCGCAGCTTAAAAGGGCTCCCCAGCCACCTGGACCTGGATTGCCTGAGCAAGCGCCATCTGTATAAATTGTGACTAGTTTATCGGACAAGATTTCACCTATTACTCTGTTTTGTGTCAATTTTCTCTGTTTAACACATCTCGGCGGAAAACTGAGTGCAATAAATTCGTATAGTTAACCGAAAATTAGGTGCTTGTGTTCATGATCAGCGCATAACAACCGTGTTGTAAAAAATAAACTCTGAGGAACCCGTAAGTATGTCGCAAAAGAAAATTTTCTCAGCCGAAAAAAGACAGAGTGGTGATGAGCCTGCAGTTTCAACTGAGCCTGTCGTCTCTGGAGGCGGCATAAGTCATGAACAATATGAAGAGTTACTTAGCGCTATTCATTCAGTTAAAGATGATATTGCCTCTGGGATGAGCGAGAATAGTGTTGCTGCGGTCAACGAAGCGGTTATGGCGGATTTTAAAAAAGAATTTGCAGATTCATTCGAACTGAAGCATGAGTTGGAAGCATTGTCCTCGGTCATTCTGGACACAAGAAGAGAGATTGCCTCATTGCAGGATGGCGATACGGATAAAAAGAAATTTCATGCCATGACGGATCAGTTAGACGCTGTGGTTGGAGATACAGAGACGGCCACAAATGCAATTTTGGAGGCCGTAGAGACAATTGAAGATAAAAATGAAAGTCTTGAGCTAAACGCAACCGACCCCGATGAGTTGGAAATAACGGAAGCGATTAGCAATGCGGTGATGAAAATTTACGAAGCATGTAGTTTTCAGGACATTACGGGGCAGCGCATTACGAAAGTGGTATCAACACTCAAATTTGTTGAAGACCGTATAGGAGCAATGATCTCTATTCTTGGCGGGGATGCTGAACTGGAAGATCTAGAGAAAATTAAACAAGATGCCAATATGGACGGTGAAGTTGAGCTAAGCGGGCCGCGTGCTGAAGGTCAGGAGATTTCACAAGACGAAATCGATGCTCTATTTGACTAGCGAGTTCTTAGTCAATTCCATAGGCTGAGATAGTTTTAACATCTTTCAAAAAGCGTAATTTTTTAAGATATTCAAGGGGGTTCTTTGGTTTTACTAGAGCCCCTTCTACTTGATTGATCCAATCATAAAGGCGGGTCAGATAAAAACGAAGAGCTGCTCCTCTGCAAAGAAGAGGAAGGGCTTCTAGTTCTAAATCTGTAATGGCGCGGACTGATCTGTATCCGTTGATCAATTTTCTTGCCTTGGTAATGTTGAAACTTGCGTCACTTTCAAAGCACCAAGCATTCAGGCAAATCGCAATGTCGTAGGCCAAGAAGTCGTTACAAGCGAAATAATAGTCAATTACGCCGCTTACTTTTTCCTTCAAAAAGAAAATATTATCCGGAAATAAATCTGCATGTATGACCCCTTCTGGGAGGTTCGTTGGCCAGTTTTTTTCTAGAAAACTGAGCTCAATATCAATCTCCTGCAGTTCACTTTCCTTTATATGACCTTGGTCTTGACCACTGAGGCTGCTATTAAAAAGTGGCCGCCAGCTTTCAATGGACAAAGCATTGGGTCTTTTAATTGAAAAATCACTTGCCGCTAAATGCAGTTTTGCGAGGCTTTCTCCCAATAACGTGCAATGCTCCGGCACGATCCGCTTAACAGAACGTCCTTCCAAAAATTCAATAATAGCCGCTGGTCTTCCAGCGGCTTCTGTTATTGTTTTTCCTGTTTTTGAAGCAATCGGGCGCGGGGATACAAATCCATTGCTCGCCAAATGCTCCATTAAACCTAGGAAAAAGGGTAAATCCGCCTTATTCATACGTTTTTCGTAAAGGGTTAAGATGAAATGGCCCTTTTCAGCATGAAGAAGAAAGTTTGAATTTTCTACACCCTCCGCAATTCCTTTGCAGGACAACGCTTCCCCCAGATTATATTCTGTGAGTAAAAGGTCTAGATCTTCATCAGATACGTCAGTGTATACAGCCATTGCAATATCAATACTAAATTGAGCTTAAGGTGAAGTCGGGGCGATAATTCAGTCTGCTTCCAATATACGAGGAAGCTTAAAAGTTACATTCTCTTTACCTGTAATAATTTCCTGAATATTTATTGTAAATTTATTTGCAAAGGCATCGATGACCTCTTCTACGAGTTCTTCAGGAGCAGAGGCACCCGCTGTTATTCCGATAGTGAGAGAGGTGTCTAGCTCATCCCAAGGAATGTCTTTTGCGCGCTGCACAAGAAAGACATTGTCACAGCCTGCTTTTTTTCCAACTTCGACTAATCGCATGGAGTTTGATGAATTTGGAGCACCAATTACCAGCATTCCATCACATTGTGATGCCAGCTCCTTAACGGCTGCTTGCCTATTCGTAGTGGCGTAGCATATATCTTCTTTCTTTGGGCTTTCAATATAGGGAAAACGCGTTGACAATATGTCGACAATGTCTCGTGTCTCGTCAACGGAAAGGGTTGTTTGGGTAAGGTAAGCCAACTTATTGTCAGGATTTTTTTTAACGTAGGCCAGAGCGTCTTCCACAGTTTCCACCAAAGTAATGGCGCCATTTTCCAATTGCCCCATTGTTCCAATGACTTCGGGGTGTCCCCGATGACCAATAAGGATTATTTCCTGCCCATCTTTTTCATGCCTTTCGGCCTCTCTATGGACTTTGCTGACCAGAGGGCAGGTGGCATCGATATAGAACATATTTTTATTTTCAGCTTCCAGCGGGACAGATTTGGCGACCCCGTGAGCGGAGAAAATAACAGGTACATCTTTGGGTACATCATTCAATTCATCGACGAAGATCGCGCCTTTTTTTTCAAGATTTTCAACGACATAGCGATTATGAACGATCTCATGTCGCACATAAACAGGGGCTCCATATTTCTCAAGCGCTTTTTCAACAATCTGAATAGCGCGATCCACACCCGCGCAAAATCCGCGTGGGGCCGCTAATAGAAGTGTCCGTTCCTGTCTCGACATGTATCTACTTTCGATTTATCAAAAATCTTTAAAAACTTAACTTCGATAAATTTATTCGGAGCTTAAGGGCTGCGCGGCTTGCTAAAAGAAGCTGTCCATCATAAATTCGGCGGATTAGTACATCAATTTGGCTCAGAATACTAGAGTTTGGCCAAAAGCTCAAAAAGTGTAGTGGCTAAAAAGAAAGAATTTTGGAATGGCGCGTATTTTCATTGGCTGGAAAACGAAATTGGTTCCGGTTAGTCTCCTGTTGCTTTCCGCCTGTAGTGGTGGAATTGATACAGACCTTGGCGGAATTTTTGGTGATTCAAAACCGATCCTGCCATGTCCTACAGTAACTGTACTACCAAACGCTGATAATATCACTATTTTTCAGGATGGCCCTGGCCGTGATTTGGTCGATGTAAAGTTCGAAGGCGTTCTCGCCCCTGTCAGCGGTGAATGCTTATATGAAGGTGACAATGAGGCCCTGCAAATTGAGCTAATTTTGCGAATAGGGGCCGTAAAAGGGCCCGCAGCCCGCTCGCAGATACAAGATTTTCCTTTTTTCGTAGCTATCGCCGATAAATCAAAGAAAATTCTGAACAAGAAGATCTTTATTAGCCCGATAGAAATTCCAGCTGGCCGTAGGCGTGCTGCTGTTCAGGAAGAGATGGAGCAACGAATCCCTCTCCCAGCTGGTCGTTCTGGTCGCGATTATACTATTGTTGTTGGATTCCAATTAACGCCAGAGCAGTTTGAATTTAACCAGAAAACTGTGAAATAATAAAAGGCGGATCAGATTTCCGCCTTTCGTCCGTTTCTCGGGCTTTCTATACGACGCTTTTTACTTTTGTCAGAAAGTTGGCGACATTTTTTTCCAGACCTTCGGAATGGTCTTGTAAAATATTCGCTTCTTTTAAAAGCCCGGAGCTTGTCTGAGAGGTTTCTTTTGCAGAAGATTGTACGCCACTGATATGGGTCGAGACTGACTGAGTGTTGCTAGAGGCACTTTGAACATTTTCAGCAATTCCTTGTGTGGCACTTTTTTGTTGGTCAACGGCACTGGCAATTGCCGAAACCGAACCATTGATATCATTAACTGTTGAGTTAATGGTTTCCATCGATTGCACCGCTTCGGAAGTTGCATCTTGAATTTCAACTATGTGTTTTGTAATGTCTTCTGTGGCTCTTGCTGTTTGGCTTGCAAGGTTTTTCACTTCACCCGCAACAACAGCAAAGCCTTTACCAGCCTCTCCTGCACGAGCAGCCTCAATGGTCGCATTCAGAGCCAAAAGATTTGTCTGTCCAGCGATGTCTTCAATAAGCTTAACAACCTCACCAATGGATTGTGCAGCTTCGGCAAGGCCTTTAATTTTGGCATTACCAATTTGCGCAACTTCCTGTGCCGTTTTGGCATTGGTTAGTGAATGGTGCACTTGGCTGCTAATCTCTTGAATTGAAGATGTCATTTCGTTGGCCGAAATAGCTGCAATCTGAACGCTGGAAGAAGCCGCTTCTGCCGCTTGACTGACTTTTACTACATGAGTGTTCGTCGTATCAGCATTTGCGGATAATGTACGGGCAGATTTTTGTAGAGATTCAGATGTCTCAAAAATTGAATGAGAGACAGTACCAATTTGTGCTTTAAATTGCTGTATAACAGCATCGAAATCAGCAGTGCGCTTGGCAAAAGACCCAGTGCACAGATTGATAGTAGAGGCTGTACCAAGAAAAATACCGCCCATATCGATTTCAATAATACGTCGATAATATTTTTGTTCTGCAACATGTTCCATAGAGGCCGATGCTTCTCGCATAAAGGCATCCATTCGATCTACAAAATCGTTGATAGCGTTTTGAAGTCCGCTAATGGCTTTGTTCTCATCAATGTTGATGATGCGGGCCTCGAAGTCCCCTGCGGTCAAACGTTCGCAAATGACCTGTGTTCTTTTCAGCTCCATTTTTAGGTCTTCAGATTCTTTCGTGGTTTCCTCAGAGTTCTTCTCGTTCAAAGATATTAGTGATGATCGTAGTAAATCTGTTTCCAAATTTGCGGATTTATGGCGCACCATAAAATAAACTGCGAGGGAGGCAGGGATTAAAAAGGCCGTCGCAAAGGTGATGATTTGCCAAGAGAAGCCCTCTGCACTCAAGAAATAGAGACTGAAGATAATACTAGAGAAAAAAACGCCACCGAAAGCAGCAAGGAAATAATTAAAGGGAGAAAAGCCATTTGTCATAATTGCCTCCGTTTTCTTGGATGAAAGAAAGCAATGTTTTGTAAGAAGACTCTAGACCTTGCTTTGGTGATGTGGTTGATTTTTCTGCCTTCGATAGCTGCTCATAAACCGGCACTATAGTGCTTTGTACAATTGATTGATCAACCGCTCGCCGACTTGAATGATATCCGGTAACAACTCCGGCATCGTTCAGTGACGGTGTGACATGGGCAAGTACCCAATAGTGATCTCCGTGCTTACAAAGATTCAGCACATAGGCAAACACTTCGTTCTTTGCGTTTAGTTGATCCCATAGGAACTTAAAGATCACGCGAGGCATTTGAGGGTGTCGAATTATATTATGTTGGATTCCTAAAAGTTCAGATTCTTGGAAGCCGGAAATAGTTAGGAATTTATTGTTTGCATAAGTGATTTTGCCAGTCAGATCAGTCTTGCTGACTATAATTTCTTTTTCACCCAATATTCGCTGATGTCCGGTTGGGCTTACATCTGGTCTCATATTTACACCATACTAAAAGTCTTGATTCATAAACGGGATCGAACGCGTCAAAAAATGTATGAGCACGTTAAAATTTATCGCGCAGAGCTACGTTAAATAGATTTTTGAATTTTCTCACAGAAAGTCTCTCTGCTCATTGATTAAGATCAATATTATCAAGTCATTTGACAGATCGATTTGCATGGCTATTATCTCGGCTATTCATACAGATGATCTCTGCGGGAGAGATAGCTTTGTGTTATCGCCGAAGGAGCAACCGCCCCGGAAACTCTCAGGCACCCGGACCGCAGGGGGATGATTCTCTGGAAAGAAAACCAGCTTTGGTTTCACCGAAGGGGTAAGCTTTAGAGGCGTAGATTCGTATTCCTCTAATTGCCAAATCTCTCAGGTCCACAAGACAGAGGGGGTCTCTTTCGACGCATGTTGCGTCGGAGTGCGAACCCTTTTGCTGGATTGAGATTTATTATGGATGATACATCTAAAACTAAACAGACAGCCCTGCACTCTTTGCATATAGAGCTTGGGGCAAAGATGGTCCCCTTTGCTGGGTATGATATGCCTGTTCAATACCCCGCCGGTATCATGAAAGAACATTTACATACTCGCGAAGCCGTGGGTCTGTTTGACGTGTCCCATATGGGGCAGGTGATCATTTCGGGCGACGGTACGGACAAAGCGATTGAAACCCTTATTCCTGGCGATATTCAGGCTTTGAAGCCCGGGCAGATGCGCTACAGTTTTCTGACGAATGAAGCTGGCGGCATTCTGGATGATCTTATTGTAACGCAGCGAGAAGATGATCTGTTTGTCGTTGTTAATGCGGATTGTAAAGAGCAAGATATCAAAATTCTGACAGACGGACTGGCTGGCATGGCTACTGTTACGGAGCTGAATGACAGGGCACTGGTTGCGTTGCAGGGGCCAAAGGCTGTCGACATTCTTAAAAAATTCAATCCTGCCGTAGCGGACATGCCCTTTATGACTTTTCGGGAGTTGGATATTCTTGGGGTTCCCTGTTTTATAACCAGATCAGGATATACTGGAGAAGATGGGTTCGAAATTTCTATCCCTAATGAAAAAGCAGTGGAGATAAGTCAGGCGTTCCTCTCAGAAGATGGAGTGGAGCCCATTGGCCTTGGAGCCAGGGATTCGCTAAGATTAGAAGCGGGTCTGTGTCTTTATGGGCATGACCTCACTGATAAGATAACCCCTGTATCCGGCGGACTTCTATGGGCCATTAGCAAAAGACGCCGCGAGGAAGGCGGATTTCCTGGTGCCGACGTAATCTTGGAGCAAATTGCCAATAAACCGGATGTAAAGCGGGTTGGTATTTTACCCGAAGGCCGTGCCCCGGCACGGGAACATACCGAGATCGCAGATATGGATGGAAATATCGTTGGCGAAGTAACCTCAGGCGGGTTCTCACCCAGTCTGCAAAAGCCAATTGCAATGGGCTATGTCCCTTTAGCATTGTCAGCCGTTGGAACCGATATTCAGCTGGTTGTACGGGGTAAATTTAAAGCAGCAAAAGTAGTTAAGATGCCTTTTGTTGAACAAAGATACTATCGAGGCTAACGGCCGATTTCTAACAATTTACATGTGAGAAAAGATAATGAGCATAAAATTTACAAAAGATCATGAGTGGGTTTCAATCGACGGCGACATCGCGACTGTTGGCATTAGCGATTACGCGCAAGAACAACTGGGCGATGTGGTGTTTGTGGAAGTGCCTGATGTTGGGCGTGACCTGTCAAAGGGTGATGAACTTGCCGTTGTTGAAAGTGTGAAAGCAGCGTCTGAAGTATATGCCCCTATTTCTGGTGAAGTGATTGAAGTGAACTCCGAACTGGAAGATGCCCCGTCCAAAGTAAATGAAGATGCTTTTGGTGAAGGCTGGTTTGCAAAAATCAAATTTTCCAATGCAGACGAGACTGCTGAAATGATGGATGAAGATGCCTATAAAACATACATTGAGGGTCTGTCATAATGAGGTATATGCCGCATACAGCCGACGAACGGCGCGTTATGCTGGAGAAAATTGGTGTTGGTTCGGTCGATGACCTTTTCATCGATATACCAGAGAATGCGCGTCTGGATAAATTATTAGACTTACCGCTGCACGCAACTGAAATGGAAGTCGATGCCAGTATGCAAGCCTTTGGCGCGCAAAACTTGTCTCCTTCTGTTACGCCGAGTTTCTTGGGCGCGGGTGCCTATCGTCACCATGTGCCGACGGTCGTGGACCATCTTCTGCAACGGTCAGAATTTTTGACAGCTTATACACCTTATCAGCCTGAAATCAGCCAAGGCACATTGCAGGCCTTATTTGAATTCCAAAGTCAGGTTGCTCTGATCACTGGTATGGATGTGGCAAATGCCTCAATGTATGACGGCGCAACTTCTTGCGCTGAAGCCGTTCTGATGGCTTGCCGGGTAACACGTCGCAAAAAAGCGCTTTTGTCTGGAAATTTGCACCCGCATTATCGGGATGTAACAAGAACAACTGTTCAATTTACCGAATTTGGCGTCACTGAATTCGACCCAATCCTGACTGGCGAAGATGATTTTGTAAGTAGTTTGGATAAAGACGTTGCGTGCGTTGTTGTCCAGAATCCTGATTTCTTTGGACGCCTGCAAGACTTTACTGATTTGGCTGCAAAATGTCACGAAGTAGGGGCGCTGCTGGTTATTGCTGTGACAGAAGTGGTTTCATTAGGCGCGGTTTTATCCCCCGGTGATATGGGGGCCGATATTGTGGTCGGCGAAGGCCAGTCAATTGGTGTTCCTTTGTCCTTCGGCGGTCCTTATGTGGGGCTTTTGGCAACACGACAAAAATACGTTCGTCAAATGCCCGGGCGACTTTGTGGTGAAACCGTCGATCAAGAAGGGAAACGTGGTTTCGTCTTAACGCTTTCCACGCGCGAGCAGCATATCCGCCGCGAAAAAGCGACAAGTAATATCTGCACAAATGCTGGATTATGTTCTCTTGCTTTCAGCATTCATATGAGCTTGCTCGGAGAAGTCGGGTTTACCAAATTAGCTGAAATTAACCATGCTGAAGCGGTTGCAACTGCAGATGCCTTGTCTGAAATCGACGGTGTTGAAGTTGTAAACGATACCTTCTTTAATGAATTCACTGTGAAATTACCAAAGCCCGCAGCAGACGTCGTCGAAGAACTTGCAGCAAAGGGTATCCTTGGTGGTGTTCCTGTATCCAGACTTATACCTGGAAATAAAGATTTCGAGAATTATTTGCTGGTCGCGGCAACAGAAACCACAAGCGATGATGACGTGGACCGATTTGTATCTGCGCTGAAGGAGATTGTCTGATGCTCAATAAAGTTGGACGGGCAACACAGCCTAATGCCACTGCTGACGACATGGTGCCGCAGGAAACTTATACAGGGAACAAGGCCCTTAATTTGGAAACGCCTTTGATCTTTGAACAAGGTGTACCTGGGCGTATTGGAGTTGATTTCAAAGAACCAAAAAAGGTGAAAAGCAAGCTTGGGAATTTGGCAAAAAAATCAAAAATTGGTTTGCCCGATTTATCCGAACCACAAGTGCTTCGTCACTATGTTCGGTTAAGCCGCCAGAATTACTCCATTGATGCGGGGTTCTACCCACTGGGTTCTTGCACTATGAAGCATAATCCACGCATTAACGAAAAAGCGGCCCGCATGACGGGGCTGGGGGATATTCACCCATTGCAACCCATCAGTACAGTTCAGGGAGCCCTTAGCCTGATTAATGAGTTAGCTCACTGGCTTAAAACCATTACAGGAATGCCTGCTGTTGCAATGTCACCGGCTGCAGGTGCTCATGGCGAGCTTTGTGGTGTGATGGCTATTCGTGCGGCTCATGCGGCTAAAGGTGAGAAACGCTCTCGTATTCTGGTTCCTGAATCTGCTCATGGTACTAATCCGGCGACCGCGGCACTTTGCGGATATAAAGTTGATACTGTACCTGCTAGAGCAGACGGTCGGATGGATATGGACGCCTTCAAAGCCAAACTGGGCCCT
>JAESSA010000035.1 GCA_016764355.1 Sneathiella sp. | reverse complement strand
ATCCACACCACACCAAGACGCTTGGGCGCGTGTTCAAACTCGTTTGAGAAAAGAATATGGTGAGGCAACCTACAATTCCTGGCTTAAGAATGTTGAGCTTGAGAGTGTGGTAAATGGCCATGTGAATATGTCCCTTCCCACTAAGTTTTTACGCGATTGGGTAATTAACAATTACGCCAACCGAATTCGTCAAATTTGGTGCGCAGAAGAAGAAAATATTCAGTCCATTGATATTCAGGTGAAAGATACGACGGTACCGGTTCTTGAAAGCAAGATTGCGGCCCCAGCAAAAGTATTGGTGGGAACCAACCCATCTAACAACGTGCAATCCATTTCGTCATCCAATAGTTTTGGTGGAAATAACGCAATCTCCTCGCAGCTTGACCCGAGATTTACGTTTGATAATTTTGTTGTCGGCAAGTCCAATGAGCTTGCCCATGCAGCAGCAAGAAGGGTCGCGGAATCCACCACAGGCGTCCCTTTTAATCCGTTATATCTATATGGTGGTGTTGGTCTTGGTAAAACCCATTTAATGCACGCCATTGGCCACTCAATCGCCGTAAACTCACCGCATAAAAGTGTTCTCTACCTCTCTGCAGAGAAATTCATGTACCGGTTTATCCGGGCTTTGCGCTACAAAGACACGATGAATTTTAAAGACCAGTTCCGCTCTGTTGATGTGCTGATGATTGACGATGTGCAATTCATTGCGGGAAAAGAATCTACACAGGAAGAATTCTTCCACACTTTCAACGCTCTCGTTGATCAAAATCACCAGATCATCATATCAGGCGATCGTTCACCAACGGACCTTGAAGGCATGGAAGAGAGAATGCGCTCTCGTCTTGGTTGGGGCTTGGTTGCCGATATTCACCCAACAGATTACGAATTACGTCTGGGAATTTTGCAGTCAAAAGTAGAGCAGGCTGATATTGATATAGATTCCCGCATTCTTGAATTTCTTGCCCACCGTATTACTTCCAACGTTCGGGAACTTGAAGGAGCGCTTAATCGTGTTCTGGCATATTCTGACCTTGTGGGACGTGCTGTTACAATAGAAAGCACTCAGGAAGTCTTGCGGGATCTTTTACGGGCAAATGATCGCCGCATTACCATTGAAGAAATTCAAAAACGGGTTGCAGAACATTTTAACATCCGTATGTCAGATATGCATTCGGCGCGCCGTGCCCGGGCTGTTGCTCGCCCTCGTCAGGTGGCAATGTACTTGGCCAAACAATTGACAAGTCGATCCTTGCCCGAAATTGGTCGAAAATTTGGTGGCAGGGATCATACAACGGTCATGCATGCTGTTCGAAAAATTGATGAATTACGTGAAGCAGACTCAAATTTGTCGGAAGATATAGATCTCCTGAGACGCATGTTAGAGTCTTGAACAAGCCGCTAGCCCACAAAAAACTTATTCTTTAATGAAATATAGAAAAGACTGACGCCTACGATGTCAAAACACTTGGGCAATGAGACCTTGTTCTGATATAGTCGCGCTTCGGGTCCAGTTTACGCGTCGGGTTCACATTGAAGAAGATTCAGGTTTTTGAATCAATTCCTTATGCATCATGACTTGTTTCCGGAGCGGAGATATTTATTGAAATGTCACACTATTTTCAGGCAAAATGGTGTGTCCTCTAGAGGTAAGTCTGAAAGCTTAGTTGATCCAATGAAACTGACAATCGAACGCAGCACCCTACTTTCTTCGCTAAACCATGTTCAAAGCGTGGTTGAGCGGCGGAATACTATTCCGATTTTATCGAATATTCTGCTGAATGCAGAAAACGGAACCCTTGGGTTGACGGCAACAGACTTGGATCTGGCTATCAACGAACAAGTTGCCGCTGAAATTCTCACTCCGGGATCAATTACAGTGCCAGCCCATCTTCTGTATGATATCGTACGGAAATTACCAGACGGGTCGCAAGTGGAGCTGAATTACTCCAGTGAAGATGGACGGATTACGATCAAGTCAGGCCGCTCACAATTTGCTCTCGCCTGCTTGCCCAAAGATGATTTTCCGATCATGGAAACTGGGGACCTACCTCACAGTTTCGCCCTCACTTCGGCAGAATTAAAACGGCTTATTGACAAAACCCGCTTCGCCATCTCCAACGAAGAGACAAGATATTACCTGAACGGTATTTATCTACATGCGGCGGAAAATGAAGGCATCCCCGTGCTTCGGGCGGTAGCAACAGATGGTCACCGACTAGCGCGTGTTGAAACACCCATTCCGGCTAACGCAGAGAAAATGCCCGGTGTAATTATCCCTCGCAAAGCGGTGAATGAGCTGCGCAAGCTTATTGATGACACAGATGGTGAGATCTCTATTTCCTTGTCAGAAAACAAGATTTGCTTCTCCTTTGGTGGTTCCCTTTTAACGTCAAAACTTATTGATGGTACCTTCCCTGATTACGAACGGGTTATTCCAGAAGGAAATACGAAAATATTAGAGTTGGACGGTTCAGTTTTTGCCAAAGCTGTTGACCGCGTCTCTACAGTTTCCACTGAAAAATCACGGGCAATCAAACTGACGCTGACCGATGATACCGTCACGCTCTCCGCAACAGGCGCAGATAGCGGAAGTGCGACAGAGGAATTATCTGTAAGCTACAGTTCTGGCGATATGGAAATTGGATTTAATTCCAAATATCTGCTGGATATTACTGGCCAAATTGAAGGCAAAAACGCCCATTTCATTCTTAATGATGCGCAGTCACCGACCATTGTCAGGGATGGCACCGATGATGGGGCTCTTTACGTGCTAATGCCAATGCGGGTTTGATCCGTAAGGGGAAGGAGCTTTCTTTTCCCGCGGAATTTACCTTAGGAGCCTTTTTTGACCCCTCATGCTCTGACACGGCTGGTTTTAACTGATTTTCGGAATTACACGTATCTAAAAATTGATGCGGATAATCGGCCTGTGGTTCTTACTGGAGCAAATGGTAGCGGTAAAACAAATTTATTGGAAGCCATCTCCTTTTTGTCTCCCGGGCGGGGATTAAGAAGGGCAACAGTCACCGATCCTTGCCGCACCGAAGGCCCAGGAGGATGGGCTGTCTCTGGGACAGTTTGGTGTGATGGTATCGAGCAAAAAGTCGGCACCGGTCTGATTGCCAAAGCCGCATCCCCCACGCCCACAAAAGAAAAACGATCGGTCCGAATTGATGGGGTTAATATGGCCAGCACCAACGCCCTTGCTGATATTTTAAAAGTCACTTGGCTAACCCCGCAAATGGATCGACTGTTTCAAGAGGGGGCCTCTGGCCGTCGCCGTTTTCTCGACCGATTGACATTTGGTTTTGACCCCGCTCATGCCCGAAGAACAAACTTGTTTGAAAAACTCATGAGAGAGCGCAACCGCTTGTTAAAAGAGCGACGGTTCGATCCAGCGTGGCTCAACTCCCTTGAGCATCAAATGGCAGAACAAGCCATCGCAATTTCTGCGGCCCGCGTTGAGACCACTGATCGCCTCAATGGAACAATGACACAAGAAAGTGCTGCCGGCAGTCAAGCCGCTTTCCCTAAAGCCCGCCTCACAATAAGAGGAACCCTGGAGGATGCAGTTGGCACAATGCCAGCTTTAGCTCTTGAAGAACTTTATCGGGACACTTTATCCAAAAACCGAGCCATCGATGCCAAAGCTGGAACCATGACGGTGGGGCCTCATAAAAGCGATTTGGATGTTTTACACATCGAAAAGCAACAATTGGCGCGGCTTTGCTCTACTGGAGAGCAAAAAGCGCTTTTAATCTCAATAATACTGGCCGATGCGCGACTGCAAGCTGGTATCCAAGGCAAAGCCCCGGTATTATTACTGGACGAGATTACAGCACATTTAGACAAGAAAAGACGAATTGCCCTGTTTGACGAGATTGACCGCATGAAAATGCAGGCATGGATGACAGGCACAGACTATTTATTGTTTTCCGAGCTCGGTGACAGAGCTCAATTTTTCACAGTTGATTCAGGTACAATCAGTACCGGTCGAGCCAACTGAAAAAAGGAAGTTACGTATGAGTGATATGCAGGACCAGACAGCAGGTGAAGAATATAGCGCAGATTCAATCAAGGTTTTGAAAGGCCTTGATGCCGTGCGCAAACGCCCTGGCATGTATATCGGCGATACCGATGACGGATCAGGCCTTCACCATATGATTTATGAGGTTGTTGATAATGCCATCGACGAAGCATTGGCAGGCCATTGCGACCTTGTGTATGTAGCGCTCAACAGTGACGGTTCAGTAACGGTGCGGGATAATGGTCGCGGTATTCCTGTGGATATACACGAAGAAGAGGGCGTATCAGCCGCTGAAGTTATAATGACACAACTTCATGCTGGCGGTAAGTTTGATCAGAATTCCTATAAAGTCTCTGGCGGTTTGCATGGAGTGGGTGTGTCTGTGGTCAATGCGCTGTCCAAAGACCTTAATATGAAAATTTGGCGAAACGGTAAGGTCCATGAAATCAATTTTGTCCATGGTGACGTTGTCGCGCCCTTGAAAATAACTGGGGATGCGCCGTTAAAAGAAGGCTCAGACAAATTTTTTACCGGGACTGAGGTCACTTTCACTCCCTCTACAGACACTTTTACCAATGTGAAATTTGAATTTGCGACACTTGAACATCGTTTGCGCGAATTGGCATTTTTGAATTCAGGGGTTCGCATTCAGATTAATGATTTTCGCTCAGCGGAACCAGCCACAATCGATCTGATGTATGAAGGCGGTATTTCTGCTTTTGTGAAATATCTGGATCGCTCAAAAACACCGCTCATTGACGACACAATCACATTTTCACTAGAAAAAGATGGCATGACTGTCGACATTTCTCTCGAATGGAATGACAGTTACCATGAAAATGTTCTGTGCTTCACCAACAACATTCCCCAGCGCGACGGTGGCACGCATTTGGCAGGATTCCGGGGAGGATTAACCCGAACAATCAACAAATATGCCACCAGCACTGGTATCTCGAAAAAAGAGAAAGCTTCCATTACCGGTGATGATGCCCGTGAAGGCCTCACTTGCGTTGTCTCAGTGAAAGTTCCAGACCCTAAATTCTCATCCCAGACGAAAGACAAGCTGGTCTCCAGTGAAGTTCGCCCCGTTGTAGAAGGGTGCGTTAATGACGGCTTGGATCAATGGTTTGAAGAGCATCCAAAAGATGCACAGAATATTATCTCCAAGATTTTTGAAGCGGCTGCCGCCCGCGAAGCAGCGCGTAAAGCACGCGAACTTACCCGCCGGAAAGGCGCGTTGGATATTTCAAGCCTCCCTGGGAAGCTTGCCGATTGCCAATCAAAAGACCCCACAGTTTCTGAACTTTTCCTAGTGGAAGGGGACAGTGCGGGTGGGTCGGCTAAACAAGGTCGGGACCGCTTTAACCAAGCGGTTCTCCCGCTCCGAGGTAAAATCCTGAATGTTGAGCGGGCACGATTTGACCGCATGCTCTCCTCTCAAGAAATTGGTACGATGATTACTGCCCTTGGGGCCGGAATTGGCGCGGAAGAATTTAATATTGAGAAAACCCGTTACCACAAAATCATCATCATGACCGATGCGGATGTGGATGGATCCCACATTCGGACCCTTCTTTTGACCTTCTTTTACCGCCACATGCCTGAATTGATTGAAAAAGGGTATCTTTATATTGCCCAACCTCCTTTGTACAAAGTCTCTCGCGGTAAATCCTCGGTTTATCTCAAAGATGAAGCGGCGATGGAGAACTATCTGATTGAGCAAGGAACAGAAGACGCTGTCTTTACCCTTTCAAGCGGTGAACAACGCTCTGGCCAAGACTTACTGGAATTGATCAACCACGCAAGACAATGTCGAAATTTGATTGATGCAATTGCTCGGCAACATGCAAAAGCGGTGGTCGAACAAGTGGCTATTGCAGGCGCTCTAAACGATGAAATACTCAATGATCCTACTCGCGGGCCAGAGGCTGCTGACTTTGTTGCAAAGCGTTTGGATGCCATGGCATCTGAAACTGAAAAGGGCTGGACTGGTGAAGTTCTGGAAGATTTCAGCCTGCGCTTCACCCGCGAAGTGCGCGGTGTTACCGAAGTACAACATGTAGACAGCAACCTTATCCATTCAGCGGAAGCCCGCCAGTTGGATAGCATGAAAGATGAATTACAAGCTGCTTACACCAAATTTGGAACCTTCACTTACAAAGATAAAGATCAGAAAATCAACTCCCCGATTGAGCTGTTAGACGCGGTTTTAGCCATTGGTAAAAAGGGCCTGACCATGCAACGCTATAAAGGATTGGGAGAAATGAACCCCGATCAACTTTGGGAAACGACTTTGGATACAGAAGCACGGACACTCCTGCAAGTCAGGGTCAATCAGGCTGATGAAGCGGATGAGGTTTTCTCAACACTAATGGGTGACGTTGTGGAGCCGCGACGTGATTTCATTCAAGAAAATGCCCTTAAAGTCCGGGTTTTGGACGCTTAAGGACAAAAATTTTAGACTTTTTTCTTGAGCAAAAAACAGAATATTCTCGAGATATGAGCATTAGTAACGCAGGGTTAACTTTCTTAAGTTACACTTATCAATCGTCAAGAATGCGGCTTTTGTTTGTATATTTAATGTTCTGTTATTTGCTTAAAGTGGAATGATTACCATGAAATTCGTTTTTGTAGCTAATTTGGGATTGTGTTTAGCCTTGGCAACGAGCTCTATTGCGCTCGCTGGTGGTGTTTCAACGGAAGTACGTGCAGACGCAGAATATATGATGCGAAAAATTGTAGAAGATATTCACAATCATAAAGTCACCACAACAGTCACAGATAAAACGCTAGATCAGGGAATTACGGTAGTTGGTTATGCGCTAGAATTTATCGCTGAGCGCAAAGACCAGGCAACAGGAGAAACATTTAGCTGTGCTCAAGTCTCCTTGAAGGCCAATATCCGTGAGGGGAAAACCGCTTTTGAGAAAATCGCTCGAAAAGACGAAATTTGTACAGGATCTTTAAGTGGTACTGTTCGCTACATTCCAAATGTTGAATAAGATCGATGTCATTGCCATAGAGCAATAAGGGTTAAGCCGCAAAAATATTGCTGCTATTGTTTCTTATTTCTGCCTTAAAAATACTCCAGTTTCGGGTACACTCGAAGCTGGTTTTATTTATGGTCGCGGATTACGCACGTTCAATGAAAAAAGTAACAAACAAAAATTCGAAAAAAAATGACGTGAAGAGTAGCAAAAGGCCCAGCTACGAACAAAGAAAACCTGCGCCTAAAAAGAAGCCGGTGAAAAAATCACCTCCCAAAAGAATCCGCAAACCCCAAGAATCAGCTCCTAAATCAGGTTGGTTACGCCCACTGATTAGCTGGGGTACAACTGTTGCCCTCTGGGGTATCTTGATTGTTGGCAGCATCCTTGGGTATTTTGCCTATTCCTTGCCTGACGTATCGGGCATTGATGTCATTGAAAAACGCCCCTCCATCATACTTGAAACATCAACCGGTGCCCGGTTCGCAACCTATGGCGATTTATATGGTAAAATGCTTAAGCCCAATGCCATCCCGGAGGTTATGAAGGAAGCCCTTCTTGCAACAGAAGACAGCTACTTTTACAGCCATTTTGGTATTAACCCCTTCAGTCTCATGCGGGCGATGTGGCGTAATTATCAGGCGGGGCGCGTCGTTGAGGGCGGCAGCACGATTACCCAGCAATTAGCAAAGAACCTGTTTTTAACACCCGAGCGCAGCATTCAGCGGAAGATCAGGGAAGTGCTCTTGGCTTTCTGGCTCGAGACAAAATATTCGAAGGACGAAATCCTCGCCCTCTATTTAAACCGCATGTATTTTGGATCCGGTACCTACGGTATTGATGCTGCGGCGCGGAAATACTTCTCCAAACCTGCTGAGAAACTGTCAACTGTAGAAGCTGCAATGCTTGCGGGGGTCTTGAAAGCCCCTTCCCGATATGCCCCAACAGTAAATCTCAAACGCTCCCAGCAACGATCCACAGTTGTCTTGCGGCGGATGCAGGATGTGGGGTATCTCACAAAATCAGAGGCTGACAAATTCGTTAGAAACCCAGCAAGATTGCGCCATGCGGGCAGTGGTTTCAAGAATGTCCGGTATTTCTCTGACTGGGTTGTGAGCGAAGTTCAATCCTTTTTGGGACGAACAGAAGAAGACCTTGTTGTCGTCACCACCTTGGATTTAAAAATGCAAAAAGTGGCCGAGCAAGCCCTCGAAAAGCAGCTTTCAAAAAACGCTAAAAAATACAAAGTTGGGCAAGCAGCCCTTCTGGCCTTGTCACCGACCGGGGCGGTAAAAGCTATGGTCGGAGGGCGCAGTTATTCCAAATCCCCCTTTAACCGGGCAACAGATGCTCGGCGGCAACCCGGTTCCGTGTTCAAAACCATTGTCTATGCGGCAGGATTTGAAGAGGGACGAAGCCCAGATCACATCTATCTTGATGGCCCCATCAATATAAATGGTTGGAAGCCTCATAATTACACCCGCCGGTATAGCGGTGCCATGACACTCCGCGATGCTTATGCCAAATCCATCAATACTGTTGCCATTAAACTCTCAGAAGATATTGGTCGTCAAAAAGTGGCTGCTATGGCAGGCAAACTTGGCCTTTCGGGAAATATGCCAACCCACCCCAGTATTTCTCTTGGTACGAACGAAGTTACGCTCCTTGAAATGACTTCGGCCTATGCTGTCATAGCCAATGGGGGACGAAGCGTTTTGCCTTATGGCGTTTTGGAAATTCGAAACAGCCGAGGCAATGTCTTATTCAAAAGAAAAGGATCTGGCCTTGGCCGTCTGATTAGCGGAAAAACCGTTAATAATATGCGGGATATTATGACCACCACTATGACTAAAGGCACCGGACGAGCAGCAAATCCCGGTTTTGCGGCCGCAGGGAAAACAGGAACAACTCAAGACTACCGAGATGCCTGGTTTATCGGATTTACCCCTAATCTTGTCACCGGAGTTTGGTTTGGTAACGACAACGGGGCTCCCACAAAGAAAGTGACCGGCAGCAACCTTCCCTCCTATGCATGGAAGGATTTCATGACCGCAGCAGAGGATGAGCAGAAAACCCTAGCGTTTAAACCCGCTCAAGAAGAGCAGGACGCCTCCCAGCAAAGTATTTGGCAACGCATTGTGCGCACCTTTAGTGGTGATAACAGCAAAAAAGCGTCAAACGACAACGCATTTTCAGTTCCAGAATATCCCGATAACGATACGGAAAAACCATAACCGCGACCGCTTATTCGTGGAATCACTTATCTTGTTTCTGCAGCCTCAGCTCGGTGGCCAGTCATCATAAAGAAAATGAAACTCCCCATGCCCATGACACATATGGTGCCCACCATGGGCATTTGTGTTCCATCATATAACTCAGCGACGATTAGTCCTACCACTGCCGAAAATCCTAGAATGACAAAGCCTGTAAGGGCGGCGGCGGCACCGGCTTTCTCCGGAAAAGGAGCCATGGCACCGGCTTGACACTGGGGCATAACAACACCAACGCCCATATTATACAGGAACATGGGAAGGGCAATGGCGAGCGGATGGTGGAAGGATACAAGGGCGAAAAACAGCATAATTATGCCACCGCTCGCAGAAAGCATAACGCCAAATCTCAAAGAAGATCTGAGCCCGAATGCATAAGTCATTCTCGGTCCCAGTAGTGTCCCCAGAATAAACCCGATCACAACGAGCCCAAAATAATAACCAAAATGCTCTGTTGATACATCGAACACATTTATAAGAACAAAGGAAGAACCGGAAATAAAAGCAAACATGCCACTGAAGCACAGGGCCGCCGTCAGGGCATATCCCATAAACTCAGCATGGGTCAAAAGTTCATAATAATTTTTCCAAATCATGGCAGGTCGTAGGGCCGTCAAATCCTTATGCTTTAAAGAATCCTCAACAAAAATGAGGACAACTAGAGAAATTGCCACGGCAATAACTGCCAAACACAGAAAAATGCCCTGCCAACAATAGAATATTACTATATAGCCGCCCAATACTGGAGCAATCGCGGGTGCAAACCCCATAATACTGCCCATTCTGGAAAGTTGCTTCGCCGCCTGATCTCTTTCATATAGGTCGCGAACCATAGCACGGGGAACAACCACAGAGGCAGAGATGCCGAAACTTTGAATAAACCTGAAAATTGTCATTTGCTCTATCGACGTGGCAAAAAAGCAAGCTGAGCTTGCGCCAATAAACACAACCAACCCAAATAACAGAACGCTCTTTCGGCCAAACCTATCTGTAAACGGCCCATAGAAAAGTTGGAAAAAAGCGATGCCAAATAGGTATATACTTAATGTCCATTGAATTTCCCCAACGGAGGCGGAAAAAAAGCGTTCTAATTGCGGAAAGGCGGGCAAATACATATCACTTGCCAGCGGCCCTAAGGCAACGGTGGCGGACAAAAAACATGTGTAGGCAAACGTTGTTGGGACCAAAGCCTTCATATCTGCTTCACCTCAATCAGAACACTCTAATAATATACAGAATACTCTAATAAGTTGCACCATATTTATGAAATAAAACGCCGTTTTGTTTAAGCCAGCTTTTAGATGTTTCCATTTCTGGGTGCATTTTCTGCACCAATGCCCAGAAATCTGCCGAATGATTCATATGCCTTAGATGGGCAACCTCATGAGCGACAACATAATCCAATATTGTCTCTGGCATCAAAAGCAGCCGCCATGAAAAATTCAAGTTTCCGCGCGGGGAACAACTACCCCAACGTGATTTTTGATCTTTAAGGGCAATTTTTTTCACTTCTACCTGAATTTCTTCAGCAAAGGTCAGCGCTTTCTCGGAAATAACACTTTTTCCTTCGCGCAAAATCCAATCATAAACCCTTCTGGGAACATGCTCGGTTTTACCCGCTACAAGAAGCTTACCCCCTTCAACCCAAACAAGACCCCGGCGGTCGGGCACATGACAAATCTGGTAATTTTCCCCTTGGAGAGGGATAATTGCCCCATTTTCAAAGGCAATCGGTGACTGAATTTTTGATATTTGTTCTGTAATCCACGGCTTTTCCTGTTCAAGGAAAACCAATCCCTTTTTGACAGATACGCTTTTTGGGAGGACAAGGACTACTTCTCTAGAGGCTGAAATACGCAATTTCATGCGCTTGGCATTGGCAACATGTTTGATACGAAAGGAAACCTCTTCCCCCTCAATCAGCAAAGGGGGTACGGGCTTAGGCCTGTTCTTGAATTTCAGTAGATTCAAGCTCAGGACGCATCCTCCTCTGGCCAGGATACAATATGATTTTCTAAATCCCCTGCAACACGTTCCGAGATGGAACGCCCACGAACAGAGATACCCGCCGTATGTACTGTATTGGGATCCCCAGACACAAGTGGGTGCCACCAAGAGAGTTGTTTTCCCTCCGCTAATCGCCGATACGCACAGGTTTTTGGCATCCAGGACAGTTGCGGGACAAGCTCTGGTGTCATAGTGACACAATCGGGGACAAGTGTTGAACGTCTTGAATAGTTATTGCAATGGCACGATCCCAGATTAAGTTGGCGGCAAGCGACGTTGGTAAAAGCAATCTCCAACGTATCTTCATCTTCCAACTTCAACAGACAGCATTTTGCACATCCGTCACAAAGGGATTCCCACTGCTCATCATTCATTTCAGTTAAAGGAATCTCTTCCCAAAAAGGCTTATCTGTCACTTATCGTATCCAACAACTAAACGCAAAACTAGATTAGGACACAGTATCATGTTTGCGCACAAATTTACCAATGCGCGGGGCAATAAATTTCTTGAACTTTGATCCGTTAAAGACACCATAGTGACCAACGCCCTCTTGCTCATAATGCTCGCGTTTGGATTTCGCAAGATTTGAGCACAAGTCATGGGCTGCAACGGTTTGGCCAATGCCAGATATATCGTCAAGCTCACCTTCGACCGTAAGTAACGCTGTTTTGGTGATCGCCCCTGTATTCACAAGCCGCGACTTCCGATACATCATCTCGCCCTTGGCTAAAGATTGTTTTTGAAACACAGTTTCGATAGTTTGAAGATAGTATTCAGCGCTTAAATCCATCACAGCATTATATTCTGAATAGAAAGAACGGTGTTTATCAGCGCTGTCGCCATCCCCTTCTACCAAATGATCAAATTGTTTCAAATGAGCGTCCATGTGGCGGTCAAGATTCATGCTGACAAACCCACCAAGCTGTAGGAATCCCGGATAGACCCGTCGCCCGGTCCCAGGATATCCGATGGGTACAGTATGGATAACCGTATTCTCGAATTTTTTCAGCGGATGATCCATTGCAAGCTTACAAGGGACCGTTGGATTACAACGCGTATCAATCGGGCTTCCCATTAAGGTCATGGTCTTGGGCACATTCGGGTCTTCATCTTCTGACATAAGCGCAACGGCGGCCAACACAGGAACACCCGGCTGACAAACTGCCAATATGTGGGAATCGGGCCCAAGGACGCCTAAAAACTCGCGGACATAGTCTATATAATCGTCCAAGTCGAAGCCCCCTTCAGACAAGGGTACGGCAGCGGCATCTCGCCAATCGGTAATATAGACATCGTGATCTGGCAGCAAAGCTTCTACGGTACCGCGCAGCAAAGTCGCAAAATGGCCTGACATTGGGGCAACAACCAACACCTTCGGATCACTCCGGTCTGTCTCACGCTTGAAATGCTTGAGCTGGCCAAAAGGAAGACGGTGAACAATTTTTTCGACAATCGGTACTGCTTTCCCGTCGATTATGGTCTCATCCAACCCAAAATCAGGCTTTCCGTGACTTTGTGTGGTTTCAGAAAACAGGTCATAGGCTGCGGCAAGAGTGCGCGCCTGCGGTGTTTCTGACATGGGATTAAAGGGGCTTCGGAGGATCTGTGAGTGAAATTGGGCCGCCATCCGCAAAGGGGATAACGCTAATTTTTGCAACTCATTAAACTGATAAAGCAATTACCTACTCCAAAAAAGAATACTTCAAGCCAACGAAAACTTAAGTTTACATACAAATTCACACTTCGCTGCGATGCAACATAACACATATTTTATTTAAAAACTGTTTCTATATTTGCAAGGACCCTTTCGCTCCTGTAACTAGGCTTCATAGTTTGTGGGAGAAGGCGGCAATGAAACAGCTTATTTACATATTCATATTTCTGATCGGTATGGTCAATACTGTGTCAGCGGCTGCTCTTTTTGGAGAGCATGAAGTATTTGACGCCACTGCCCAGAACAACTTGAAGGGGGTTGAACAATATCTCCTTCAAGGCGAGAATGTAAATATTCGCGATAGCAAAAATGTAACCTTGATTAGCCGCGCTGCAGAAGTGGGTTCTGTTCCAATCGTTGAAACGCTCATAAATCACAATGCCAATGTGAATTTAAGCGACAAACTGGGCAATACCCCCCTCATGCAAGCCGCTGCGCAAGGACATTCCGACGTGATTGGGATCTTGGCTAAAGCCGGCGCGAAAGTCGATTTGGAAAATCGTCAAGGGGAGACCGCCTTGATCAAAGCGGCCCAGCATGGCCATTTAGAGGCCATTAAAGTGCTTGTGCAAAATAATGCCGACGCACAGCTAACCGATTTTACGGGGCGGACTGCATTTGATCATGCACAAGAGAACCGCCACCGTTCAGCGGCTAGAATGTTAGAGAAACTTCGTTAATTTACGGCGCTTCAGCGGCTTTAAGAGCCGATTTAAGTTTATCAGATTGCGCGTTTTCTACAGTGCGATTGATGACCACATCATGAGCTTTAACTTGCTGGCCATAATAAGAAGCAAGCCAGTCTTCTTTCGCATCCAAGATTGACCCTGCGACTGATGCTCCAATAAATAATCCAGAATTTTTAGCGAAGGAGAAAACATCTACATCCATATTTGTCGTCGTGGATGCTCCGAGATTTTTTCCAACGGGCCCAACAGCCGCGCTTAAATCCCCACCAAGCTTAACCTGATTTTCAATAATGGCTTCAAGGCCTTTTTGGGTCATGATCACAAGAACCATTTCCTTTGCTTCAGCACCAAATTGAAACCCAATGCTTGCCTGACCCATCGTATAGAAAGCGGGAGAGCTCCATGATCCATCGGTTCCACGGCTTAAAAGAACCCCTGTTCCACCAGCGCCGCCAATAATAAATCCTGCCTTCAAAACTTGAGGAAAAACAACAATGCCTTTGGATACAGTTAGTAGTTTCCGAAATTGTTCCATGTCTGACTGGGCAGCCAATGCCTCCACAGTAATCGCGGCCTTATCCACAAGTTGCTCCTGCTCGCTGGATGCGAAAGCAAAGCTAGACGAAAAAAGCATAGCGACCCCAGCCACAAGTGATGAAATGGCTTTTATGGCGCCAAAAGGTTTTCTTAAAAACATACGTCCCCCAATGTGGAATAGGTATTACTAACAACAAAATACAGGTATAATGGTACAAGTGCCGAAAGAGTTATCAACTCAGCAACAATATTCGCGATTTGTGCAGGCGCGCCCTGCTTCAATACTATCGTGACAACAGACAATGTACAATCTGTTTGACTTGTTTTAGAGGCTCCTCACCGGCTAGAATCACTTGATCTATCCATAAGGCCCCATAAATGTGACTAGATTAAGTTGTCTTTACGACCCTTAGCGGCAGGTATTAAGGCGGGACATGATATGAATAAAATGAGCTCTGAAAATCCAAAAACCAAGGCCGACGGCATTGAGCGCCCTTATCATCATGGGAAGAGTCGCTTTCGCAATTTACCCAATTCTGACATCAAAAAACCGCGAAAAAGAAGCTACTTATCTTTTGTCCTCCGCATGATGAGATACGGAAACGAGAAGATCGCTATTCCAAAAGGCCATGTCATTCCGCAGAAAGAAGCCGCTGCAATCCTTGATAAACACCTGAAAGCGCAAAGCGATAGCCTGACATGGCTGGGACAAGCCTGTTTCTTGATAAAAATTCAGGGCAAGACCATTTTAACGGACCCGTATTTGTCCAGTCATGCATCCCCGTCCCGTTTTGCTGGGCCCAAAAGGATTGTCGATCCCGGTATTCATATGAATGATTTACCGGTCATTGACTATCTTGTGCTGTCCCACAATCACTATGACCATTTGGATGCCCGAACCATTTCTCAGTTGCGTGGTAAAGGGGATATGACAGTTATTGTGCCCTTGAAACTTGGACAATATTTCAAGAAACGGGGCTTTTCAAATGTGATTGAGATGGATTGGTGGGATAGCTTTGATGCAAACGGCCTTACCATCAGGGCATTACCGTCCCAGCATTGGTCAAAAAGAACACCTTTTGATCGCAATAAAAGCCTGTGGGCCTCCTATTCTTTCGAAAGCATTAGCAACAAGGTTTATTTCACCGGCGATACCGGCTACGCACCCTTATTCAAAGATATCGGCGAGGCTTTCGGCCCCTTTGATTACACTCTTGTGGGGATTGGCGCTTATGAGCCACAAGAAATTATGAAAGCCCATCACACAACTCCTGAAGAAGCTGTCAAAATTGCTAAGGATGTAAAAAGTAAGACGCTTGTTGCTATGCATTGGGGCACCGTTCGCTTAACAGATGAGCCAATGTTCGAACCGCCGGGACGCTTCTTGCAAGCTGCAGGAGATGCAGGATATGATGCGGAGAAAATTTGGGTAATGAGTATAGGAGAGAGCCGGGCATTAACAAAATAACATGCGTCTGGACTTTTAATCATCAATGACAACGTTGCAATCTTCACCTTATATTGCTGAGAACGAAAATATCCTCGGCGCCTCTAACGGCGTGCGCTTGCAATCTCTTGTGTACATCAGATGGCTCGCGGTTATAGGACAGGCTTTTGCCCTTGTGCTTGTCCATTGGGGAATGGACTATGATCTCCCCATAATTCCATGCGCCGTTTTGGTGGCGGCAAGCGCCGTCGTCAATGTGCTTGTAACCATCAGTTATAAATCAACAGCGCGGCTTACGAACCGCGGAGCAATTCTTTACTTATTTTATGATGCGCTTCAGCTAACGGGATTACTGTACTTAACAGGCGGCTTGTCCAACCCGTTTTCTATTCTGTTTTTGGTACCTGTTACCATATCCGCGACCAGCTTGACCTTAAAGGGGACTGTTTTTCTGGGCCTTACGACCCTCCTGTGCATAAGTTTTCTGGCTGTCTTTCATGAACCCCTGCCCTTGCCCGATAAAGAGCTTCATTTATCAAACACCTATATATTGGCAATCTGGGCGGCGCTTGTTCTGGGAACCTTGTTTTTATCCAGTTATGCATGGCGAATTTCCTCAGACAGCCGCAAAATGACCGACGCCCTAACCGTTGCCAGAATGGCCCTGGCAAGAGAGCAACAGCTTTCAGCCGTCGGGGGAATTGCTGCCGCTGCCGCCCATGAGCTTGGAACGCCCCTAAACACCATTTTGCTGGTATCAGAAGAATTATCCCGTGAATTCCCGGTGGGGAGTGATCATGAAGTAGATGCAAAACTTCTCCATGATCAGGCAAAAAAATGCGCTGATGTTCTGGCTCAATTGTCACAAGGCCCCTCTACGGATAGATTTTTGCAGCAAGATGCCCACCACAACTACCTTCCCTTTCAAAGCCTTATTGCTCTGGTGACTGAAAAATATGCGAATAAGGGTACTGAAATTAAAATCATCGTGGACGGTGATTTAAATGATCAGCCAAAGTTATTTGCCTCCCCTGAAATTCTTCATGGGCTTGGAAACCTTGTCAGTAATGGGACAGAGTTTGCCCACAGCATTGTCACCATAGACCTTAATTGGGATGAGAATGAGGTTCATGCCATCATCCAAGATGACGGCCCGGGTTTCAGTGATGAGATTATTGATCGCTTGGGTGAGCCCTATACATCCACCAGGCGGGGGAATGGCGGCATGGGCCTTGGGGTCTTTATCTCTGAAATGCTAATCGGTCATTCTGGTGGTACTATCCACTTTTCAAATGCGTCAGCTGGCGGTGCCCGTTGTCATATACAATGGCCAAGAAAAAGGCTGGAGAAAGCCGACCCTTATAGTTGAACCTATCCTCTAGTGTCAGATATGCTATTGTCTGCCTATAAAAATACGCGATAAGGCATGGTTTTGTCAGGAGTGAGTGATTGATGACCGAAAAACGGCTACTTGTTGTCGATGATGATGAAATATTCTTAAACCGCCTTGGCCGGTCATTGGAAAAGCACGGGTTTACGCCAACTCTGGCTCCAAGCGTTGCCGAGGGAAAATTAAAAGCAATTGAAACCAACCCTCAATTTGCTGTTGTTGACCTGCGATTGCAAGATGGCAGTGGCCTTGATGTGGTGGAAGCTATTCGCAAACGAAACCCAGATGCCCGGATTGTCATGCTGACTGGCTATGGAAATATTGCATCCGCCGTTGCAGCCGTTAAAGCAGGGGCAATCGACTATTTGGCCAAACCCGCCAATGTGGACGATATTGTCAACGCCTTGAATGCCCTGGGAACAGCCAAACCCTCCCCACCAGAAAACCCTATGTCTGCAGACCGGGTTCGGTGGGAACATATTCAGCGGGTGTATGAGCTCTGTAATCATAATATGTCTGAAACCGCGCGGCGCTTAAACATGCACAGACGGACCCTCCAGCGCATTATGGCCAAGCGGTCACCCCAATAAGTGAAAGCATCGACAAGCCATATATGCCGCGCCGGGGACGCCTTGACAGAATTTGCTCTACTGGAGAGCGACTCCATTGACCTCATTGTGGCCGACCCGCCTTATAATTTGGGCAAAAATTATGGCAATAATCTGGATTTAAAGGATCGCGCAGAATATAACGCTTTTACAAAACAATGGCTTGTTGAAGCGCATCGCGTGTTAAAGCCTGGCGGTTCACTTTATTGCTTTATGGGTGTCAAATTTATCGCCCGACTTTATGTGATGCTCGAAGAGGATCTATTAATGGCACCTCAAGGCTGGATCACTTGGCATTATACCCAAGGAATAGGCCGGAAAAGAGGGTTCTCTCCCCGCCATGAGGACATTTTGTGGTTCTCCAAAGGGCCGAATGCCACCTTCAACCTTGACGATGTTCGTATTCCCCAAAAATATTATAGAAAACGCAATAATATGGCAGGGGCAAATCCCGGTGATGTCTGGCAATTTAGCCATGTGCATTATTGCGCGGCGGAAAGGTTGCCTCACCCAACGCAAAAACCGGAAGCCCTGCTGGAGCGGATCATTGCCGCCTCTTCCAACCCCGGCGATGTGGTACTTGATCCCTTT
>JAESSA010000034.1 GCA_016764355.1 Sneathiella sp. | reverse complement strand
AGCCCGCCACCTGTACCATAGCCATAGCAGGAAAATTACGACCCATCACTTTGCGGTAAACATCCCCCACTTCCCGTTGCTTGGCCACATATTCGCGTTTGTCGGTAATATACCAAGTCAGGCGCACAATATGTTCAGCGTGACCGCCGCCAGCCTCAACAACAGCCAGAACATTTAACAACGTCTGTTCCATCTGCCCTAGAAAGTCATGGCTTTCGAATAGCTGGTCTGCATTCCAGCCGATCTGGCCGCCGACATATATAACGCGACCTTCCGCTGCGACACCGTTAGAATATCCTTTTGCAGACTTCCAACCTTCAGGATGAATAATTTCCGTGTTCATGATGCTTCTTTCAACAATAAATTTATGGCGTCCCGCAGATCATCAGGCCAAGGATTTGGTCGTCCCGTCTCTTTATTGATATGGACAAGGGTTAGAGTTGACTCAAATCTTTTTGTACCACCCGATTGCGCGCAAATTTCAAGATCAAGACTGGCCCCACCTATTTTCAAGACAGTTATGTCGATCGCCAAAAGATCGCCAAGATGACTTGGATTTTGAAAGCTTGTGTTTATGGTTACGGTTGGAGCCCCGCTACCACGCGCGCCGAGCAATTGCGCAAAAGACACACCAAGCCCGTCTTCAAACCAAGTTTCAACTGCCGCATTTATCATTTCAAAATAACGCGGATAAAAGACGATGCCAGCGGGATCGCAATGCTGGAACAGGACTTTTTGCTGTACGTTAAAATGGCTCATATCACACGCCCAAATACCGGTTTTCAATATCTCGGTTTAAGTCAGCCGGAGCGCCAGACCAAACAGTTGTGCCTTTTTCTAAAATCACACATTGATCTGCAACAGGTAGGAGCTCTGACAAGGTCTTATCCACAATCAAAATTGACTGACCCGATGCCTTCAAATCACGTACCGCCTGCCAGATTTCTTTACGAATAACGGGCGCAAGCCCTTCCGTCGCTTCATCCAAAATAAGCAAGATCGGGTTCGTCATAAGCGCTCGGCCAATGGCCAGCATTTGCTGCTCTCCGCCCGATAGAGTGCTGGCATATTGGTTATAGCGTTCTTTCAATCGTGGAAATAGTTTATGAACCCGATCCAACGTCCATGCGCCGGGGCGCGCTGCTGCCACCAGGTTTTCGTATACAGTCAGGTTAGGAAAGCAACGGCGGCCTTCAGGAACCAACCCAATACCAAGCCGTGCAATTTTATGGGATGGTAAAGGCCCCACATCGGCTCCGTTAAACGTCACCGTTCCAGCACTGAATTTCTCGAGCCCGCAAATGGAGGCAATAGTCGTGGTCTTTCCCATGCCATTGCGACCCATCAAAGCCACAACTTCTCCCTCGCGCACCGTTAAATCAACACCGAACAACGCTTGGGACGGACCATAAAAAGTTTCAATGGCGGACACAATCAAAAGGTCCTTCATACGACTTCCTCCCCAAGATAGGCAGTTCGAACAAGGGGATTTCTGCGAATTTCATCCACACTCCCCGTGGCAATCACCTGCCCATACACAAGAACCGAAATCCGATCGGCAAGTGCAAAAACCGCATCCATATCGTGCTCCACCAGCAAGATCGGAGCTTGATGCCGTAACTTATCCAAAAACTCGGTAAGCTTTTTTGATCCCTCTGGCCCCATACCAGCCATCGGCTCATCAAGTAAAAAAACCTTGGGTTTCAAAGCCAAAGCAATGGCGATCTCCAACTGACGGCGTTCCCCATGAGAGAGTTCTGCAGCCGGGATATTTGCCCTCTCTTGCAGGTCAACTTGTGTCAACATCTCCATAGCCCCTTCAATCAAGGCTTTATCCTTCATGACAGGCTTGAAAAAGCGAAAGCTTGACCCGGATTTTGCCTGAACGGCCAACATCACATTGCGCAAAGCAGAGAATTCCAACGCCAAAGATGACACCTGAAATGTCCGACCAAGGCCCAGTTGCGCCCGGTCAGCAACCCCAAGCCCGGCCATATTTTTTCCAAGGAAATGAATGCTCCCTAAATCGGGCTCCAGATCCCCTGAAATCTGTTTGATCAACGTCGATTTTCCTGCCCCATTTGGGCCGATAAGCGCATGAATTTCACCGGGATATAAATCTATGGATACATCATCCGTGGCTTTGAGGGCCCCGAAGGACTTGAACAAATTCGAGATTTTTAGAACCGGTTCCATATTACCTTTATCCATGACGCGTCTTCCCCGCTATAACTCCGATAAGACCACCGCGGGCAAACAAGACAACGGCAAGCAGTACAAGACCGAGGAAAAGCATCCAGTGCTCCGTAAGGCCACCAAAAATAGATTCAAACAAGATAAACAGAGCAGCACCGACGACAGGCCCGAATAACCGACCAACGCCCCCTAAAATAACAAAAACCATGATCTCTCCCGATGTATGCCACGACAGCATGGACGGGCTTACAAATCGGTTCAGATCCGCATACAAGGCCCCTGCAAGACCTGTAATCATGGCGGATACCACAAAAGTGGTTAGCCTGATTTTAAAAGGATGAATACCAACAGTGGAAAGCCTTTCATCATTTTGACGGGCAGCTTGCAGTGCCGCGCCAAAGCGCGAATTCTTTAAAACTGAAATCAATAGAATTGAGAGCATTAGCAAGGTGAAACAAATCAAAAAGAAATTGATGGGATCAAGGGTATTAACGCCGGGGAATTTATTTCGAACATAGATAGACAACCCATCTTCGCCCCCATATGCCGGCCATGAAATAGCGAAATAATAAATCATTTGACCAAAAGCCAGGGTGATCATGATAAAATAGACGCCGCTTGTCCGAAGACTGAATAAACCGATTATTAAAGCCGCAAGACCGCTCGCCACAACAGCCACACCCCAGATGATAAGCATCTCTGTAGTGCCGTTCAGCTCAAACAGGGACGTCATCAAAGGCTCATAATTCAATGCGTGACTTGCCAAAATTCCAGCAGCATAACCGCCAATGCCAAAAAAAGCCGCATGCCCAAAAGAGATCAACCCCCCAAGACCAAGGGCTAAATTTAAACCAACACCAGCAATCGCAAAGACGACCACGCGGGTGGCTAAGGTCACATAAAAGGGCTCATCCATTTCTATGGCAATAAAAGGAATGATCAGCAATGAGAGCGCAATAAGGACATTGAGCGCTTTTTCTCTATCAAATTTATCCATGAGCTGGAAAAAGACCTTTGGGCTTAACGACGAGGACAAGAGCCATCAATATATAAATCGACATGGAGGCCAAAGCAGATCCAACGGAAGTGGCGTCAGAATTATTCATAAAAAGCTGAAAGAAAGAAGGCAGTAAAAAGCGCCCCATGGTATCCACCATTCCCACCAAAATTGCGCCAATCAGCGCTCCCTTAATGGATCCAATTCCGCCGATCACAATAACCACAAAGGCCAAAATCAACACAGGCTCTCCCATTCCAACTTGAACAGATTGAAGGGCTCCAACAAGCCCGCCGGCAAAACCAGCAAGGGCCGCTCCAAGAGCAAAAACGATGGTATAAAGAAGCCGAATATCAACACCCAGCGCCGCAATCATTTCCCGGTCGGATTCCCCCGCCCGAATTCGAATACCGAGGCGTGTTTTTGCAATCAGAAGATATAATCCAATGGCCACAAGGCAGCCTATAATGATGAGCGCAAATCGATAGAGAGGATACAGAAGTCCCCCCGGAAGTTCGATCGGACCGGATAGGATATCTGGCACATTCAAAAACAAAGGGAAGGAGCCAAAGAGCCACCGTGTTCCTTCAGAAAAAATAAGGATCAAGGCAAAGGTTGCAAGCACCTGATCCAAATGATCTCGCTTATAAAGTCTGCGGATAACCAAAATTTCAACGACCGCTCCCGCCACCGCCGCCGCCACAAGACTTGCGACAAGCCCTAACCAAAAAGATCCCGTATAATTTGCAACAGTGGCGCAGGCATAGGCCCCGACCATATAAAGTGCACCGTGAGCGAGGTTGATCAGTCCCATGACGCCAAACACCAAGGTGAGACCAGCAGCCATCAAAAACAGCATCACTCCAAACTGCAAACCGTTGAGCAACTGCTCAATGAAAAGCACTGACGTCATTGTCTATACATACTCTGTATTTTGTGGAAATTGGTGGGATGCAGTTAAACCTGCATCCCGTTTTTTGCGGTCGATTACATCTTACACTGGGATGCGTAAGCGTCCTGGTGGTTTTCCAGAGCGATACCTTCTAGTTTATTGGTGTAAATATCACCTTCTTTAACCACCTCACGCACATAAATTGTCTGGATGAGATGTTGGTTGTTTCCAAATTTCAGCTTACCACGAGGGGAGTCAAAATCTGCTTTCTTGATTGCAGCACGGAATGCGTCTGTATCTTTCACATCCGCTGTTTTCATAGCTGACAGAATCAAGCTTGCTGTATCGAAACCTTGCACGGCATAAAGAGAAGGAAGACGACCATACTCAGCTTGGAAGCTTTCAACGAATGCTTTATTTGCAGGGAATTTCAGATCTTTTGACCAATGGGATGTATTCTTTACGCCAACTGCAACTGGTCCAACTGCTTTCAAAATACCTTGATCGAAAGAGAATGCAGGACCCATAACAGGAATATCAACGCCAGATTGTGCATACTGCTTCATGAAGGCAATACCCATACCGCCAGGTAAGAAAACGAAAACGCTTTCAGCTTTAGAGGCGCGGATTTGAGCGATTTCAGCCGCATAATCCGTCTGACCAAGTTTGGTATATACTTCTGACGACAGTTTGCCTTTATAAAACCGCTTGAAACCGTTTAGGACATCTTTACCGGCCGGATAGTTTGGTGCCATGATAAAGGTGCTTTTAACGCCTGTTTTTGTGGCATAAGCGCCCATAGCCTCTGGCAGATTATCGTTTTGAAAAGACGCGTTAAAGTAATTTGGGTGACAGCCTTTACCGGCAAGTTGAGATGGTCCCGCATTTGGAGATATATATATCTTACCTTGGGCAACCGCGCTTGGAACAACAGCCATCGCAAGGTTTGACCAAATGATGCCGGTCAAAATATCCACTTTCTCGCTTTGGATCATTTTATCAGCAATTTGAACTGCAAGACCGGGTTTACGAGCATCATCTTCAATGACAACTTCCAGATCTTTGTTACCCGCTTGCTTCACTGCCAGCATGAATCCGTCCCGGACATCAATGCCCAAGCCCGATCCACCACCAGACAAGGTTGTGATCATGCCTACTTTTACAGGTTTTGCCATAGCAGTACCTGCCACGCATAAAGACAGCCCAACAAGGCCCGCTTTCAACAGATTTATTTTTACCATTTTATTTCCTCCCTTTTCCAATTTGCTCGATACGTAACTCCCAAAATTACGCCTAATATTCTAGTTATTATACATTTGGTGGCTCACCTTGCCGTCAGGCCGCTCCTTCACGCAACCGAAATCTTTGAATTTTTCCCGTTACTGTTTTTGGCAACGCATTCACAAATTTGACAGACCGCGGGTATTTATATGGCGCCAATACTGCCTTTACGTGATCTTGCAATAATTTCACTTGAGCCTGCCCCTGATCAAACCCTTCGTTTAAAACCACATGGGCTTGAACAATCTCCCCTCGGTGCTCGTCCGCAGCCCCAATAACAGCGCATTCCATAACCGCTTCATTGGAAAGCAGCGCCGCCTCAACCTCGGGACCTGCAATATTATAGCCGGCAGAGACAATCATATCGTCGGACCGGGCCGCAAAATGAAAATATCCCTCTGCGTCCTGAAAAAAAGAATCGCCGGTCAGGTTCCAACCGTCACGCACATAGGTTTCCTGCCGCACATCGGATAAATACCGGCACCCAGTTGGTCCGCGAACCGCTAGGCGACCTACCTCTCCCATTGGAACTTCATTCATTTCATCATCGAAAATTTTGGCTTCATAACCCGTAACCGGCTTTCCAGTACAGGATTTACGGGAGTCTTCGAACCGATTGGTAATGAAAATATGCAGCATTTCCGTGGCCCCTATACCGTCTAGCATTGGTTTTCCGGTTTTCTCCAGCCACTCTTCATAAACAGGGCCAGGAAGTGTCTCTCCTGCAGAGACGGCGGCGCGAAGGGAAGATAAATCCGCACCCTCTTCCATGGCTTGTAACATCACCCGATAGGCTGTTGGCGCTGTGAAGCAAATGGTTGCCTTATAAGTCTCAATAATATGGATCATGTCAGCGGGGGCTGCTTTTTCAAGCAATGTTGCTGCAGCGCCAAATCGCAAGGGGAAAATTGCAAGGCCGCCCAGACCAAATGTGAACGCGAGGGGGGGCGACCCTACGAACACATCTTCTGGTGTCACCCCTAAAATTTCGCGAGCATATCCATCCGCGATAGAAAGCAAATCCCGGTGGAAATGCATAGTTGCTTTCGCATCCCCTGTAGTACCAGAGGTAAATCCAAGCAGCGCCACATCATCCCGGCCCGTCTGTACAGCCTCAAAACGAACGGATTTATTTAGGGCTATCCGATCCAGCTCCGCATCAAAATTTGCCGTCCCATCAAAACCCACCACTTTTTCAAGGAACTTGCTGCTTTTGGCGCAGGCAATGATCTCATCCATCAATCGTGTATCACACAGGGCGAGGCTTACCTCAGCCTTGTCCACAATTTTGTTAAGCTCCCCTGTTCTCAACATGGGCATGCTATTGATCACAACCGCGCCCGCTTTTGTCGCCGCCAACCAACAAGCAACCATGGCTGGATTATTTGCGGAACGAATAAGAATACGGTTTCCTGGCTTTACGCCATAATCCTCTACCAGCGCATGCGCCAGTCTGTTCGTCCAGTCGGACAGTTCTTTATATGTTCGGCGGCGACCATTTCCAATTAGGGCTGTATGATCACCAAAACCCCTCTCCACCATCCGGTCCGTAAGCTCGACCCCCACATTTATGTGATCGGGATAGTTAAGGGCCCCAAGATTTATTTCTGGCCACAGGCTTTGTGCTGGCAGATTATCGCGCGCAAAAGTATCGCTATGTGCAGTCGGTCCTAACATGTCAACTTCCCCCAACGATTTGGTTCCCATAGACGGCTGTTTTGGTATTTAGAGCTTGCCTTGCGATAACAACTTTTTGGACGTCAGACGCGCCTTCATAAATGCGCAACGCCCGTATTTCTCGATAAAGCCCTTCCACAACTGATCCCTTGCGAACCCCATCGCCGCCATGAATCTGTACAGCTTTGTCGATAACATCCTGCGCGTGGTCTGTTGCATACAGCTTCGCCATGGCAGCTTCACGAGTCACCCGCGCGGCCCCGGAATCTTTTGTCCATGCAGCCCGGTAGACAAGAAGGGCGGCCGCATCCACATCCAAGGCCATATCTGCAACATGGCCTTGGACCATCTGCAAATCAAACAAAGGTGCGCCAAACAACTCTCTATTTTGAACCCGGTTCAAGGTCTCATCCAATGCCCGTCTTGCAAAACCTAAGGCAGCCGCTCCAACAGTTGAGCGAAAAACATCCAACACTGACATTGCAAGCTTAAAGCCCTGTCCAGCCTCTCCGATCAAGTTAGCTGCAGGTATTCTAACATCTTTAAAAGACAGGGTTGCCAAAGGATGCGGTGCGATTACTTCCAACCGCTCTGTCACGGTCAATCCGGATGTTTGGGCGGGAACCAGAAACGCAGATAAGCCGCGCGCACCTGGAGCCTCCCCAGTTCGGGCAAAAACAACATAGATATCAGCGATGCCGCCATTTGATATCCATGTTTTCTCACCGTTTAGGATATAAGAATCTCCTTCGCGCTCCGCCGTCATATGCATATTCGCAACGTCAGATCCTGAGCGAGGTTCAGATAAGGCAAAAGCAGAAAGGGCTGTTCCGGCGCGGGTTGCTCTAAGCCACTCTTTTTGCTGATCCGTGCCAAATAAACTTATGGACCCAGTACCCAGACCTTGCATAGCAAAAGCGAAATCCGCTAAACTATCGTGGCGGGCCAATGTTTCGCGAATGATACACAACGCCCGTACATCTAGTGGTTTCGGATCATCTGGATCAATAGCGGAATATTTAAGCCATCCAGCCACCCCCAATTTGGCAACGAGGGATTTACACGCCTGATCCACATCGCTGTGGTCAACAGGCAAATTTTTCAAACACCAAGCATCCAAATCCGCCGCCAATGCGCGATGATGGTCTTCAAAAAACGGCCAATTCAGGTAACTTGTGTCCGACATTCTAATTCCCCTCAAAGACCGGTTTGTCTTTTGCGACAAAGGCGTGGTAGGCCCGATGGAAATCTTGTGTTTGCATACAAATTGCTTGCGCTTGAGCCTCGGCCTCAATGGCTTGCTCCAACCCCATATTCCATTCATGGTTAAGCTGGGTTTTGGTAATTGAGTGGGCGAAATTGGGCCCTTCACTAATGCGTGCCGCCATCTCCAACGCTGTTTTCTCTAGCTCGTCTGGAGAGACTAAGCGGCTGTAATATCCCCATCTCTCTCCTTCAAGGCCGCTCATAGACCGTCCTGTATATAAAAGATCTGCCGCTCGAGATTGGCCAATAATGCGGGGGAGCATGGCACAAGCGCCCATGTCGCAGCCTGCAAGGCCCACACGGGTAAAAAGAAACGCTGTCTTTGCTCTCTCCGTCGCGATACGCATGTCTGATGCCATGGTAATAATGGCACCGGCCCCGACAGCAACTCCGTCCACCGCTGAGATTATAGGTTTTCCGCAATTGATCATGGCTTTGACAAAATCACCGGTCATCCGGGTGAATTTAAGAAGGTCTTTCATATTCATTTTGGTCAAGGGGCCGATAATGTCATGGACATCGCCGCCGGAACAAAAATTCTCGCCATTGGGCAAAAACACCACGACGTCCACATCATCTGCATACTGCAAATCGCGAAACGTATCTCGAAGTTCTGCATAACTGTCAAAAGTAAGCGGGTTTTTACGTTCCGGATTATTCAGTTGGATAATCGCGACACTTCCCTCCATCCGCCAAAGGAAGTGTTTTGGTTTAAGATTTGCCATTAATGTTGTGTTCATTTTCCGCCCCCAACCGGCTTAACCGCCGTTGTTTGTATATCTAAAATGCCACAGACAAGATCCGCATCCTCCGCACTAATCCCCTCTAGAAGCTCACTGATCCAACCTTGATGAACTTCAGCCATTTCGGCAAAGTCCTGCCGCCCCTTTTTGGTGAGGCGTACTTTCATGGCCCGGCGATCATTGGGAATGGGCGTACGCTCCACCATTTCTTCACCGACCAAACGTTCGATAATGCCCGTCACATTCCCGTTTGAGACCATTAAGGCGGACGATAACTCGCTCATCTTCAACCCCTCCCCCTGACGGTAGAGTGCAGCGAGCACATCAAACCTGGGAAGAGTTGATTTGTACTGAACCCTTAATCTTTCCCGCAGTTCCCCTTCGATGGAGCGGGAAACCCGCAAAAGACGGAGCCACACCCGCAAGCGCCGCTTATCAGTATCCGTTGTTTTCTCATGGCTACGCATATCTGTACTCATCTCTGTTAAATCTCACCGCCCGAAATGGAAATGGCCTGCCCGGTGATTGAGGAGGAAGCATTTTTACACAACCAAAGAACAGTGTCTGAAATCTCATCCGGTTGAATAAATCGGTTCATGGGGTTACCCCGGCTGAGCGCAGCCCTAGCTTCCTCGATGCTCATACCGGTCTCTCCCATTATCTTGGCAATTGATTTTTCCAGCATGGGGGTTTCCGTAAATCCGGGGCAAATAGCATTCACCGTAATGCCCGTCTTGGCTACTTCCAAAGCTAACGATTTCGTAAGCCCAATAACCCCATGCTTCGCAGCACAATAACTGCTCACATAAGAATAACCTTTAAGACCCGCTGTGGATGCTATCGCTATCATCCGACCCCACCCGGCCTTTTTCATAGAGCCGAGGGTTACCTGATACGTATTGAAGACCCCACTTAAGTTTATATCCAGTGTTTTTGACCACTGGTCACTGGTCATTTTGTGGAAAGGGACACTTTCAGCCATCCCAGCATTGGCAACAACAATTGAAAAATCCCCACGTGCAATCGCAGCATCTTTAACCATGGCCTGCATTTGGACATAGTCTGCCACATCTGCCGCCATGCCATAGATATTGGGGTGTTTATCCGCAACCAACGATAGCTTTTCAGCGCGTCGCCCAGTAATGGTGACAAGCATACCTTCAGCGGCAAGCTTAAGGGCGATATCAGCGCCAACGCCAGAGCCCCCACCTGTTACCAATGCATGTTTTTGTTTCGTCATTCGCCTATCAAACTTTCATTTGGACTGTCTCGCCCCGCATGGCCAATCGCCGCATTTGATCGCCGCCAGGACCATAAGGATCGGGCCAGCTGGTCTGCTCATCCCCTAAAGCCGCGGCCGCATGGAGCGTCCAATACGGATTAGACAGATGGGCACGGGCTAAACAAACCAAATCGGCACGCCCGGCCAGCAAAATTGAATTTACATGATCTGGCTCGTAAATATTGCCAACCGCCATGGTCGCCATATGAGCTTCGTTTCGGATGCGGTCTGAAAAGGGGGTTTGGAACATGCGGCCGTAAACAGGTTGTGCCTTTTTTGATGTTTGTCCAGCGGACACATCACAAATATCAACACCGGCCTGCTTTAAAATCTTCGCAATTTCAACAGCATCGTGAGGGGTTATCCCTTCTGCCCCAACCCAATCATTGGCCGAGATACGAACAGAAATAGGCTTGTCATCAGGCCAAACCTCTCGCACGGCGGCGAAAATCTCCAAGGGATAACGCAAGCGATTTTCACGACTGCCCCCATATTCATCAGTGCGATTATTGGTAAGGGGTGTGATGAAGGAAGATAAAAGATATCCATGAGCAAAATGTAGCTCGATCATATCAAAACCGGCTTGCTCTGCCCGGTTCGCAGAAGAGACAAACTGATCTCGCACCCAATCCATGTGATCCCGGGTCATCGCCGTTGGTGTTTGGTTAATCTCAGACCACGGAATGTTGGAGGCTGATAGTAGCGGCCAGTTACCTTCTTTCAAAGGCGCATCCATTTCTTCCCAGCCCAGTTGAGTTGAGCCCTTAGGCCCAGAATGACCAAGCTGTGCGCAGATTTTAGCATCGGACTCCGTATGGACAAAATCCGTAATACGCTTCCACGCCGTCACATGATCGTCTGAATACAGTCCAGTACAGCCCGGTGTAATACGCCCCTCCGCGCTCACACATGTCATCTCTATATACAAAAGACCCGCACCGCCCTTTGCCCGCTCCCCATAATGAACAAGGTGCCAATCTGTGGGACAACCATCGACGGCTTTATATTGAGCCATTGGGGAGACAACGATCCGGTTTTTAAGGGTCATCCCGCGCAATTGATACGGGGCAAACATGGGGGCCCTTTTGGTTTTCCCCTCTACTGCGCCCGCCTTTTCTTGAAACCAGCTTTCTGCAGATTCAAGCCAATCAGAATCTCGCATGCGCAGGTTTTCATGAGATATTCGCTGGGATCTAGTCAATAAAGAGTAATTAAACTGGACGGGATCCAAATCCAGATACCGTTCCACCTCTTCAAACCATTCAAGGGAATTACGGGCTGCCGATTGTAGACGCAGAACCTCCAACCGCCGTGCATCTTCATATTTATCAAAGGCCGACGACATGGTAGGTTCAGTATGAATGTATTCTGCAAGAGCAATGGCACTTTCCAAAGCAAGCTTACTGCCCGATCCAATAGAAAAATGGGCACTGGCGGCAGCATCCCCCATCAATACAAGATTTTCGTGTGACCACCTCTCGCATAGAACACGAGGAAAGTTTATCCAGGCAGAACCCCGAACATGGCCTGCATTGGTCATTAATTTATGACCGCCCAAATGCTTGGCGAAGACTTTTTCGATAATGGCAATGGAATCTTGCTGGCTTAAATCTGCAAAGCCGAAATTGGCATAAGTCTCTTCTGTACATTCTACGATGAAGGTCGCAGTTTCATCGTCAAATTGGTAGGCGTGAACCCAAATCCACCCTTTATCGGTTTTCTCAAAGATAAAGGTGAAAGCATCATCAAATTTTTGATGGGTGCCAAGCCAGACGAATTTGCATTTGCGCATATCAATATCAGGCTTGAACACATGCTCAAAACGGGTTCTGGCTTTGGAGTTAAGACCATCAGCCGCAATGACCAAATCATAATTTGCCATATAGTGATCGATAGGACCTGCTTCGGTTTCAAACTGAAGCTCAACACCCAACTCGATGGCCCGCGCCTGCAATAATGTCAGTAGTTTTTTACGCCCAATTCCGCAAAATCCATGCCCTGTGGACAAAGTACGGACACCGTTGTGAACAACTGCAATATCATCCCAATAGGCAAAATGCTCACGGATGGCGGCTGCACTGATCGGATCATTATCATGCAAGTTATCAAGGGTTTCGTCAGATAAAACAACGCCCCAGCCGAAGGTATCATCGGACCGGTTACGCTCAATAACCGTAATCTCGTGAGAGGGATCTCGAAGCTTCATGCTGATGGCGAAATACAGACCGGAGGGTCCTCCTCCCAGACAGACAACTTTCATGGCACACCTATTTTTTATTTTCTAATGTAACAATGGCAGAGAAGAAATTGTATTTCAAGCTTAAAAGTTTAAACTTAAAATATATTCCGACTTCACGGCTCCCCATCTATGAAAAATTGTTCTGGATATTACGTCGAGAACATTTATTTCTATTAAACTAGTTTTATAGTTGTAACCTTGACGACCTTTGCTATATATACAGTTAATACTTCTATATAACCGGATATGTGGTGACAACATGAACTCATCGAAAACAACCGCTAATCAGAGTAACATCTCAGTTTTTCAAGGAATTTTTCTATCCTTAAAACGGCTTAGCGCCCCAGTCGTAATGATATTGGGAATATTGGGAACTATAGCAGCCTTCAATCTAGACCAAGCTGCAACCAGCATAGAATTCACCTTGGAAGCTTTGCTCAGCATCCTTCCCTTTCTCATTTTATCTGTTGTCATCGCAGCCGGCCTTAAAGCCAGTGGCGCGGATCAGATAGTCGCCAAAGCGTTTGAAGGTCGGCCTGTATATGCCATCGCAATCGCCTCTCTTTTTGGGGCACTCTCCCCGTTTTGCTCTTGCGGCGTTGTCCCTCTCGTCGCAGGATTGCTGGCGGCTGGCGTTCCCATCGCACCCGTTTTGGCTTTTACAATAGCCTCCCCTATTATGGATCCAGAAATGTTTATCCTGACAGCCGCAGGTCTTGGGTTGGAACTTGCCGTGGTAAAAACCATTGCCGCCATCATGATGGGATTGTTTACCGGATATACAACTTTGCTTATTTCCCGCACAGGGTATTTGAACGACGCCTTGAAAACAATCGCCAAACCAACATGCTCAAGCGGTGGTCCTGCTGAAACCCAAAAGGTCTATTGGCGGATTTGGCGCGATAAAGACCGTATGCAAAACTTCTGGCGACAAGCCGGTACTTCAGGATGGTTCCTTGGCAAATGGATAACCTTCGCCTTTTTACTTGAAAGTCTTATGGTCGCTTATATTCCCGGTGATTTAGTCGCTGCTTGGCTGGGCGATAACAACCCCTATGCCTTACCCCTTGCGATGGTCGTAGGCGTCCCCGCTTATTTAAACGGGTATGCAGCCATTCCGTTAGTTAGAGGCTTACTTGATTTAGGAATGTCCCCCGCAACAGGTCTGACCTTTTTGTTAGCCGGTAGTGTCACCAGTATTCCTGCAGCAATCGCCATTTGGACTCTCGCCAAACCCCGACTATTCGCTCTTTATCTGGGTTTTGCTGCAACGGGTTCTTTGCTATCGGGATTTTCTTATTTGATGTGGCTGTCGTTAATCTCGTAACGGAGCCAATTTCAGCAGTCTTTTACTCGTCACTAAAATAGATATACATACTCAAGACCATATCGACGGTCTCACCGTCGCTTGCCAAAGGTAGATGCACTCTTTCCAAATCTGCAAAATCAGACCGAAAGGATATGCTACCTTCTCCTATTCTGTAGATGGGTAATCCTGTTTTGGCGACGGCAACGCGATCTAAGAAGGGAAACTCGCTTTCGACCCCTGGAATAATCTCATCCAGATATTTACCAGTCCCTTCTTGTTCGATATTAAAAGTGAGGGAAGTTCCCATCACACGATATCGGAACCGGTAGGGATCCCTCTCCACATCGACCAAAGCAAGATGAGGCAAACAGTTAGGGATATCAAAAGGGTCGAAATCACTCCGTCCAGGTAAGTGAGACCTAGGGTGAATTTTCAAATAGTAATCGAGAAAACTAACCATCCGCCTATCAACTGCTTGATCCCGAATGCGGACTACTTCGTCAATATTTTTCTGTGAAATCGCACTTTTACTCACGATGGACTAAACCGATCTTTTTACTCTTCTAATTACTACTCACTTATTTTCATGCTTACTGATTCATATGCAAGTCATTTTGGAGGTAATTCGTAAAAATAGGGGCCCAAAAGCCACGAAACCGGCAAGGAAAATTCTCACCGGTTCCGAGTATTACTGATTTAAGCAGTTCTTACTTCTTGCAAAAATTGCTCGATATCCTGCTTAAGACTGGTTGATAATTCATCCAAACGGCTCGAAGCTGATTGCACTTCATCGGCAGCAGCTCCCGTCTCACCCGCTTTAACAGACACAACCCCGATTTTCTGGGTCACTTCAGCTGTGCCATTAGAAGCTTCTTGAACATTACGGGAAATTTCGTTTGTCGCAGCACTCTGCTCCTCGATGGCAGAAGAAATCCCAACTGTAGATTCTCGAATAGTTGAAATCACACTATCAATATTGGAAATTGCGGAAACAGCACTATTGGTTGCCGTCTGCATTTCACTAATCAGCGCCGCAATTTCTTCTGTTGCGCGCGCCGTCTGCGTCGCAAGACTTTTCACTTCGGAGGCAACAACAGCAAATCCTTTGCCCGCATCACCGGCCCGTGCCGCTTCAATAGTCGCATTCAAAGCCAAAAGGTTAGTCTGTCCTGCAATATCACTAATCATACTGACGACTTCACTAATCTTTTTCGCCGTGTCTGCAAGGGCGGACACTGAATTAGTACTATTTTTAGCTTCTTCAACTGCTTGCTCTGATACCTTACTGGCTTGCTGCACCTGACGGCTAATTTCACTAATTGACGACGTTAGCTCTTCCGCCGCCGACGCAACTGTCTGCACATTCTGAGAGGCATCGTTTGAGACGCTAGCCACACCTTCTGCAAGTTCTCTTGAATCGCTCGCTGTCGTAGACATTGATTTAGCAGTTGTTTGCAAATTACGTATGGCCAGTGAAATTGTGGACAGAACGTCTGATACCCGAGTCTCAAACCCTTGGATAAGGGCAGCCACTTTTTCAGCTCTTTGTTGTTTCTCTATGTTTTCGGCCTGTTCACGTGCCCGCTCATCAGCCGCACGCCTCTCTTCGGCTTCGCTTGCTTCTTTTTCTTGTTCAGCTTGACGTTTTGCGCTCTCTTCTGCTTCAACTTTCAGGCGCTCCTGCTCAATTGCATTTTCTTTAAACACCAAAACGGCCCGTGCCATTTCACCAATTTCATCTTTTTGGTCATGAGCCGAGATCTCAACGGTATGATCTCCCTTTGCAAGGACGCCCATAACATTTGTTAAAGCAGTGATCGGTCCTTTGATCATCCGGGTCATAAAGAAGGTGACGAAAGCCGCGATAAGGAAGGCCACAACACTGATCACAATGAATTGCGTTATAACCGCATTCCCTTCAGCAACAGCTGCTTCATAGGAGGCTTTTCCGTCAGCTTCCCAAAATTTTACAATTTGATTGATAGTCTCAATAAGAATCTCAAATTCACTATCTGCCCCTATCATCATAACAACAGCGGTAGACCCATCAATTTCGGACATCTCCACCACATCCATGGATACGGCACCGTAAGAAGCTAGCTCCGCTTTCATTTTGTTGAGCAAAGTAAGCTCATCATCTAAAAAGACACCCTTTTCGATGAAACCATCAAGGCTTGTAATTGTACCAGCCAGCGTTTTAGTAATGCTTTCGCGCTGTATTGCCAGCTTTTCTTCTTCGACCCCGGCAGTTAGTTGGGAAATAACTCGAAACAAGCTTCCATTATAGGCTTGCAAATTCGCCTGAAAGCGCAGTGCTGCACCCGTTTTCAGTGTTGCATGATTATCAAGAGCCTTTAAGGCATTATGATCATTTTTTAATCCGTTAATTGCCACCGCACCAAGGACAATTAACGCCACTACGAAAATCATCGGTGAGATAAACAGTTTGGTAGAGACCTTCAGATTTCGCAGGTTCATTACATTTCCTTTACTAAATACTTTGAGTATGGCACGCGTTAAGGCAGCACTCCTAGGAGGCTGCCTCTATCAGAGTCCTGACCCTTATTCGTAATAACCGATCATCAAGGCCAAGTTGCCAACGGCATGAACCATAGAATGTTTCTGGGTAATTTTTTTTGTTACTGGATGTGGCCATTTATATGAAACCCAACCTTCGCCCTTGTCTCTTGCAACCTTCAGCATTTCAGCAACAAATACTACTCCGTCTGTATCTTTAAGTTTAGTAAGGTTTTTACCAATCAGCTTAGCATTCGCGGCATGGAATTCTGTGTTACCGGTGTCAATATCAAAGGCAGCCACATAATATTCGCCTTTATAAAAGTCACTGTCTTTAACCGCAAAATCTTTATAAGCTTGTTCCGCCCCTTTTGCTTCAAAATGAGCGACAACCTTACTCATCATTTCGGTAACGACTGCTTTTTTGTCCTCGGCATTTGCCAAACCTGAAAATAGCATGACGCAAAGTGCGAGGCCAAGTGAGATACTTCTAAACATTGCTAGACTCCTATAAATACTAATTCTTTTTTCCTAAGCTGCATATGAAGCGAATATCATTAACAGACTACTAACTTACTTAAAAAAAGAAGCGTTTTTATTGTGTTTACTGGCGTTTCAGGCAAAATAACTTCATAAAACTTGAATCTGAGAAAACTTACTTCTTGATTAAACACGCTACGCTACTTTAGGGTTGGTAAAAATACTACCATGGGTGATTTAATGCGCACTTTTAAAAATAGTCTTGATAACGATTTTCAGACGCAGCTCACATCCAAAGAAGCTATCCTCGACCATGTGATTATTGGTGCTGGTTTTGCTGGAATATGCATGGGCATAAAACTACTTGAGAAAAACTGCGACAGTTTTGTCATACTAGAGAAGGAAGCAGGGGTCGGAGGAACCTGGTATAAAAACACCTATCCCGGAGCCGCCTGTGACGTGCCCTCTCATTTTTATTGTTATTCGTTTGAGCCAAACCCCAACTGGTCACAGGTATACTCCTCTCAACAGGAAATTCAGGCTTACATTAAAAAATGTGCCGACAAATATAGTGTGACACCAAAAATTCGACTGAACAGCGCCGTCGCCTCCGCTCATTTTGATGATAATACCGGACTGTGGATGATTCTTTTAGAAACGGGAGAAAAATTCCTCGCCCGCCATGTGATCATTGGATCTGGCGGACTGAACACCCCCCTCATACCAACGATACCAGGGGCTGATCAGTTCAAAGGCTCTATTTTTCACACGGCACAATGGCCCAGAAATTTGCAACTCGATGGCAAAAAAATAGTGGTGATTGGAAGTGCCGCAAGCGCTGTACAGGCGGTGCCGGAAATTGCCAAAACTGCCGCCCAAGTGACCATGTTCCAACGCACGCCCAATTATGTGGCGCCCAGAGACAACAAATCCTATTCAGATAAGGATAAAGCTGCTTTTACCCATTCGGGTTTGAAAAGACGCCTTACACGGTGGGGGTATTTTTGGCGGTTTGATGGTCTTCTGTTCCCGATATTCAAGAAAAAATCGAGCTTCCGTGCCCGCGCCACCAAGATCATTCTGGGTCATATGCGCCATATAATCAAAGACCCCCTATTACGGAAAAAATTAACACCGGATTACGAACTGGGGTGCAAACGCATTCTGATTTCAGACGATTTCTATCCTGCCCTCAACCGTGAAAATGTCTCTGTTATCACCGATGGTATTGATCAAATTACTGAAAATGGAGTTACAGATAAAACCGGAAGACACCACCCAACAGACTGCATTGTTCTTGCCACTGGTTTCAGCCTTCATGATCAAATGACTTCCTTGGATATAAGAGGCGTCAATGGCAAACGCCTAACAGATATTTGGCAAGACAGGCCAGCCGCTTATCGCGGGGCGCAAGTAGCTGGGTTTCCTAACCTGTTTTTTGTAACGGGTCCCAATACTGGGGCGGGATCAACCTCCATCGTCTTTATGATTGAAGCGCAGATCCATTATATACTGCAATGCATTAAAAAAACGGGTCAGGACAAATTGATTGATGTGAAACCAGAAGCCGTTGAAGCCCACAACAAATCCATTCAGAAAGATTTAGACGGGATGGTATGGTCTACGGGGTGTAAAAGTTGGTATAAATCCGCTGACGGATTCAATTATACC
>JAESSA010000033.1 GCA_016764355.1 Sneathiella sp. | reverse complement strand
TTAGGGAGTGGCACGACGGCTAGGGTGTCGCAAATATTGGGGCGGAACTCTATAGGCTTTGATATTAACCCGGACTATGTAGATATGGCGATAAGCCGACTGAAAGAAGAATTTTCAGGATTTGATAGCATAGACCCCAGAAAAGAACGGGCCCCGAAAGATCAGCCAAAAACAAAACTCGCGACAGCCAAACAAGCATAAAAAAAAAGGCTACAAAAATCGTCTTTTGGCAGAATTTTCTGTAGAATCTACTCGCATTTTACGTAGAAATTTTTCACTTACCTCGGATAAGCTATTGCAGATTTAACATTTTGTATTTTACCATAGCAAAAGCTGAAAAAAGCAGGGGGATAATAAAATAATGCGGGTACTGTTTCTGCATAATAACTTTCCGGCACAATATCGACATGTGGCGGCGAAACTGGCTGAGAAAAAGAAGAACCGAATTGTGTTCGCCTCCCATCGGGCGGTTGAGAAAATACCTGGGGTTACCAATCTTATCTATAAACCTCACAGAGAACCTCATTCAAATACCCACCACTACATGCGATCAACGGAAAGCGCCGTTATAAATGGCCAGTCCCTATTTCGCGCCTGCATTGATCTGAAGAAAAAGGGATTTAAGCCTGACTTGATTTGTGCTCATTCTGGCTGGGGTCCTGGGCTTTATGTGAAGGACGTATTCCCCGACGCCAAGCTTCTTTGTTATTTTGAATGGTATTATCACGCCTTTGGCTCTGATGCTGATTTTCTGAGAGATTCAAATCTGGGATTTGATGATGCGGGCAGAATTAGAACAAAAAACCTGCCCGTTTTGATGGATTTAGCCCATTGTGATTGGGGACAAGTACCGACACAATTTCAAGCCTCTCAATTTCCCGATGTTTTTAAACCCAAGCTTTCTGTTCTGCATGATGGTGTTGATACAGATTTCTTTAAACCAAATCGGAAAACACCAAAGAAATTTGGCAATCTTGACCTTACCCATGCTGACGAGATTTTAACATATGCCACCCGCGGCATGGAGCCTTATCGCGGTTTTCCCGAATTCATGCGGGCCGCGGCCCTGCTGATGAAGAAGCGACCCAACCTACATGTGGTTGTTGTTGGGCAAGACCGCGTTGCCTACGGTAAAAAATTAGCTGACGGGGACAGTTGGCGTAAAAGAATGCTGGAAGAATTAAAGCCGGATATGGATCGGATTCATTTCACAGGCCTCCTACCTTACGGCGAATATGTGAAAGTCTTGCAAGCATCTACAGTCCAAGCTTATTTAACTGTGCCCTTTGTCTTATCCTGGTCCCTAATAGAATCCCTGTCTTGCGGTGCCTTGGTTGTGGCAAGCGACACGGCACCGGTAAAAGAGGTCATTACAGATACAGAAAATGGCTTTCTCGCTGACTTCTTTGACCATGAAGCCTTTGCAGAGAAAATTGCCTATGTGCTTGATAACCATAAGGATCTGGATCACATAAGGGAAGCTGCACGACAAACGGTTTTAGAGCGTTACGCCCACAAAAAACTCCTTCCAAAACAACTCCGCTTAATACGCGACATTGCCGCAGGAGTAATCCCCCCGCAGGAAAGACCGGCTGGATAAAGTGTCCTGCTGCCTCATTCCAGACAAACTGGACATTTACAGAGAGGCCCTGACTATACTATTACCGTAATAGTCCAACATTTTTAAGGTGATCCCCTATGGAGCTTCAGGCTTATTTCGATGAAGAGTTTGAAAGTCACGCAGAGGTTTTGGCGCAAACCCGCGCGACAACGTTTGAGCCATTTCAACAGATGCTGGATGTTTGGTGCCACTCTGTTTTAAATGGCGGGAAGATTTTGTTCTTTGGAAACGGGGGCAGTGCCGCCGACGCTCAACATTTAGCCGCTGAGCTGGTTGTTCGTTATATTGATGATCGCCCCCCTATTGCAGCTATTGCTTTAAACACTGATACATCTGCCCTAACGGCTATTTCCAACGATTTTGGCGCAGAACATGTCTTCTCACGCCAAATTGAGGCTTTGGGAAATCCCGGCGACGTGGCTGTCGGTATTACCACTTCAGGCACCAGCCCAAATGTGGTAGCGGGCCTTGAAATGGCTCGGAAAAAAGGGCTGGTCGCAACAGCTCTCACGGGCCGAGATGGCGGCGTTATGCCTGATCTTGCAGACCCTGTTATCATTGTGCCTGCACAAACGACCCGGCGCATTCAAGAAATGCATATCACCCTTGGGCACTTATTGTGCGGGGCATTGGAAAAAAAGCTAAAGCTTGTCTGAAATTATGAACCAGAAACAAACATTTGCCCGCATCGCCGGTGATCCAGGCTCCTTGCTTGAGGCCTTCAATAATATTCGCATTCTCTGTCTTGGGGATGTGATGCTCGATCGCTTCATTTACGGCAGTGCTACGCGCATCTCGCCAGAAGCTCCAATCCCTGTTCTTGGCATTAGCCATCAACAAGCCATGCTCGGCGGCGCTGGAAATGTGGTTCGAAATATCCTGTCCCTCGGGGGGGCAGCAACTCTTGTGGCGGTGACCGGTGATGACGCTGAAGGGCGAGAGGTTGCCCATCTTCTCGAGAAAGACGAGCGCATTACAGCCGCTCTGGTATGCTCCGGCAGACGTCCAACCACAGTTAAAACCCGGTTTATTGCTGATGGCCAGCAATTGCTCCGGGCTGATGCGGAGGCAACCCATTCGTTAGCATCCAATACGGCAGACAAGGTAATTGCTCAATTCGAAAAATCCCTCCCCGACGTTGATGTAGTCATACTATCCGACTATGCTAAGGGCGTTCTATCAGATGACGTCCTGACAAAGGCAATCAACCTTGCCAAGGCAAAAAACATTCCCATTATCGCCGATCCAAAGTCCGCTGATTTCAGCCGATATTCAGGCGTGACCGTTTTAACGCCAAACCGAAAAGAAATGGTTCAGGCGGCAGGCCGGTCTTGCGATACGGATGGACAAGTGGAAGAAGCCGCAAATTTCGTTAGAAATCGCGATGACATTGAGACACTCCTAGTTACTCGTTCCGAATCCGGAATGAGTTTGATCTCTCATGAAGGCGCTCACCATATCCCCGCGCAAGCACAAGAAGTTTTTGATGTATCAGGCGCAGGTGACAGCGTTATTGCGTGCTTATCTTTGAGCTTAGGGGCCGGTGCCAGCCTTGAGCAATCTGCAACCCTTGCCAATTTAGCTGGGGGGATTGTTGTTGCGAAAACGGGAACTGCTGCTGTGACGCAAGAAGAATTACACGCCGCCCTGCACAATGCTGAAGTACAGTCAGCAGACGAGAAAATAACCCACCTGTCTCGAGCAAAAGAGATTGTCGATAACTGGCGAGCCAGAGGCCTTAAAGTTGGCTTTACCAATGGCTGCTTCGACCTTATCCATCCCGGCCATATATCCCTGATCAGTCAAGCAAAGGGAGAGGTGGACCGCCTTATTGTGGGACTGAACACCGATGACAGCATCAAACGCTTAAAAGGTCCTGACCGCCCTGCAACGGGGGAGACGTCTCGCGCCATAGTCCTCGCTAGTTTGGAAGATGTGGATCTTGTGGTGCCTTTTGCTGAAGACACCCCTATCACACTAATTGAGAGCCTCTCTCCTGATGTATTGGTGAAGGGCGCAGATTACACCATTGATACGGTTGTGGGGTCCGATATAGTCCAAGCCTATGGCGGACGCATATATTTAGCAGAGCTTAAAGAAGGTTTCAGCACCACGTCTACCATCCAGCGGCTTTTGGAAATCGACAAAAAGAAAGATACGTAACCTTATGTCAGGTCAAATTCTGGTCACCGGCGGCGCCGGGTTTATTGGCTCCAATATCGTCGCAGCCCTCTCTGATCGCGGAGATGATGTCGTGGTTTGCGATTGGTTGGAGTCTGGGGACAAATGGAAAAACCTCGCAAAACATGTAATTTCAGACTTTGTCGATCCTGATAATCTGATGGAATGGCTGGAAAAGAATGGATCTTCTGTAAAAGCAGTTATCCACATGGGCGCCATCTCAGCCACAACAGAGACTGACGGCGATCTTATTCTAAATCGCAACTTTCGCCCCACCCGCGCCCTTTGGGATTGGGCGACAAAGCATCAAAAAAGCTTTATCTACGCGTCTTCTGCCGCCACCTATGGCGATGGGGAGCAAGGTTTTGAGGATGATCAAAGCGAAGATGCTTTAGCAGAACTTGCCCCGCTGAATCTTTATGGGTGGAGCAAACACAGCTTTGACAAATTTGTTGCAAGGTTAGAAAAATCCGGCGGAAAAACACCGGCGCAATGGGCCGGTTTGAAGTTTTTCAATGTGTATGGCCCCAATGAATATCATAAGGGCAATATGAAAAGTGTCATCGCCCAAAGCTATCCAAAAATTGCCGCAGGTGACCCTGTTATTTTGTTTAAGTCCCATAATCCGAAATATGAAGATGGCGGACAACTTCGCGATTTTGTGTATGTGAAAGATTGCGTGAAAGTCATTTTGTGGCTTTTGGACAACGCGACAGTGTCCGGCCTGTTTAATCTGGGAACAGGACAAGCCCGTAGTTTCAAGGATTTAGCAGACGCGACATTTATGGCTGCGAATAAAGAAAATCAGATCAGTTACATCGATACCCCCGTCTCTATTCGGGACAAGTATCAGTATTTTACCGAAGCCAAAATGCAGAAGCTGCGGGATGCGGGTTATGGCGGGAATTTCTATAGCCTTGAAGATGGCATTGCAGAATATGTGAAAGATTATCTAGCTAAAGACGATCCATATCGCTGATCTTAAGCCTCTTTCAAGCTTTTAAGGCGCAGGGCTGCTTGCCGGGCAAAACGGAGGGTCATGTTTTTCCGGCGGGCGGCATTTAGTTTGAAATCTTGTGAGGGCCGGATTATCTCCGCTTGATAAGGGTCTGCAATCATAAGCCCTTGCGCGTCAGGGAGAAGCTCAATGGGGAAGTTTTCATCTACAGCGAAATAATACTCGTCGCAAAATTCCAGATAATTCTCCCATTTCTCATCACTGCGAAAATCAGCAGGCCCGCTTTTAACCTCAATCACTAAAATGCGGCCCTTTTTATTAATCCCCATCACATCCACGCGCCGACCACTTTTCAAGCTTACTTCTGTCAAGCTCGCATATCCCATATCTTCCAACAGGTTTTGAACACCTCGAGCAAGGCGCTGCCCCAAATCTGATCGTAGGGACGTCATAAACGCTTGGGGGTGGAGGCTTGAAGGTAGGCCAGCATTTCCTGTAAGCGGGCTTCGGGCAGGTTTCGGATCTCCTTTGCCAGCAAATTGGCGTATTCTGTTGCTGTGGAGCTCAACCCACTACTATCCACCGTTACTTTGGGGTGTGAGTGGGCTGCGAGACGATGAAGCTCCTCTGCCTCATCCCAGATGATGTTGAAATAAGTGCAGATCTGTTCCACCAATGACCAGGATGGCAAGCCCCGATGCCCATGCTCCAACGCAGACAGATAGGCGGAGCTAATGGCGAGGTCTTCCGCCATTTTCTTTAAACTAACATTCTGCGTGGCTCGAAGAGCCCTAACGCGACGTCCAAAAGGGGTCAATCCTGATCTCCAACTCTTAAATTACCGGGCACGGCGCAATAAAATGTAAAGCGCTCCCTCCCCGCCATGTTTGGGTTGTGCCATGCGATAGTCAAGGACTAGCCGCCGCAGGTCTGGAGCCGCAAGCCATTTTGGAACTTCCTCGCGCAGGACGCCCTTGCGACCTCCCGCCATAAAAGGCGCATCATCGGTCTTTTCGATTGAAGACCCTTTGCCTGTGATGACCAAAACACACCGTTTGCCGTTTCGATGGGCGCTGCCGAGAAAAGATCGTAGTTTTGGATGTGCTTCTTTCTGCGTCAGACCGTGGAGATCAACCCGGCCCTCAATGACCATGCGCCCCCTACGGAGCTTCTCAGAGGTGTTGCGATCAAGCCCCGGTACATTTTTACGAACAGACGGAAGAACACTTTCCCTGAAGTAAGTATTTTCCTCAAAAATGTCCTTTGAAGGCATCGGTAAAACAGGCGGAAAAGCCCTAATTTTCTTTTGCACTGAAACCTGAAACCTAGGCTTAGGCACAGCTTCTTCCTGTGGATTAATCAGATCTTCAAATCCAGTAAAGCGGTTACTTAACTGGGGTTCAACATTCTTCGACACATGGGCCCAAAGTGATTTATCTTCGGAACTTAAAGGTTTTGAGCCTGCTTTTTTAGGTTTATGTGCCATCACCCACCAAAATCACATGTAATGTTTTAGGACCATGTGCTCCCATAATAAGCCGTTGTTCAATATCAGCGGTACGAGAAGGGCCAGAGATTAAATTGACCGTTCTGGGCATCCCGGTCTCGCCGATATGGTCTCGCAGGGAATCCCATGCTTCTTCATATGAACCCATCATTTGGGCCACATCCAAAATTGCAATATGGTTTTCGGGCAAGAAATTTACCGTAGAGGGTGTCTCCGGTCCCGATGCCATCATCAATGTACCTGTCTCAGCAATCCCGGCAAAAGCGGGGGAAATCCCCACTTCATCCTCTTCAGCGCCCGCGCCGGTCACAACTTCCAAGGTCGGAATAGTTTCCCATCCCAAATCCATCAATTGGGGGGACGGTGAAATTTTGATGCGCGCCGCGAAATTTTGGCGGGTCAAATAGTCCTGTACGCGTGCAGGGATATCAGATGCCTTCTCCACACGCTCCACAGTAGCCAGCAAGGCCTCCATCTTCTGTTGAAACAAATCTACTTGAGCGGCCGCAGGAATTTGCGCTCTTTTAGGGATAATATTGCGTTTATGGCCTTCAATTTTGGCTTTCAATTCTGCGGCTTTATGCGGGTCCAGTGGCCCCCTGCCCTTTTGACTGCGAATTCGGCCCAAAATCTTTTCCCGTGAATTCATTTTTGTGTCCCCCGCCCCGATTTCTTCCATTGTGCCATAAAGGTAGCTCCTTGCGGTGCCGGTAAATCGCGAACAGACGTCCACCCACCCATCAGAGGTAAGGATTTGATACGGCCACGGCGGCCAGCAATTTTTGTTAAAACTCTGGCGGCAATGCCCGTTACCAATCGATATAGGGTTGGTCGCTTGGCAAAGAAGCCCCAAAGCTCAATTCCCCAGCGTTCAGGTTTCGGTCCAATTTGCTGTTCGAAAGCTTTTTCGCGCCAGTGACGCAGAATTTTAGGGAGGGGAATATGGACAGGACATACTTCCTCACACCGCCCACAAAAGGTAGATGCGTTGGGCAAATGGCGCGCTTCTTCTAACCCTACCATTTGTGGGTTAAGCGCCGCCCCAATGGGACCCGGATATACCCAACCATAGCTGTGCCCACCAACGGCGTGATAAACAGGACAATGATTCATGCAAGCACCACACCGAATGCATCGGAGCAATTCTTCTAGCTCAGTCCCCAACATTTCAGTCCGACCGCCATCCAGCAGAACAACGTGGAAATTCTCAGGCCCATCAATATCGGCGCTGCGCTTGGGTCCTGTGGAAAAAGTCGTGTAAACGGACATTTCCTGGCCGGTTGCAGAACGGGCCAAAACCCGCATGACCGTACTCACATCTTCCAATGTGGGGATAATTTTTTCCAAACTGGCCACAACAATATGGGTTTTGGGCAAAGATTGGGTCAAATCCCCGTTGCCTTCATTGGTCACAATGACGGTAGAGCCTGTCTCAGCCACAAGGAAATTAGCGCCGGTAATACCAACATCGGCTGTTACATATTTATGGCGAAGAACAGCGCGCGCCTCCCCTACCAGCTTTTCAGGGTCTTCTTGCCGTTCCGTATAGCCATATTTTTGATGATGTTCATAAAACAGCTCCGTAACCTGTTCCTTGGTTTTATGCACAGCAGGACCAATGATGTGGCTTGGTGGTTCATCGGCAAGTTGGATGATATATTCACCCAAATCTGTCTCAATGGGCTCAATCCCTTCTGCCGCCAGAAATTTATTAAGAGCAATTTCTTCCGTGATCATGGATTTACCCTTGGTCACGGTTTTCGCGTCCGCATCCCGGCAAATCTTCAAAATAGCGGCTTTTGCCTCTGTCGCATTGGAACACCAATGCACATGCCCCCCTTGCGCCAGTACCTTTTCTTCGAAATATTCAAGATAATAATCGAGATTTTCAAGGACATCATTCTTGATATCTCGCGATTTATTGCGCAATTCTTCAAACTCAGGAAGTTCTGATGCTGCCGTCGCGCGTGCTGTGGTAAATCCTGTTTTAACACGATTAAGGGCCACTCTTAAATCATCATCTTTAAGGGCCTTAGAGGAATTTTCCTTAAAATTTCTGCTGGTTACCTGCATTAGCGCCGCTCCTCCCCAAGGCCTGGGCCATCGGACATATCCGCTAAAATCTCAGCAATATGAAGCACCTTGATATCGTGGCCCTTGCGGTAAAGCCGTCCTGCAATATTCATCAGGCAGCCAAGGTCTCCCGCCGCCAGCATATCGGCTTTGGTTGCCAGAATATTGTCGATTTTTCGATCGACCATTTCTTCAGATATCTCAGAATATTTAATGCAGAAAGTGCCGCCAAAGCCGCAACAGGCCTCCCGGTCTTCCGCCTCCACAAGCTCTAGACCGTCAATATGGTTCATTAAGGCTCTGGGCTGATCCACAACCTTCATTTCTCGAAGGTTGGCGCAACTATCATGATAGGTGATTTTACGATCCAGCTTCACACCCTCTGGCTTGAAACCGCGAACATCTTTCAAAAAAGAGACCAGCTCATATGTTCTTGCCGCCAAATCCTGTGCGTCCAATAAAAGATCGGGATCATCTTTAAAAAGCTCAGGATAATGCTTTGTAATCATGCCCGCGCAAGAACCCGAGGGGACCACAACATAGCGAAAGCCCTTGAAAGCCTTGATCACATCAGCGGCGATTTGTTTTGTGCTTTTCCGGTCACCAGAATTATAGGCCGGTTGGCCGCAGCATGTCTGGGTATCAGGAACCACAACCCGGCAGCCCGTCTCCTCCAGTAGCTTTACCGCTGCAAACCCGACTGAGGGGCGATTGATATCAACAAGACACGTAACAAAAAGCGCAACTTCGACGGTACCTGGCTTCTCAGACATTTATAAATTCTCCCAACTAGACCTTGTGGGAACTATACTGTCATCGAAGCCTTTTCGCCAGATGGCTCAGCTGATGTTTTTGGATAAATGTTTGGCGGCAACTGAATTGGGAAGCAAAATCCAGTATTCACCGGTGCTTTTCATGGCTCCAGCCCGCTCATAAGCGAGAGGCCCATTTCCCCAGAAAACATCTCCGCGCACCGGCCCGCGAATAGCTCCGCCCGTATCCTGCGCTATCAAAAGGCGATTAATGGGAAAAGGCTTATTGTCTTCTTCAATTTCGGTCTGTAACCAGATTGGAACCCCTAAAGGCATCCATTTTCTATCCACAGCCAAGCTGCGTCCGGCGGTAAGCTCTACCCCTTGCGCGCCAATAGGGCCGGAAGTTTTAAGTTCCCGGAAAAAAATATAGGAGGCATTTTTATTCATCACCTCATCCGCTTTTTCAGGGTTATTTTCCAGCCATTCCCGAATAGCCTGCATGGACATTTTCTCGCGGGGGACATGTCCCTCTTCGATCAACGTCTTGCCAATGGCAAAATAAGAATGCCCATTTTGGGCCGCATATCCCACACGCATGTGAGATCCATCGTCCATCTGAATACGGCCCGACCCCTGAATGTGAAGGAAAAAAGCATCGACAGCGCTATCAACCCACAGAATTTCCAAGTCGCGTTTTTGCAAAGCCCCTTTTTCAATTTGTGTTCGATCATGAAAAGGGATCAACTCTCCGCCTTTGATCTGACCCGCGATACGCTGCCCCTTCAGGCTATCGCGAAAGCGTCCCAAATTGACCATAACCAACTCGTCAGGGCGAAGGTATAACGGTGTCGCATATTTTTCAGAACGGGTGAGGCTACCGTGCAGACTCGCTTCATAATAGCCTGTAAACAAACCGACAGTTTGTTCTTCATTCCTTACTGAGAAAGGTGTGAATTTCGTTTCTAAAAACGCCTTTATTACACCGCTCTCAAGGGGAAGCGTCAGAATTTCCCGGCAGATCTCTTTCCAATCTGCCGCCGTTCCCGCAAGCTTGTTAGCCCCTAAAGACCGAGTGCCAGGCAGTTTATTGATTTTTCGGCATGATTGCTGGAAGGCAGGTAAAGCAGCGCCAAACTGATCGTCCTGCCAGCCTGCCAAATCAGAAAATTGGGCAACTTTTAAAACCAGTTTGTCTTTGAGAGCCTTTGTCGGGCCCTCTAAAAACAAATATCCAATAATAGAGGAGCCTATGAGCAGAGCGAGCCCAAGAGCAACGGTTTTTTTCCGCTTAAGAATGGTTTTGATCATAGCCAGCTTGCAACCCGCTTTTAGTCAACCCTGCGTGTTGTAATAAGCAACCAATTGGGATTTGAAGAACTCAAATTTCGAGCAAAGGTCCAAAGTTCCTTCACCACATGAGGATGGGGATCACCATTGACGACAACACCCTCTTCATCTTGTGTTTGTGAAATCATTTCGGTCTCGAACCGAACAGTGATTTCCGCATCACTTCCCGATAAGGTCGCATCCTCTACTTCAGCGTTATTAACAGAAAGAATATCTGTATTCATCACTTGGTTAGCGTCTTCCCTGTCAGTGATAGATCGCTCAAAGTTATTATAAACTTCCTCTGACAAAAGATTTTGCAGAGTCGAACGGTCACCGCTGGCGAAGGCCAAAACAATGGCTTCATACGCTTGTACAGCTTGTCCTGCAAAGGCATCAGGATCAAAATTTCTATCGGCAGAATGAATATCCTGAAGGGCACGGCCTTTTGGTGAATTATCAAAAGGAAGATCGGCCCGCGGAGCATCAATGCGATCATTGATAGCAACAACGTTATCGGCTACCTCGTCGCCATCCTGGCTTTTCGTTTGACTTTTCGTCTTCTCCAACGGTTTTTGAGAAGCGTCTTCTCTTGGGGGTTGTTCATGCCCCATTCTTTTTCCAAGCACACCACGCAACCGCAGAAAAATAAACGCTGCAATCATCGCAAGTAAGATAATGTCCAGGAATTGAAATCCATCGCCCATAATATATTCTTCACATCGATATCGAAATTAGGTAAAGCCGTTCCTATGTAAAAGGGAACAACTATCGGGTTAGGGTAACGGTTTATGGTTTTAAGGTCCAGCCGGATCTTAAATTACAAACCACAAGCCCCATATTACTAGATAGAAACTTTAGAAAGGATAAACAAGCTTGCTTCTGTTGTTTTTAGCCGTATTGATCGGCATACCGGTTATGGAAATATCAGTTTTCATCCAAGTTGGTGGAGAAATTGGCGCTTTTAATACAATTATCCTGACAATTTTTACGGCCGTAGCTGGAGTAGCACTCCTTCGAACGCAAGGGTTATCCGTCTTGATGAAGGCTCAAGAAACCTTGAAGAGGGGAGAGACGCCGCTCAATGAGATATTCAGCGGCATCTTATTGGCGCTTGCAGGTCTTTTTCTTCTAATTCCGGGCTTTGTGACGGATGGATTGGGTTTTTTATTGTTTTTACCGCCTTTGCGCAATGCTATCGCCCATTGGCTTTCAAAAAATGTGAAAACAAATAAAATGGGTGGATTTCAAAATATGAACGCTGGACAAGGGCAAGGCTTTCGCCCGAAAAATTCCACCGTTATTGATGGCGAGTTTCATGAAGTAGATCCAAATCAGGACTCCCTTGAAAAAGAAGATGTTTTGATCGAGCAAAGCGACAAAGCCAACAAAGATAGCCCCTGGTCAAAAAACAAGTAAGTGGGCAGCGGATACGCTTTCTTCTGCTTGTTCACTCCCCTAATTCATGCTAGCCATTCTATTAACTAACAGTCAAAATTCTACGCTAATATTTGGAGAAAATTTAATATGTCAGATAACATCCCAGAAGGTGGCCCAGAAGGTGGCAATGCCGGCGCTACTGAAGCCACTGAAGGGCCCGTTTTGTCCATCATTACGCAATATATCAAAGACCTTTCCTTTGAAAACCCCAATGCACCTGCAAGTTTGAACCCTGAATTGCCGCAACCAACGATCGAGCTGGGTGTGAACGTACAAGCGCGGGCGCTGACTCCTGAAAATTACGAAGTTGAGTTGCGGATTCAGGCAACGGCGAAACATGAAGAAGAAACAGCTTTCATCTTGGAGCTTGTTTATGGCGGCATGTTCCTGATTAAAAATTTCCCGGCCGATGCTATGGAAATGATGTGCATGATTGAATGCCCACGCCTTATCTTCCCATTTGCACGCCGCGTAATTTCAGACGCAACGCGGGATGGCGGGTTTTCTCCGCTTCAGTTGGACCCAATTGACTTTGCTGGCCTTTTTCAATCCTTTAAAGCCCAACAAAGTGAACCTGGCAACGCCTAACTCACTAAAATAAGTATCTAAAAAACCACGAGGGTTTCGCCTTCGTGGTTTTTTGTGTCTTGTATCTTTAATTGACCCTTTTAGATATGGGACTCCTGGAATTTGTCTGCACCCGGACTATTCTCTGTTCCAAATAGGCTCTTTAATTTTCTCAAGAAAAGCAGCATGTCTGGCAAGTTCTTCCTCTGTTGCGAAATGATCGCGGGGCGGGCGGGCCAGTGATTTAGCCATAACACCTGCTTTTTGCCCTTCCTCGTCCGAGGATAAGGACAACCCACGCTGACGACCGCCTTTTAGCTCAAGATATACTTCTGCCAGTAATTCCGCATCAAGCAACGCGCCATGCTTTGTACGGGACGAGTTATCGATTTTAAAACGCCGACAAAGAGCATCCAGATTAGCTTGTGCGCCGGGAAACATTTTTCGCGCCATGGCAACGGTGTCAATAGATTGGCTCATGGAAAGGGGCGGGCGCTTCAGTCGGATAAGCTCTGCATTGATAAATTTCATATCAAATTCGGCATTGTGGATAACAAGTTTGGAATCCCCAATGAAATCCAGAAACTCGTCAATTTCATCCGCAATAACGTTATGTTTCCGCAAGAATTGCTCGCTCAAGCCATGAACTTTAAAGGCCCCTTCAGGCATGTCCCGTTCTGGATTAATATATCTGTGGAAAACACGGCCTGTAGGCACAAAACTTTCCATCTCTACGCAGCCGATCTCTACAATCCGATCTCCAGTGGAGGGATCAAAGCCTGTGGTTTCCGTATCCAGAGAGATTTCGCGCATGCTTAATTTTCTTTCCCTAAGGTTTCAATCAGCTCTTGAACCTGAACTAAAGTTTCATCTTCACTACAATTGGTATCGATTACATAATCTGCCAATTCCCGTTTTTTCGCATCTGGAACTTGCCGGGCAAGGATACTTTCAAACTTTTCGGCAGACATGTTCTCACGGGATAGAACGCGGGCGCGCTGCACGTCGGCCGGGGCACTGACCACAATAATTTTGTGGAAATTCTTCTCGCCCTTTGTCTCAAAAATTAAAGGCACGTCAATAACAATCATAGAATGGCCGTTTTCTTCAGCATTTGAGATAAAATTGGATCGATTTAGCCCCACAAGAGGGTGAACTATCTTTTCAAGCCGTTTTATTGCCTCATCATTTCCAAGGACCAATTTACTTAGAATCGGCCGCTCTACCTTTCCGTCGACCACAGCTTCTGGAAATTCTTTTGAAATGGGCTCTACTGCCGCACCGCCAGGCAGGTATAACTTATGAACCTCAGCATCCACATTATATACCGGAACATCCAATCTCTCGAACATTTTGCCAACAGTGGATTTCCCCATACCTATGGAGCCGGTCAGTCCCAGGATTTTTATTGTCATTATTTTTTTAATCCTTCTAACACAAAATCTCGCAAGTTTTTATCCACTTGGGGTTTAACTCCATACCACGCTTCAAATCCCGCTTTTGCCTGATGAAGTAACATACCAAGACCATCAACCGTTAAATTCCCAGCAGCTTTTGCCTCTTTCAGCAATTCAGTCTCCAGCGGAACATAAACGATATCAGTCACAACAGCATTGGATTTCAAACCTTTAAGGGGCATGTGAAGGGGGGGCTGTTCTGCCATTCCCAAACTTGTTGTATTCACCAGAAGATCAATCTCTCCCAGAACTTTGGTACGGTTTTCCCAGAGAATAACTTCTGCATTATCCCCAATATGCGTACATAATTCTTGCGCCCGCTCTTGGGTTCGGTTCGTCACATATATTCTACTAAAACCCATTTGCAAGATTGCATAGACCACTGCTTTGGAAGCACCACCAGCCCCGAGCACTAAGGCGGTTCCGCCTTCGAACTTCTTAATATCCGTATGTTCTGCTAACGAATCTGAAAATCCAATTCCGTCCGTATTCCGGCCAATTAGCTTTCCGTCTTCATTCACAACAACTGTATTTACCGCGCCAATTATCTTCGCCGATGCTTCTAGAATATCGACAAGGGGCAGGGCCGCTTCTTTTAGGGGGATAGTCAAATTAGTGCCGCGAAAAAGACCGCCCTTTTTTGGGGCATCCAACGCCAGATTTTTCAAAGTCTCCTTTAAATCTTCCGGTTTAACGGCCCATGGCTCATAGGTAGCATCTAAGTCATATTTATCGATCCAGTATCCATGAAGTCTTGGGGAAAGAGAGTGCGAGATGGGATAACCCATAACTCCAGCCATTTTAATCATGATAAAACAACCTTATGACCCCGTAAGAAATCAAGAAGAGGGAGGAGAGGTAATCCCAAAATGGAGAAGAAATCCCCGTCAACCTTATTGAAAAGCTGCGCGCCATAAGCTTCAAGTTGATAAGCCCCCACAGATCCCAGGATATCGGATCCAGCTTCCTTTAAGTAAGTATCCAGAAAATCATCACTGAAGTTCCGCATGGCAAGCCGTGCTTCATTTCCATGATGCCAGATAATCGTACTTCCTTTTGCCACACAAACGGCATTTTGCAGTATATGTGTCTTCCCCCGGAGGGCTGATAAATGAGCTCTCGCATGATCTATATCAGCAGGCTTATCAAACCAGATAGTGCCACATTCCAACATTTGATCGGCGCCAATGACAAAATGTTCTGGAAAATCCTTTGAAATACGAAGGGCTTTAAGCTCGGCCAAGGCTTGGGCAGTATCGGCGGCGCTAGCGCCAGCGGCATGCAAAGAGTGTTTTACTTCTTCTTCATCCACTCTTGGTGGGGCGATTTCAAATTCAAGACCTGCATTTTCCAACATTATTCTTCGTGATTTGCTGGAAGAGGCTAAGATGACAGAAGCTGTTGAGTTATTAGACATTTTGATATTCTTAAATTTAAATTTGCTTAGCGGCGATTATGCAGCGTAATGATTTGAGCCGCCGTCTCTTCAACAGAGCGGCGAGAGACATCGATAACCGGCCATCCGTGTTTGGTACATAGTTTTCTGGCGGCAATAACCTCTTCTTTGATGCTATCCCTGTCCACATAATTGGTATCCTGATTTTCTTTCAAAGATAACAATCTGTTTTTTCGAATTTGGGATAGTCTTTCAGGGCTGGTTGTAAGGCCAATTACTAGCGGATTTTTAAGGTTAAAGAGCTCTTCTGGAAGGGGGCAGGAGGGGACAAAAGGGACATTTGCCGTTTTAATACCGCGATGCGCCAAATAAAAGGACGTCGGTGTTTTTGACGTCCTAGAAACCCCGACAAGAACCACATCGGCATTATCGAGGCCTTCAGGCATTTGTCCATCATCGTGGGCCATTGTGTAATTCAAAGCCTCAATGCGATCAAAATATTCTTGATCCAGAAGATGCTGGCGCCCCGGAAGGCCGCGACTTTCTTGTCCCAAAAAACGGGAGACCGCTGCCATCACCGGATCCAGAATGGGCACACAGGGGGCGTTTATTTTCCGGCATCCTTTCTCCAAAACATCGCGCATTTCCTTATTGACCAGTGTGAAAAGAACAAGCCCCGGATGTTGGGTGATTGAATCAAGGATATCATCCAATTGCCGCAAGGTTCGTGTCATGGACCATACATGCTCAATGGCTTCGGCTTTTTCAAACTGCACAAGAGCTGCTTTTGCCATGGATTGCAGGGTCTCCCCTGTTGAATCAGATACCAGATGTAAATGGAACTCAGACATAATATTTTACCTATGCAGCAGCCTGTGGATTACGTGAATAACAGGGATAACACGGCTTATTCCGGTAAGCCAAAAATTTTATACCCATGTTTGTATGATTCCCACACCGTGTTTTAAACCCGTGAATAAGTGCAATCACCATTTTTGTTTTTTGTGGAAAAGTATTTTTCGAGAACTGGAATCAAAAGTTATCCCCATAATCCCCGTAATTAGACCTGTAAGAAAATTACTAGTTTCGTTCACTTATTCGCAGCAAAGCTAAATCACTGGATTTTATCCCCAAAAAACATGTAAAGGATGTGTATGAATACTAATCCCCGTTATCCACAGGTATAAACAACTACTACTACCTATTTATTAATATCTTTAATAGTATGGGATAACTTTTTTTAAAGAGAAGGCGATTGCGGTGCCCACCTCAAATAACAAAAGATTTCTGAAAGCATTAAACGGCGAAAAACTTGATCGCCCTCCATTCTGGCTTATGCGCCAAGCAGGCCGATATTTACCAGAATACCGGAAATTAAGAGCTGAAGCGGGCTCTTTCCTTGATCTTTGTTATTCTCCAAAATTTGCAGAAGAAGTCACTCTCCAACCTCTTCGCCGGTATGATTTTGACGCAGCAATTTTATTTGCTGATATTTTGCTGATCCCTGATGCTCTTGGTCAGCCCCTTGATTACAAAGAAGGGGAGGGCCCAGTTTTAGATCCTATTCGCTCGGCAAAGGAGCTGGGTAGCCTCTCATTAGATAAAATTCATGAGCGTTTGAACCCGGTTTATGAGACTGTAAATCGATTAAGCAGCTCCCTGCCTGATCATTGTGCCCTTATCGGCTTTGCTGGGGCCCCCTGGACCGTTGCTACCTACATGGTTGAGGGCCGAGGCTCAAAAGATTATGTGAATATTAAAAAATGGGCTTATTCAGACCCTGTAGGATTTGGCCAATTAATTGATATTTTGGTGGTGGCAACGACTGAATATTTGCTGAAACAGGTGGAAGCAGGTGCTGAGACTATTCAGATATTTGACACATGGGCCGGTGTTCTTCCAGATTCAGAGTTCCTTAAATGGGTCATAGAGCCCACCAAACGTATTGTAGATGGTCTACGTGCTAAATACCCACAATTACCCATCATTGGCTTCCCTAAGGGCGCTGGCGGTAATTTAATTGAGTTTGTTAAGACAACGAAAGTCACCGCTGTAAGCCTTGACACGGCAACGCCTCTTGAATGGGCTGCCAAAGAAATTCAACCTCACACCGTCGTTCAAGGCAATCTTGATCCCATCTCTGTTGTGACAGGTGGGCAACCTATGGTGGATCGTATCCATCATATTTTGGAAACTTTATCAGGAGGCTCACATATCTTTAACTTGGGTCATGGTATTATTCCACAAACCCCACCAGAGAATGTTGATTTGCTTGCAAAAACAATCCATGAATGGCGTAAATAGGGAGAATATATTTGGCACGCAAGGCAGTTGTCCTGTTCAATCTAGGCGGACCAGATACCCTCGCTGCGGTTGAACCATTTTTGTTCAATCTTTTCTATGATCCGGCTATTATTGGGTCGCCAAATCCTTTGCGATATTTGGTTGCCAAATTGATTTCCAAGCGCCGTGCTCCTATCGCCAAAGAAATTTATAAACATCTGGGAGGTGGATCCCCCCTTCTTCCACAAACTCAGGATCAGGCCAAAGCACTGGAAGATTATTTGTCCGGTGATCAGGATGAGTACAAAGTTTTTATTGCCATGCGATATTGGCATCCGCGAGCAGAAAAGACAGTAAAACAGGTTGCCAATTTTGATCCTGATGAAGTTATTTTGTTGCCTCTTTATCCGCAATATTCAACAACAACGACAGGATCTTCAGTCGAGGAGTGGGAAAAACTGGCTAAAAAAGCCAAGCTTAATTGCCCAACAACTTCTCTTTGTTGTTACCCTAAAAATGCTGGGTTTGTGGGTGCTTGCGTAGACTTAATTCAGCAGAAACTGGCAGAAATTGAAGGAGAAAAACCGAGACTTCTTTTTTCTGCTCACGGGCTCCCAAAAAAGATAGTAGATGCAGGTGATCCTTATCCTTGGCAAGTGGAGCAATCGGTTATCGCCATTGTTGATAAGCTTGGTATACAAGATTTAGACTACGGTATTTGCTATCAAAGTCGAGTTGGACCCGTTGAATGGATTAAACCTGCAACAGAGGATGAAATATCAGCCGCTGGTGCAGATAACAAATCTCTTATGATTATTCCAGTGGCTTTTGTCTCAGAACATTCTGAAACATTGGTCGAATTGGATATAGAATATGCAGAATTAGCAAAATCTGCTGGGGTGCCAAATTATTATAGAATTCCTACCGTTACCACCCATCTAAAATTTATCGCAGGGTTGGGTGAGATGGTAAAAAGTCTCACTATTGGTCAATTACAAAGCGAAAAAGGCCCTGTAATTTGCCCAACTACCCATGGGGCATGTGAGTGCAGGAAAAGGAATAAAAATGACTGATATTCTGGCAGACATGTATGAATGGACCAAAGCATTTCATATTATCTCAGTCATATCCTGGATGGCCGGAATGCTCTATTTACCTCGACTTTTTGTGTATCACGTTGATGCTGAAATAGGATCGGTTCAATCTGAAACGTTTAAAATTATGGAACGCAGGTTGCTTCGCGGCATCATAAATCCTGCCATGTTTTTAACTTTTGTTTTTGGCGGTCTTTTACTTGCAACACCGGGGGTTATTGACTGGTCCGCTGGGTGGATTTGGGTGAAACTTGTCAGTTTGTTTTTGATGACCGGTTTTCATGGTTCTCTATCGAAATGGCGGCGCAATTTTGAAGCAGATAAAAACGAGAAATCAGCGCGATTTTATAAGTATGCTAATGAAATTCCTACGATTTTAATGGTTATTATTGTTATTATGGTAGCTACCAAACCGTTTTAACATCAAACTTGTCATATTACCGTTGACTTGTTCTAGAGAAGCTGCCATTCCTTTGTTCCAACATCAAGCTACTCTCCTTATCAAGAAATGCAGGCTATTAATTAGCGTTCATCTATTCGAAAGAAACGTATTCGCTCACATAGCGCTTATCTTCCATATAAGAAAATTCTTATAAAATTCCCACAGTAACTTATATATGAACGGCTGAAGCCAGAGATTTACATGAATCTTCAAGAACTTAAAAAGAAAACCCCCCCTGAATTATTGGCAACAGCCGAATCATTAGATATTGAAAATGCTTCTACAATGCGAAAACAGGAACTGTTATTTGCTGTTTTAAAAAGTGAAGCTGATAATGGTGAGATAATTACCGGTGGTGGTGTTTTAGAAATTTTGCAAGATGGTTTCGGCTTTCTTCGTTCCCCAGATGCGAACTATTTGGCGGGTCCAGATGATATTTATATCAGTCCCAGTCAAATTCGACGATTTTCCTTGCGTACAGGGGATACAGTTGATGGAGAGATTAGAAGTCCAAAAGACGGCGAACGATATTTTGCGCTTTTAAAAGTTCAAAATATCAACTTTGAAGACCCTGAAAAAGGCCGTCATAAAACCAATTTT
>JAESSA010000032.1 GCA_016764355.1 Sneathiella sp. | reverse complement strand
TATTCGTCAAAATGTATCAGGAAAAAGAGCTGCAATTGGCCTGGTTCTACGAGCTATGAGCCGCTCTGGCGTAAAGAAAGATGACCTTGTTACCTTTATGGATGGAGATTTCATACTTGCAAAAGGAGCCGTCAGTCGCTGCATGCCCCTCTTTAAACTCTATCCTGATTTACAGGCCTGCACGACAGATGAAGAGGTTATTTGCATCGGACCGCGCTGGATTGAAACCTGGCTCAAGATGAGATTTTCTCAACGGCGGCTCGCCATGCAATCCCATGCTTTGTCTGGGAGAGTTTTGACCCTAACAGGGCGAATGTCAGTATTCAGGGCATCTCATCTGCTAACACTTGAATTCATCCGATTGTTGGAAGCGGATCATCTGAACCATTGGTTATGGGGGGATTTTCGCTTTTTGTCAGGAGACGATAAAAGCACTTGGTACTACATGCTCAGACATAAGGCCAAGATGCTCTATGTCCCTGACGCCTTGGGTTATACAGTTGAGGTGATTGATGGATACGGCATAGACAGGATGGTTCAAAATTTCCGCCGCTGGTCTGGGAATATGTTGCGAAATGGCTCCAGAGCTATATCACTTGGGCCGCGCCACATGCCTTTTTTCATTTGGTGGTGCCTGGTAGATCAACGCCTGTCAATGTGGACTATGTTGTTAAGCCCGGTTCTTGCTGTATTGGCAACCTTTATTGTGGGCGCCAGCTATTTGTGGTCCTACCTCATCTTTATAGCTCTTAGCAGGATGCTTCTATCTTTGTTCCTATTCAAGTATTCCAGAAAAATAGAAATGTCTTACCCCTGGATACTATATCTCAACCAGCTAATTAATGCCTCGGTTAAGGTCTATTGTATTTTCCGGTTATCAAAACAGAAATGGTCAAACCGCGGAAACCAGTCATCAGATAGCGGCGACAGCCAACTTATTGAAACTGCACGTAACAGCATGGCTTTTTGGTGCACTTCAATTGCTGTCGTACTCTTATTTCTAGTGACGATGCACTATTCAAAATTAGTAAAAATACCTTCTTTAGAAATAATATTGCTCGCTTTTGGATACGGTTAATTCAATTTGAGTGTCATTTTGAGACTCCTATTCTAATTCCAGCACATTAAACCATTAACCAATTGTTTTTATTGATTTATTTTCCATCTTCTTATTTGGCATACCACTTGCAAATTGTTGGGTACTGTAAAAGGAGAGGATCAATGAGTTCCCATTCAAAGACACCAAGAATCTATAGTCTTATTGCCGTCTTTACGTTCATAGCCGGGCTTGCACCATTTATCTTCAATCTTGTTATTGATCCTTATGAAATTAATCCGATTGTAGACTTGGAACTAGAAAAGTCCAAAATAAGCGAAAAATCCCATTATCCACTATGGAAAGTAATCCATTATCCAGAAGAAACCACAGAAATTGTGATACTCGGAGATAGTCGAGCACGCGCACTGAAAGAAAAATTCTGGCATCAACTCGGCCTCTCAAACACCTATAATTTTGCATATGGTGGCGCAACTATTCACGAACTCTACGATACGTTTCAATATATAAAACAAACCCCTAACTTAAAAACTCTTGTTGTTGGAATACAGTTAAGAAGTTTCGATCCAAATCATAAGAAAGGAATGAACCGTGTACCTGAAGCATTAAGGCTCAGTGGCAATCCGTTAATTTACTATTCCAATTGGTTCGTCTCACGAATTTCGGCAAAGTTATTGGAGAAAAAATATGCAACACAGATTCACATTTTAAGTCGACTAAAACCTTCTCCAATCTCATCAGCATCAGCATCGGTTTCAGCATCAATGCCAGCTAATGCCTCTTTTCTTGATGATCAACAGGCATATCTGGAACTTCTCGATGAAGAGGTTTGTAAAAACTGCAAGCTCCCTTCAAACATAGCCCCCTCCCCCCACACTGTCGCCACGGCCAAACATGCTTATTATTTTGGAGATCGGCTTGGAATTTGGAGCCGACTGTGGCTCCCCATTGTCAATCATCAGATTTTAACTGGGTCTTTCAATTCTCAAGTTAAAAAAAATGCGCGTTCAGACTGGGATAAATTCCAGTTTTCTGAAAAATTATGGTCACGTTTAGTGGAAATTGCGGATTGGACTAAAAATAACGACGTGAAACTTGTCTTCGTAATTCCTCCAACCATAGTCGAAATGCAACAAAGAATAGTGGATTTCGGATTTGGAGAATTAAATCACAATTTTCGGATGCGCTTAGCCAATTTAGCCCCTGTTATGGATTTCGATTTCAACAATCCAATGACCCGAAATGTCGACAATTTCACAGATGCCTATCACTTCAATTACTTGGCTGCAAAGCAGATTATTGGCGAAATTACCTTGCAGATCACAAAAGAAGAAGCGGTCTTGAAACGGGTATTCAAACGTCGACAACAGATAATTTGCCCCCTTTCCAGCGATTTAACAAAGACAACAATTACCGACGGAAACATCGAGGTTTTTGAGGGTACTGCGTGCAGGATCTGGAGGAAGCATCATGCGGAATAATAAGTCATTGCTCAGGATCATACTTCCGGTTCTTTTATTAGCTGCCATAATTACAACAGTAGCCTATTTCTCAAGGTCCTCTTGGTCTTCCAAGAATACAGTCTGGGACCGACTGGTCAATGAAGACATGAACCAGGCAAAAACACTTCAGAAACTTGGAAAATTAAAAGAAGCCTTAGCAATTTACGAGAAACATGCTGCAAATGACCATCCAGTTTCAATGTTCTACGCAGCCAAGTTTTATAGCCGTGGCTGGAGCAAAGCACCAAACCTAAATATTGCAAGAGGCTATTACCTGAAAGCTGTTGAATATAGTTTCCCCTACCGCGGTGAAACGGCTTATGAACTTGGTCGATTATTTCAAAGATCAAAAGGGGCAGACTGCAATATCGTTGCCATTGAATGGTTCAAAAATGCTTTGAAATGGAATTACGTTAAGGCCGCTCTTCAGTTGGCCATTCATCACGAAAAAGGGCTCGGCGTCGAACCTGATATGGACAGAGCCAGCTCGTTTTATGAAATAGTTGTGGCTGCTGAAAACGAACAAGCAATGATAAAATACGCTCGTCTTCTCATTAACCACAAATATGCTTCCAAGCTGGACCCAGCAAAATCGGAAGCACTTGTAAATCAAGCAATGATACTGCTTAAACGTAAAGCACATGCAGGTTCCGGCACTGCCGCAAAACAATTGGGACGACTGTACAGGCGCGGAAAACTGGTATTCCAAGACAATTCAAAGGCAAAAAAATGGCTGATGAAGGCCGCACATCTGGGAAGTACCGGAGGCATGCATGATTACGCTCATATTCTACTAGCAGACACGAAGCATCCAGAAAGACATCCAGAAGCAATCCAATGGCTTAGAAGCGCTGCCGATCGTGGGCACGGCGGATCTATGACGGCGCTAGGACGGTTCCATTTAGATGAAAAATACAACCTAACACGCGCAGCGTCGGTCATGTGGTTCGAAAGAGGCTCCGAAGTGCCACACGGCGGTTCGTTAGAGGAACTTGCGAGATTGTACAATCTCGGACTTCTTGTTTCGCAAGACAGGGAAAAGGCCATTGAATTTGCTGAGCGGGGAAACCGCCTAGGTCACTCCGGTTCAACCAAACTATTGGCGGAGATTCTCAATGAAAAGGCCGCATCAGAACTCATAAGCCCAAACACAGCAACGATTAAGAGGTAACAGTTATGGTTTTTAGCTCTCTTGAATTTATTTATCTGTTTATGCCTCCGGTTCTGCTTGTATTTTATATCCTGCGTCATTTGCAGTGGGAAAAGGGGATTATTTGGTGGCTAATCGCAGCATCAATCGCTTTTTACGCTTGGTGGAGCCCTTTGCATCTAGTTTTGCTACTGGGATCTGTCGCCGTCAATTTTGCATTGCATAAATTGATCCAGCAGAATTCAAGCAAGTTATTTTTGACTATTGGGATTGTTGGAAATTTGGCGACACTGGCTTATTTCAAATATGCCGATTTTCTCATTTCAAACTTTAGCCTGATATCGGGTGTTGAAACACCGCTTTTGCATATCGTTCTGCCATTGGCTATTTCGTTTTTCACTTTCCAGCAAATCTCTTTCCTATACGACACCTATGTCGGCCGAATTGAAAAATGCGATTTCGCAAAATATTGCCTGTTTGTGGTTTTCTTTCCCCAATTGATCGCGGGCCCGATCGTTTTGCAAAAACACACCATTCCACAATTTACGATGTCATCGTTTAATAAAAGCGCTGCGATTAATATTTCTGTCGGTGCAACATTATTTGTAATTGGCCTATTCAAGAAAATTGTTCTCGCGGATGGCATCGCGCCAATAGCCAACACAGTGTTCAACGCAGGAGAGGCCGGCCAATCCATTCCCTTCGAGGCTGCATGGATGGGGACCATTGCCTATACATTTCAGATATATTTTGATTTTTCCGGGTATTGCGACATGGCACTGGGCCTGGCGCGCATCTTTGGCATCCGGTTGCCCATAAATTTCAACTCTCCCTACAAGGCGGTCAATATAGTTGATTTCTGGCGGCGGTGGCATATTACGCTTTCAGCGTTCCTACGCACCTATCTCTACATTCCCTTGGGAGGAAACAAGAAAGGGTTGTCGCGCCGGTATATCAACCTCTCAGCGACTATGCTCTTGGGAGGATTATGGCATGGCGCCAGCTGGAACTTTGTATTCTGGGGATTGTTACACGGCTTATATTTAATAATTAATCATGCTTGGACAGCGTTTTTTCCACACCAAGAAAACGCCTCTGCTTTCTTCGGATTTATTGAACGCCTGGTTGCACAATCTCTAACGTTATTGGCGGTAATGGTCGCCTGGGTGTTTTTCCGCGCCGAAAGTTTCGGAACCGCATTGGCTGTCTTAAAGGGGATGTTTGGGCAAACATTATATTACGATACAAAATTCTGGAGCCTTACCTTAACGGACACCGATTTCTTCTGGTTTCAGGCAATCGTGCTAACTGCCACTGTCATTATTGCCCCGAACTCTATAGAAATCGTTCGCAAATATCGCCCTGTCGTCGATGTTAATTCCAACTCTAAGACTTTAAAAAGCACATTCGTTCCACTGCGAAAATTTCTTCGGTGGCGACCATCACTGGCTTGGTCTGCATCGTTCTTTGTCGTGGGAATAGTAAGTTTAGTGCAAATTTACCGACTGGATGAACTTACTGAATTTATCTACTTCAATTTTTAGGAGCTAAAAATGCGTTTTCTTATTTATCTTCTACTGGCTCATCTCCCGATCACAGGTAGTGGTATTTCTCACGCCAGTGAACAACAGAACTGGATCGTTACTCAACAGGCCACAGACTTTTCTTATGATACCGGCACTCAGATGGGAAAACGCAAAGATGTGGAGCGTAAAGGCCTAATTTCAGTATCGACGAGCGGAAATAATCAGCTGATATCCTATTGGTCTCCCGGGGCTTATCGGGCAACGATAACATACAACGGAAAGACAATCGTTGATGGCTACGACTTGGATGATGTTTCAAGGATTAGCAGTTTCCGATTCAACAAGTTTGGATCAACTGCCTATATACGGACCACGAAGGGACCTACGGCTATTGTTGAACTCTTTCTCGACAATCAATCAGTCGCCAATTGGCCACGTTTATCAATCGTAAAAATTCTCAGCTATAAGAACTCAACATTAACGATCTCTCTATTCAGAGAGAAATCACAAACCACTGAATTTTGGCGATACACAGCCGATGAAAACAATCCTCGTCAGTTACGCAGAGAAAAAATAGGTTCTCTGAAAGGATGTTCCCTTTTAGGAAGTAAGGTTACCAGCACAGGTATCGCATTGGAGGTATACTGCAGCCGAAAAAGAGGCAGCGATATAAAATTTCTTACCTTCAAGACAGGAGAAATTTCCACTATCGCTGCCAGCGAAAACGACGAGATACTGGCTTACTCCTTGGCACCACATGACAAGGGAAGCATTCCAGTATTAGTTGTCAGTGGCAACACAAATGCCAGACAGTTCTTTCATGCTTTTTCAGGTGCACTTCTAAAAAATCTAGGGGAACCGATGGCGTATGCCTCCGATGAAGGCGGCAAACAAAGTTGGAGCCAGTCTTATCGCACTCGGGTTCTGGCCACATTATTTCAAAAAACAGATCGTGAATTGTTTGCAGTGCTATCGATACAGGCCATGAAGAACACTCTCGATCAACAGAACGAAAATTTGGGTATTCGTGATCGGTTCAATCCCAGCTGTGGCTGGGCATCTCGAATATATTCAACTGATAAAAAAAGCCCCATCTCTTTTATGATAAATCAGGCAATGATTTCTGCCAGCTTGATAGAGAGTTGCAAACAATTAGGCAATAAATGCGACAAAAACCTACACCATCGTATCCTTGCAAATGCGTCATGTTTAGTTCGAGAAAACGAACAATGGTTCGTTGCAGATGAAGGATTATACAGGATCCCATATGATGCCCCCTTTCGTTACGATGGTATTTGGGCCCCCTGGAACTGGCATATGATGTGGACCGTTGTGCTCGATTATGTCGGTAAAAATTATAACGATAATAGTCTTAAACAACGTGCAGCATCACTCACTACAGCCTTCATAAACAGCTGGGAAACGACAACCTCCCCCACGAGGGAAACTGAGGCCGCTGCATGGCGGTATTGGACAAGGCCCTATTATGATGGGTGGCATGAACAAGACAAAATGTCTGTCTCTCGCATAAAGCAGAACAAGAAAAACATGAATGAGGAACGGTATGAAGACCTCAACCACGCAGGCATAAGCTTACTTGGATTATCAGGAACTAATTTCGGTTTGTCCCTCCAAACCGCACAAACTGTTTCCAACAGAATTGATCTGTTACTGGAAAAGGACACTTTCTTGCCCCGAGATATGGACGGAAATGGCTCAAAAAGCCCAAGATGGCGACTGGGCGCTGGCTGGCATTTATTTGCGACTGAGAGATTACATAACTTATATGCTCACAAGCTGCCTGGCAGTGTCGCCAACGACCAGCATCTCGCCTATGCCCTTCTTTTCGATAACACAGGAAGGTTTGATTTAGAATTACGCCTTAAGCAATGTAACGGCAGAACCTGCAGTGATATAATGAACTGGAGTTACAAAAATTTCCCAGATTTCCTCGACCGAAACCCCCTAGCGATAATTCAACCTAAATAATTGGCAACTCCTTTCGAATTAAACAGCTGATGACAAGGAGTTGGTAACCATCAATGTTATCCACGCACTCGTAAAGAAATTAGACAGCATCCAGTCCACAAACGCAAAAAGGCCCCGGCAAATGGTAGGACCACTTTAAGATTTGGTTGCGGGGGCAAGATTTGTTCAAGCTCCGACAATGCCATTAGTCAGAATATCGGGGTAAACCGCACTTTTACCAGCGTCGCACCTAGAAAGTCATTATCAGGGTAAGATGGCGCCATATGAATTGCGGGATGTGCTGCTTATTAATTGATAATTAGTGGGACAATAATTTTTATTGAAGTGGGTATGGAGTGATATCTAGAAATAGAAAAATCGACTTTTCATTAACTGAACCTAAATCGTGCATGCTAGCGCCTCCAGTCATTTTCTCTAAAAATCCCCGCCAATATGTTCTAAAATTCCTCGAACCTCTTCCGCCAATTTCTTCAAATTTCCGGATTTTACCTTGTCTGAGGTAACAAACCACGAACCTCCAACACAGATGACATTAGGAACATTTAGGTATGACACGATATTTTTCTCATTTATGCCGCCTGTTGGACAAAACCTGACACCTGAAAAAGGGGCTGATAGACTCTTTAGGAAATTTACGCCGCCAGCGGCCTCTGCCGGGAAAAATTTTTGAATGGTATAGCCGTATTCAAGATTTTTCATAATCTCTGATGCCGTAGATGCCCCAGGAAGGAACGCAAGTCCAGACTGTTCAATAGCGTTTTGCAGTTTCTCAGTTAAGCCCGGACTAACACCATATGCAGCCCCGCTATCGCTGACAGCTTTCACATGATCTGCAGTCAAAATTGTGCCGGCGCCAACCGCCATCTCAGGAAAATTTCGAGCCGCCTCGGCTATGCTTGCAAGGGCAGAATCTGTGCGAAGTGTAATTTCAATTGTTGAAATTCCGCCTTCGAGCAACGCTTCACAAAGAGGAGAAATATCCTCAATCCGATCGATTGCAACAACTGGTATTAACTTATTTTTTGAAAGTGTGGTTTCCAGAGCAGTCATGTTAAATCTATCGCCTCCAAATCAGGCATGTTATCGCACGGAATTATGGCACCGGGATATTGAATTACTGTTGCGGAAAGGACCGCCCCAATTTGCGCAGATGAACACATATTCAATCCAGTCAAACGGCCGTATAAATAGCCAGCATTGAAGGAATCCCCGGCGGCTGTCGTATCGATAATTTCTGAAACTGTCTTGATAGGAATAGTGAATTGATTTTGGAGTGAACCCAATAAAACAGGTCCAGCGCCTTGCTTTACAACAACTTCAGGAATTCCATAGCCCAGTAATCTATTCATAGTCTCTTCAGCTGATTTATCGCCGAAAACTCGACTTTCGTCTTCCGATCCGGCAAGTGCAATATCACTCAATGTCCAAAAATGCTCATACCAGTTTCTAGCTGTTGTTTTGGTGTCCCACAAAATTGGACGGTAATTACCATCAAAAACAAACTTCTTACCTTTTCTCTTTGCGTCTTTCAAGGCGTCCAAAATGCGTTCCCGGCCATCATCACCTAAAATAGCAATCGAGATACCAGAAAGATATATCCACTCACTGTCGAATGCTTTGTCTTGTAGAATTTGCCAATCCGAATTCATGAATTCGCGCGCCGGTGCAGCGCTTCTCCAATAGTGAAATGATCTTTCCCCGCCCTTATCTGTTTGGATAATATAGAGACCGGAGCGGCTATCTTTTTTCCGTTCAACCAACTCGCAGTCAACACCTTCACTGATCCAAGCATGAATCAGCTCATTGCTATAGGGGTCATCCCCCATGATTGTTGCAAATCGTACTGACGAATTCTGACCAAAAAGACGGCTCAAATAGACGGCAGTATTTAGGACATCACCTCCAAAACCTCGAGAAAGGCGCCCATCGGCCTCCTCTCTCAACTCGACCATGCACTCCCCGATCAGGGTTACCGTTGGCGAATTCTCCGTCATACAGGGCGTCATCAGTGATTATTTCTGGGCTTTGCTGCACGGACATTTTGATAAACTGTCGCGAGCTCCATACAGCCACCACTGGAAAGCGGGCCCACAGTAGATCGATAAATTTCCTGCCACGGTGTTTGGTTATCGGGCGTCCTATCTGTCCAATTTTTTGCTCTGATTGAAAGTTCTTCATCAGAGACCAACATATCCACAGATTTTTTATTCAAATCCACGCGAATTATGTCCCCGGTCTGAAGCAGAGCGAGTCCCTTACCTTCAGATGCTTCAGGTGATCCGTTCAAGATGGAAGGACTTCCCGATGTACCACTTTGGCGGCCATCTCCAATGGTGGGAAGTGACATAATTCCCTTTTTCAGCAGAGCGGCAGATGGTTGCATATTCACAACCTCTGCGGATCCCGGCCAGCCAATGGGTCCTGTGTACCGAATAACAAGGATCGAGTTTTCATCCATTTTCAATGTCGGATCATCCACTCGGGCATGGTAATCCTCTGACCCTTCAAATACGATAGCCCGGCCTTCGAACGCATTGGGATCGTCTGGATTATCCAAAAAACGACTTTGAAAATCCTGATCAATGGCGGCTGTTTTCATAATCGCCGCATCAAACAAGTTGCCTTTCATGACCAAGAAACCTGCTTTTTCTTTCATAGGCTTATCATAAGGTTTCACCAAACGGCGATCGATTGTTTCCCTAGCATTTTCAGCAATAGTCGTACCGGCCACGGTCATACAGTCACCATGCAAACGATCCGCTTGTAACAGCTCATGCATAACGGCTGGTACGCCACCTGCACGGTGAAAAGCTTCTCCTAAATATTCACCAGCGGGCTGCATATTGACCAGCAAAGGGACGTCATAACCAAACTTTTCCCAATCATCTATCTCCAGATCAACCCCGACATGACGCGCAATTGCACTGATATGCACTTGAGCGTTCGTAGAACCACCGAGAGCCGTATTCATTACAACAGCATTTTCAAAGGCTTTGCGGGTCATGATTGTTGAAGGCTTCACGTCATCCCATACCAATTGCACACACCGTTTTCCGGTGTGATAGGCTACCGCTGCACGCTCTCGATAGGGAGCGGGAATTGTTGCACTGCCCGGCAGCGACATACCCAGTGTCTCTGCCAGAGAATTCATGGTTGTCGCCGTTCCCATTGTGTTGCAATGACCTGTGCTTGGCACTTGGGCTACGGCCATATCGACATACCCTTCATCATCCAGATTACCGAGGGCATATTCTTTGCGCGCCTCCCAATGTGTGGTGCCGGACCCCGCTAGCTTTTGCCTCCAATATGAATCTAGCATCGGTCCACCGGACAAAACTATTGCTGGTAGATCCATTGTCGCAGCAGCCATAAGACAAGCTGGCGTCGTTTTGTCGCAACCGGTTGTCAGAACAACGCCATCGAACGGATATCCGTGAAGAATTTCCACAAGCCCCATGTAGGCAAGGTTTCGGTCCAACGCTGCAGTCGGCCTGCGACCAGTTTCTTGAATGGGGTGGACTGGGAAAATCACTGGAATTCCGCCAGCATCTCGAATGCCGTCTCTGATCCGCGACGCCAATTGTAAATGAATATAGTTACAGGGCGAAAGTTCACTGCCCGTTTGTGCAATACCGATGATCGGCCGACCAGACCGTAATTCTTCGGGAGTCAGACCAAAATTGAAATACCGTTCCAGATACATGGCTGTCATGCCCATATCTTCTGGGTCATTAAACCACCATTGGCTGCGCAATTTGGTTTCAGATTTTGACGTCATATCGCTTCTCCCGATCATTAATACTTATCTTCAAGCTCGTTTTGTAGGTTTCAGTTTCGTTGAACCCGTTATTTTTGAAGACGAAAAATTTTGTTTTTCGTCTGGTTCGGCATAGATGTGCTGCAACGTCAAAGCGGCAGCGCCTCGCGCCCAAACTTCATCGCCCCAAATATGTGTTATAAATTCGGTTTCATTTTTATCGCCCGATAATTTGAGACGTCTTGCTTCTTCAATCGCAGGCGTAATAAGGATTTCGCCAGCGCGCATACCGTCGCCTGTAAAAATAACTGTTTGTGGGTTAAGGATCGCGATCATATTGGCGACGGCTTGCCCCAAACGCTTTCCTGCATTCTTGAAAACAGCGGAAAGATGTTCATCGTTGTTACGGGCCCGCTCGGTAATCTTCGAGATAGTCTCATGGTAGGCCTTCGGGTTTTCGTTATAAGCATCGATTGAAAACTCGACATCGGCTTCACGCAATATAGCATAGTCACTTGCATAAGCTTCGACGCAGCCAAGTTGCCCGCAACGACAAAGCCGACCGTCGATCTCAACTTTGGAATGACCAAGTTCTGGTCCAATACCATTGGCACCGCGATAAAGATCATCATCGACCACCAGTCCCATGCCGATCCCGTGTTCAACGGTTACCACAGCAAAGCACGACAAGCCTCTGCCCTCACCAAACCAGTGCTCGGCCAAGGTTACAAGATTGGCGTCGTTTTCAATGAATATTTTAAGTCCCAAACGCTCTTGTAGGAGTCGCGCAACCGGAATATCTCTTTCCGTAAAAATAGGACTCCAATGGCACATGCCTGTTTCGTGGCTCACATATCCTGGAATACCAATACAAACCCCTAATATTTTTTCCCGCTTGATGTCAGCATTTTTCAAACATCTTTGAATACCCATTTCGATGATATCGAGCGTGACATCACAATTCTGGTTCCCTCGAAAGGGAAGATGCATTGTGTGAACAACGTTACCTGTAAAGTCCGTTACAGAAAAACTCATTTGATGCAAAGAAAGCTTGATCCCGAGCACGTATCCCGCTTCGGCATTGATATCCAGCATTTTTCGGGGGCGCCCTCGCCCTCCTTCTTTGCCGTCGGCTAAGGGTGTTTCAACAATGAGGCTGGCGTCGAGCAAACCTTGGGTAATTCCAGTTACCGCTGCACGGCTAAAATCAGTCAACGATGCGAGCTCCACACGGCTTATATTGGGATGCCGTCTGATCGTATCTAAAACTCTATATCGGCTACTTGTGGGTTTTTGTGCCAATTGCCTGCTCATGAATATTTCATAATTTCTAAATTTAATTTATCTAGTGAAATTAAATTTACAAGAACTTTAATTGTTAATTTATATTAGAAGATTGACTGAAATTTAATTAACTAATTGTTTTAAAACAGAATTAGTAGTTTACTAAACACCTATCATATTTATAAAACACAATAAATGTTGACAGACTAACTTCCAGATTTCATATTTAATTCACATATAAAATTAAATACAAACTGGCTGCATACTATTTTGAACAGCCTGACTATTCTGACAGGAAGGCACAGACAGTAATGACAACATTCGTAACGACAAGCGGGCCAAAACTGATCTGGGAGGGCGGCGCAATTCTTGGAGAAGGTCCTGTATGGGTTGACCGGGAAAATGCACTATACTGGGTGGATATCAAAAACTCAGCCATTCATCGCCTTGATCCGACAACAAACACAAGAAACTCCTGGAAAACGGAAACGCCAATTGGCGCACTTCACCCAGCTTCCAACGGAGGGTTTATTGGAGCCTTAAAAAACGGCATTCATAAGGTAAAACTGGACCCTGCCTTAGAAAACGCGATCCTTGATTTTCTTATCGATCCAGAACCGACCCAAAAAGATAATCGCTTTAACGATGCCAAAGTCGGCCCAGATGGCGCTCTGTGGGCCGGTTCCATGGATGATCTGGAAAAAAATCCTAAGGGCAGTTTGTACAGGATAACGAAAGACGGAGTGACGACAATTGATAGGGACTACGTCATAACCAATGGTCCCGCATTTAGCCCAGATGGCAAAATCCTGTATCATACAGACACGTTAAAACGCACAATATTTGCCTTTGATTTGGACAACTCTGGTAATGCCCGCAATAAGCGCGTTTTTATAAATATACCACTTGAGAACGGACACCCAGATGGTATGACAGTCGATACTGAAGGATGCCTATGGGTCTGTCATTGGGGTGGATGGCGCATCACAAGATATTCACCCGAAGGCATTGAACTTATGCATATTAAAATGCCGGTTGCCAACATTACAAGTTGTGTATTTGGCGGCGACAATCATCAAACACTGTTTGTAACGACGGCCTCTAAAGGTTTAAGCGATGCTGAAAAAGAAGTTCAACTCCACGCGGGAGGTGTCTTCTCGATTGAACTGAATATATCAGGCCCAGCAACCCGATACTACGATGGAGGTTTTATTTAATGGATACGCTTTTTACCCCAGAAAACATACTCGAAACTGTCCTGCCAGCAGACAGCGAAGATGCCCTGTTGATCGGAAGACTGTGGTTTGAAGGAGATCCTAATCCGGGTCCTCGCCTTGTTCGTGTTTGCTCTGATAGCATCTATGATTTAAGCGAGCTTGCCCCAACATGCTCTGAGCTTATGAAACTCAAAGATGTTGCAAAGCAAGTACGAAAGTTTGGTAAGGAAAATAGCTTAGGCGAAACCCAATCCATTCTTCTAGATACACTTAACGGCAACTCGCAACGTTTTATATCTCCTGTTGACCTTCAGAATATTAAAGCATGTGGCGTTACGTTTGCCAAAAGTATGTTAGAGCGCGTGATAGAAGAGCGTGCGGGCGGCGATCCACAAAAGGCTGTCGATATTCGCATTTCTTTATCAGAAACAATTGGCCAGGATATTGGGCAAATCAAACCGGGATCAGAGGCTGCTGAGCAGCTTAAAGCCGCCCTACAGGAAAAGGGGTATTGGTCTCAATATCTGGAAGTTGGAATTGGTCCAGACGCAGAGGTTTTTACAAAGGCTCCTGTTTTATCATCTGTCGGTCTTGGCTCAGAAATTGGCATTCACCCCGGATCAACTTGGAACAACCCGGAGCCTGAAGCAATCGTGATTGTGAATGGCGACGGCGAGATCGTTGGCGCCACACTTGGCAACGACGTCAATCTTCGGGACTTTGAAGGACGTAGTGCACTTTTGCTCGGTAAAGCCAAAGACAATAATGCCTCAGCCGCGATCGGACCGTTCATAAGATTGTTCGATGACAAATTCACCCTTATCGACCTTGAACAAGAAGATATTCACTTATCCGTAAAAGGAGAAGATGGGTTCGAGCTTAACGATTTCAGTTCAATGAGTGAAATTAGCCGAAGCCCAAGTGAATTGGTCTCGCAAACTATCAATCGCAACCATCAATATCCAGATGGCATTGCACTCTATATGGGAACAATGTTCGCCCCGACAAAAGACCGTGGAGACGCTGGTTCTGGCTTCACTCATAAACTCGGCGATCAGGTTATGATTTCTTCGAGCCGGTTAGGTGCATTGGTAAACAAAGTTACCCACAGCGATAAAGCCGCCAAATGGGAATTTGGTATTTTTGAATTATTCAGCAATCTAACAGATCGCGGTCTCTTGACACGAAAAGGATGACAAAATGAACGGACAACATCTCATTGCGGGTAAGTGGGTTCCAGGAAAAACAACCTTCAGCTCCACACCAGCACACGGTCCCTCTCACGATTATTCAGTTGGCAACCCAGCACTGGTTGATCAGGCTGTACAGGCCGCTGAAGACGCTTTTTGGGAATTCAGTGCGTTATCTAGATCAAAACGCGCCGAACTGCTGAACAAAATCGCAGATGAAATTGACGCCCGCGGAGATGCGATTACAGAAATTGCGACACAAGAATCCGGTCTTCCAGAAGCCCGTATTATTGGCGAGCGCGGACGGACTGTTGGTCAACTTCGCATGTTTGCAAGTCATATCGAAGAAGGCAATTATCTTGACTGTCGCCAAGACGAGGCTTTACCTGATCGTGCGCCTATGGCTCGCCCTGAAATGCAACTGATGCAGCGCCCTATCGGCCCTGTTGCTGTATTTGGAGCGTCCAATTTCCCACTGGCCTTCTCGGTCGCGGGTGGTGACACGGCCTCCGCATTAGCGGCGGGGTGCCCAGTAGTTGTTAAAGGCCATTCGGCTCATCCGGGAACAAGTGAAATCGTAGCAGAAGCGATTGATACAGCGCTCAAAGAGATGAATTTACACCCAGGTATTTTTTCACTCGTTCAGGGTGGAAACGCCAGGGATGTCGGAACGTCACTCGTACAACATCCGTTAATTAAGGCCGTTGGTTTCACGGGCTCACTAGCTGGCGGACGCGCGCTTTTCGATTTATGTACCTCGCGACCTGAGCCCATCCCTTTCTTTGGTGAACTGGGATCAGTCAATCCTGTATTTCTTCTTCAACAAGCAGCTTCAAACCGGGCGGCAGAGGTTGGAATGGGCTGGGCAAACTCGCTCGCAATGGGCGCAGGTCAGTTCTGCACTAATCCAGGCGTAATCCTGATGCTGGATAACGATGATGCGAATGTCTTTACGCAATCTGCTATCGACACACTTTCAACCATCGGATCACAGACCATGCTGACAGAAGGCATATCCGATGCTTATCGCCGCGGTACCGAGCTAATACGATCCATTGACAATATCGAGGAAATTTTCGGGGAAAGCAGCGCAAATCGGCAGGCAACTCCCAACCTATTCACGACGACAGGCGATATGTGGCTTTCAAACAAAGACTTAAACGAAGAAGTGTTTGGGCCGCTTGGAGTAATTGTGCGTGTTAAAGATTTTGATCAAATGATGGAAATTGCACGTAATCTTGATGGTCAGCTAACCTGCACCTTGCAAATCGATGCAGATGATCATGCTGAAGCACAAAAAATACTGCCCGTACTGGAACGCAAAGCAGGTAGAATTCTAGCAAATGGCTTTCCAACCGGCGTTGAAGTCAGTGATACGATGGTTCACGGTGGCCCCTACCCAGCGAGTACAAATTTTGGCGCAACATCAGTAGGAACAATGTCAATTCGTCGTTTTCTACGCCCTGTTTGTTACCAGAACATACCAGCTTCCTTAAGGCATCCGGAACTTAACTAGACAGGATCAAATTGGATCCATACGGACCAACTTTCACCTTCTGGTAAAATACGCATGCCGCTCTCACTGGGCGGCATGCCTTTATCGCTCAAATTAAAAGCGTCTGTAATATGTGAGACAGGCTCCACGCAGAAGAATTCTTCGCCTTTTGGCGCATATACGACCAACCGATCCAGATCATTGCTTGCCGAAAGCGTAAGAGATTTCTTCTCTTTTGGCCAATGTATCATTGCAGAACCTCGCCATGGCTCAAACAAATGGTCACACTCCAAAGTATCGACATTCTTGCCCGTTTTAAGAACCCATGCATCCGGCGCCTTCATCCGTTCGATAGGAAGGCATTCTTCGTTATTCATCCATACATTTTCTGCATCTGCCGTCAAAAATACCTCTCCGTGTTTTTGGAAATACGGATGTGCCCCAAGCCCTACTGGCATAGGACCGTCAGACATATTTCTGATTTTCATCTCTTGTCGTAACGAAGCCCCCTCCAGCGTAAAAGTCTGATGAGCAACAAACTCAAACGGCCAACCGTCACCGGAATAGGATAACTCGAGAGTTACCTTGTTTTCGGTTTGGCTTACCTTTTGCCATATTGATTGCCAGCCGACGCCATGAATGCTGTGGGGATGGTTCCCAAAATTCAGTGGAATCTCATGGCGGTTTCCTCGAAACTCGAAAACACCATCGTTAATACGATTTGAATATGGGACGAGGGGGAAGGACGACGCTTCAAGAGGATTTATAGTTTCAACATTATTTGCAGGCCTCAATATGTCGAAACCATCAGCCAATCTATAAGCGCATATGCAGCCACCATCAGGTGTGAGCTGTAGTTCAGCCTCAGAAGTTTTGATTATTAGTAGATCACCCATATTGCCCCATCCTCAATCAAGAGGTGTTCTTCATCGGTTTTTTGCCCAAAATGATCATTCCGAGAATGTCGTCATCTGTCACATCCTCAACACGTACAGTTCCGACCAATTTACCGTTTTTCATTACACTTATCCGGTCGCAAAGCTCCATCACATCATGAATATCATGGGAAATCAGGAAGATTCCCAATCCTTCAGCCTTCAGTTTTTGAACAAGTTCAGCAACCATTTGTGTTTCTTGCGGTCCAAGAGCGGCTGTGGGCTCATCCATAATCAAAATTTTGGCATTAAAATACACAGCCCGCGCAATCGCTACAGATTGCCTTTGCCCCCCTGACAATGTGGACACAGGCGCTGAGAATGTTTGAAAATTCGGGTTCAGGCGACTCATGATTTTTCTGGTTTCAGCTTCCATCGCATCATCATCGACAAACCCGAAAGGTGTCAGCAATTCACGTCCGAGAAAAAGATTACTTCCCGCATCCAGATTATCGGCGAGGGCTAAAGTCTGATAGATGGTTTCAATTTTATAACCGCGAGCATCGCGGGGGTTGTTAATCTCTGCAAGCTCACCATTGATTAGAATTTCGCCGCCATCGGCTTTATAAGCCCCTGACAACATTTTGATCAGCGTGGACTTTCCGGCACCATTATGACCAAGCAAACCAACAACTTCACCAGGATATAAATCGATTGAGACGTGATCGACAGCCTTATTGCCACCAAATGCAATATGCATGTCACGCATTTCGACCAAGGGCGTTTGATTTTCCATATTAGATCTCCTCAAAGACCCGCACGGCGACGGTAGACAATATCAACATAGACAGCGAGTACCAGAACCACGCCCACGACAATCGACTGTAACGGCGCATCAACACCAACCATGGCCATACCCGATTGCAATGATTGCATGATAAGGGCACCCAAAATTGCCCCATGAATGGTCCCAAATCCACCAGACAAAGCACTGCCACCAATGACGGCAGCTGCGATAACCCGAAGTTCATCAAGGTTACCCAAATTATTATCAGCAGATCCCAAACGCGCGGATGCTATAATCGCTGCTATCGCGGTCAAAGCCCCCATCAGAGCGAAAATCTTAACTGTCAGCATTCTAGTGTTTATACCCGACAACTCAGCGGCATCAGGGTTTCCACCTGTTGCAAAAACATATCGTCCAAAACGTGTTCGTTTTGCCATAAAAGTCATTATGATCGCAATAATCAACAGGATCACAACCGGTATAGCGATGCCATACACAAGCGTGCTGCCACCATCAGGTAGCTCAAGACCCTTATTTTCATATATTCGTTTTGCAGCCCGGGCCGGTATTGGATAAGCGTTCATAAATGCCGCATACCCAACAACAACAACCCCAATGATACCGCCAACAGTCAATTCTGCCCAAAAAGGCTTCACCAAAAACCCATGGGCTAATTTTCTTTTGCGACTAAGGTACAACAACCATAAAGCGGCAAGGGTCGCGAAGACACCTAAAGCCCAGCTCAAACTCTCTCCCAATGTTCCCTCGACGCCGCCCCCAAGGAGTTTGAAAACAGGATCAAGCGGGGCAACTGTTTGGCCGCTCGTAACCCACCAAGCGGCCCCGCGCCAAACAAGAAATCCGCCGAGTGTTACAATGAAAGCTGGAACCGCCAAATACCCGATTACCCAACCTTGGAAACTTCCAATGATCGCCCCTAAAGTCACACCAAACAAGCACGTAATTATCCAGATAGACCAATGACCGCCACCAACCAAATCTGGGAGAAAATGCACTTGTAGCGCCCCCATCATCATGCCGATGAAACCAAGGAGAGAGCCTACTGAAAGGTCAATATTTCGGGTTACAATAACAAACACCATGCCCGTCGCCATTACGGCGACTGAGGCAGTTTGCACTGACAAATTAAACAAATTTCGCGGGGTAATGAAACGTCCACCGGTAATTAGATCGAACATGACCCACAACGCCACGAGCGCTCCTATCATGCCTAATAACCGTCCATCGATCCCCAGAGAAGCAAAATAGCTTTGCTTATCTTTAGTCATTTCCTGTTCCTTCAGAACCTTACAACAGGCAACTGTAATACAGACCAGAAGGTTCGTACCTGTTTGCACAAATTGCTAATGTTTTGTTTTTGAAAGACGCCTTCGTCTGCATAAGCGACGAAGGCGGAACGCGTTTATTTACAAACGTCTGCTTTTGCACCGCCGGCACAAAGAGCCTTCTTAGTAATCCAGCCAGCGTCCAAAACTAATTGCAGGTTTATAACGGTAACAGGTACTGGCTCGAGGAATTTTGCCGTCATTTTCGTGCCTGCTGGAGAAGTCCAGCTTGAAGAACCTGCCACTTCCATCAATTTTTTACCATTCGCCAATGAGACAGCGATTTCGCCAGCAGCTTTACCCAGATCGCGGGCGTCTTTCCAAACAGAGACAGTCTGCGTGCCGCGTGCAACGCGGTTCAGTGCGGCATGATCACCATCTTGACCTGATACAGGTAGGCCTTCCATACCCTGAGCGGTAAGTGCCGCAACAACGCCGCCAGCAGTGCCATCGTTAGACGCGATGACCGCATCAACTTTGTTGTCTTGCGCCGTCAGGATTTGCTCCATATTACGCTGCGCGTTTGCTGGCAGCCAACCATCCGTATAGGCCTCAGCAACAATTTTAATTTTACCGGCATCGACAGCCGATTGAATAATTTCTTGTTGTCCACCGCGTAAGAAATCTGCGTTTGGATCAGTTGGCGAACCTTTGATCATAACGTAGTTGCCGGCAGGTTGGGCTGCGAGAATTGCACGTGCTTGCATCCGACCAACTTCAACATTGTCGAAAGTCAGGTAGAATGCACGACTGTCTTCAATCAGACGGTCATAAGCGATCACAGGGATACCTTCATCGGCAGCCGCAGAAACCGCAGGCCCAATTGCAGACGCGTCCTGCGCAAGAATAATCAGCGCGTTTGCGCCACGAGCAATCAGGCTTTCAACGTCAGAAAGCTGTTTGGATGACGAGCTTTGTGCATCTGCCGAGATATACTCAACACCAGCAGCATCAAGCGCAGCTTTGATCGCGCCCTCATCAGTTTTCCAACGCTCTTCCTGAAAGTTCGACCAACTAACGCCAACGATAAGTTCCGCAGCAAAAGTCGAAGTTGCAACAACCGTGCTTAGCGCAGCTGCCGCGATAATTCCAAATTTTTTCATTTGTTCCTCCCAAGTATTAATATGCGCACGGAAAACATTTGAGGCTTACCGTGTCGTTACTGACTATGCTCTATTTTAATTTGCTAATCAAATTAAATAATACTAGCGTTACATGGGTTGCGTACTTTTTGTGAATAGCGATGGTGTGGCAAGTATATTTA
>JAESSA010000031.1 GCA_016764355.1 Sneathiella sp. | reverse complement strand
CTTCTCAAAAAATCTCAAAAATTTTGGAACTCAACCGATTTATCAATAAATGGCGCAAAATTTCCGACTTTGAGAATTACCAAAAGAAAGATCATTGGGCGTCTCCTTTGGAATTTATGACCAACGGCGGAGATTCTGAAGATTTCGCGATTATGAAATACATTAGTTTAAAAGAGCTTGGCATTTCACCATCAAATATGCGGATTGTTGTAACCAATGATGTGCTTCGCGCGAAAACTCATACAATATTGAGCGTCCATATTGGATCAAAACGCTATATATTGGATTCACAAAGCAATTCAATTTTGCAAGAACAGTTTGTTAAATATTACGTACCTTTTTACTCAGTAAATGAGACGACCCGGTGGGCTCATGTTCCAGGACAGACGTCCCTTCTAAAAGCCCCGGAGGGGAAAAATAATTATGACTGATACAATGGCTAGTCTCGATTTAAACAACGTTATGTCAGACGACCTAAACGAAAAGCAGACAAGCGCGGGCAGCCGTACCGTGCAAATGTTTGCTTTACTGGCAATTTTCTTGTTTGCCGCTTGTTATTTCGTGACAGATTATTTCATTGAGCAAAGACAATCCGAGTTGCTTGAGGAAATAAAAATACGTCAAGAAATCACGGTTTCCGGCAAGGCTGAGATTGTCAGAACCTGGATTGACGAAACGGGTCAAAGGGCAAGTTCTCTCGCAAACCATCCCCTTTTTAAGTTATTTGCAGATGAAATTAATCAGTCACAAGCTGAAATCCCCAAGGCACTTGCAAACCAACTTCCCTATATGCAAAACGCTATCACGAATTTTGCTCAGCAAAACAAACTCATCGCAGCTTATTTAATTGGTCAAAATGGACGTGCCTATTTGGCATCCAACGGATCCCCGGCCCTTAAAGAAGCACAGCGGAAAAGCGCCGTAGATCATTATAAGTCGAGAAAAATCTCAACATCCCCAATGCGGGCTTCAGGGGAAAATCTTATTTTTGATTTCCTCGTTCCGGTCTTTTCAGCCCAATCCGAGGGACAAGAGAAAATAGCTGGCGTGCTTTTAATGACAGTATCCTCATCCGCACAACTCGCCAACATTCTAAAACCTTCTAGCTTGTCTGCTGAAGGAGAGGAAACGCGCCTTTATCAAGTATCCGATGGCAAATATAAAGAAATCACTCCTACCAAAATTCCTTATATATCTGCTGATGCTACAGATATCTTAAACGCACAGTTTTCAGAGTTTATTCCGAGAAAATTTTCTGGCGAAAATGAACCTGTTTATTCTACAGGAAAAAAGATTAGTGACACAAACCTGATACTGCTTCAGGGGCTTTCAGCGAAATCAGCACTCAGCTCTCTTAAAGAATTTTCCTACGCTGTCTATGGCCTCGCGGCGAGTTTGTTTATCGTCGTTTTTAGCATTTTTTCTGGCGTTTGGTTGACCCTTCACAACCAAAATACAAAAGCCATGGCAGACCAATATAAAAATCTTGCCCACCAAATAAATGCGCAGCGACGCCTTTTGGGAAGTATCAACCACACGATTGCAGAGCTGATCGGCCTGACTGATGCTGCGGGAAGGTATGTTTATGCTAATCCAGCACTCGCCCGTTTTGCTAATTTTCCACTACAATCTATACCGGGAAAAACAGATCGAGACATATTTGGCGACAAAGCTGCGCGAATTTTGCGCGATATGGACCAGCAAGTAATTGAAACAGAGAAACCCGTAAATGGGATTCTAGATCTCGAAACACATGATGGTATAAAACATGTGAGGATCGAAAAGTCTCGATTATTAGATGATGACGGCTTGTTTATGGGCGTCGTTACTGTTGCTAGCGATATGACTGATTACATTCTACAGCAACGCAAGAATGAAGAGTTGGGTAGGAAAACCATAGCCATTCTTGTAAGAATGATGGAAGATAATGATCCCTATCTTGCTGGCCATTCCCAGCGTATGGGGGACTTGTCCAGTCATGTTGCCAAGATCATGGATCTTCCCGCGACGACACAACAAACGATTGCGACAGGTGCGAATTTATCTCAGATTGGTAAAATCTCTATTCCATCAAAAATCAGAACAAAAAGTAGCCGCCTGACGAAACAAGAAACGGCTATTATGCAAGGGCATGTTGACCGTGCTGCTGCATTGCTTAACGAAATGGAAATTGATGAAGTTATTGTCGCAGCTATCGCTCAAATGTTTGAGCGCATGGATGGCTCAGGATACCCGAACAATCTGAAGCAAACAGAAATTTCAATGGCCGCTCGTATTTTGGGAATGGCTGACATTCTCATTGCCAGAGTATCACCACGTTCTTATAGGCAATCCATTAGTGTCGAGGAAGCGATGGAAGTATTCAGAAGCAACCCTGGAAAATATGATGTGGATGTTGTTGTCGCAATGGATGAGTTTTTAAACTCAAACAAAGGCCGTAATTTTAAAGACAGTTTAGGAAGGAATAGACCGTACTAATCTTGAAACTGCTTAGGATTCGTCGGATATTACGGAATCCGTTACGCGATTTCCCGTAACCGCGCTGACATCATCCATACTCGCCGAGACTCCGGCTACGGCGAGAGCTTCATTTGTCACGGTCAAAACACCAACCTGATCATCGGAACCACTTACATAGCCGATAGCATCGACACCTTCTTCGGCGGCAATATTCAGCGCATCGAATAAAGAATCCAAATCCACAAGTTCATCTTGATCATCGTGTTCCTGCATCATAAAGCCAACATCATAGGTATCTTCGGAAGCAGATTGATCAGCCTTACCAGTATCTTCCATTTTGGTTGAGACAATTGTATCCGTCCGCGCAGAATCAAATGGTAATTTATCACCGACTTCATCTTGACGACTATTTTCCCCAACTTTATCAGAATCCGATACAGACACGATTAGTCCACTTTCTTATGACACATTCCCGTAAAATATAAGTTAATAACCTAAATGGTAAATTAACTTCAGTTTTACAAACAATTTACCAACACTTTTTGTAATCTATGCCCCAAAAACTATGTTTTCATCCCCCATACGAGGTATGGTTTACAAAATATTAACATATAATCAGCGTATTGGCTTCAATTCCCGCCTTTTTCTCTTAAATGCGCCTCAAATTCAATTTTTCAGTTGCTGTGAGAATTGACGTGCAGGAATGGCAATTCCAATAATTTTCCCGGCACTCGTTTTCCCCGTAGCGGAGTGAATAGCCAGCAAGGAGTATTCTCCTTGATTTAAATGAAAGATCGGAGAGCCGGAATCCCCCCTTGTCGCGTCACATTGGTGAAAATATACAGGGGCTCTGTCATTACCGAGCCTTATATAATCCGTAATCCTGCATTTTTTATGAACTGTCAGCACATGTGCAAAATCCTTACTATAGCCAGCTTGAACTACATCGCCATTCTTTCTAGATTGTTCTACAAAGTACTGACCACTTAAAGGCGAGAGGGGAACTGTTCCAAATATATCGCCGAGGGGCTTATCCAGTGTCAATATTGCCCAGTCGTCTTCACGTTTTAGGGAGTATTTCCTTAAATCAGGCAGTTTATTAAAGGCCGTTTCATAGGATATGCCTTTTGCATGCCCTGCATATTTCCCTTTTTCATAACCGACGACAAAATGATAAAACTTTGCCTGCGACCAACGGCGCGTTCGTGAATTCCAAAAACAATGAGCTGCGGTCAGAATTTTATCCGGGGCCACAAGGACCCCGGTGCAAAAATTTCCATCCCGATTTAAACGCCCGACAGTTTTCCAAGGGTGCTTTTTTACATCTACTCGAACCCTGTCATCCTGCCCCTTTATCCCGCTAGGCCTTACTTGTTTCGCAGCCACTTCCATTTCATTCGCAGCTAGACCTCCCAAGCACACATAGGCAAGAACAGCACAGCACACTAAAAGCCCTGCTCGGCAGTTTACAGTTTTAACGAATTGAAGCATTTTTCTATTTTCTTAAAACCTTGAGACATAAACAGCGAAGTAGGACAGGATATATTGGTATTGCATTAAATTTAAGCTAGCTTAATCTTAATCCCACAGACCTTAAGATAATACTGCGAAATAGGAGATACTTCGTGCAAAGAATACAGTACATTCTTGATTTCTGGTTTCATCCGAAAAATCACGTGCGGTATGGGGAAAAGCGCGTGGAATGGTTTGAAAAAAATACGGAATTTGACGAAATTATACGTCAAGAATTCTTCGATGACTTTGTTCTCGCAGAAAAAGGAAAATATCTACAATGGAGCGACCATGCGGAGGGATGCCTTGCGCTTATTCTTCTATTTGACCAATTTTCCAGAAACATGTTCAGAGAAGATGCAAGAGCATTTTCTACTGATGGAAAAGCGCGTGAAATTGCTCGTCATATGATCCGAAGTGGTTGTTTTTCACGTCTCCAAAATTTTCAAAAGACTTTCGCAATTCTCCCCTTTGAGCATAGCGAAGATTTAGAAGATCAGATATTATCTGTAAAATTGTGCAAAGAGTTCTGCAACAAAGAAGAAATTAGATATGCGGAACAACACTTTGACATAATTAAAAAATTCAACCGCTTTCCACACAGAAATAAAATACTTGAGCGTAAATCTACATTAGCTGAAATCGAATTTTTGACACAGCCAAATTCATCCTTTTAAGCTTCGATTAGTGCAAACGACATAAACAACACATAAAAAACCAAGGCCAACACAATGAATAATCTTTCAGGTAAAGTCGTGATTGTAACAGGCGCAAGCCGAGGTATTGGTGCGACAGCGGCGGTAGAGTTTGCGCAGGCTGGCGCGAAATTATCACTTTGCTCAACAAATGCAGCAGCGTGTAGCGATACTTTGGAGACTATTGGAAATGAAGGCGGAATCGCCTTTGCTGCTAGTTGCGACATGTCCAATTATGAAGCCGTTGAAAAACTCATTTCTGAGACAATTGAAAGATACGGAAAAATTGACGCCCTTATTAACAATGCTGGCATTATTGATCCTATTGGACGCATAGAAGATACAAACCCCGAAGACTGGGCCAGAAATATTTCAGTAAACTTGGTCGGCGTCTATAACGGCACCCGAGCAACTCTTCCCCATTTCTACAAACAAAACTCCGGGACAATCATCAATATCAGCTCTGGCGCGGCGCACAGCCCTTTGGAAGGATGGAGTGCCTATTGTTCTGGCAAAGCAGGTGTTTACATGATGACACAAGCAACTGCATTGGAGGCTATTGATACAAATGTACGAGTATACGGTTTTGCGCCGGGTGTTGTTGATACGGAAATGCAGGGGAGCATTCGTGCTTCAGGGATAAACCCGGTGAGTGAACTTCCACGTGACAGCCTCGCCGCAGCCTCTGATCCGGCTAAAGCAATTGTCTGGCTATGCGGAGAAGATGCGTCTGACCTTGCCGGGCAAGAGCTCACCATCCGCGATGAAAATTTACGTAAACGTGTCGGCCTAAAATCGGCGGGATAATTAGTTTTTCGATATGAAGAGTGCCTCAACGCACCACAGGAGTATGAGTAAATGAGTGAACTGATTAGCGGAAATCGCGTCCTTACTGACGCAGAGATGGCAATAGCCGTGAATAAGGCGGCCTCCGGTTTTCAGAAAATGGGTGTAAAGGCTGGTGACTGTGTTGCACTAATGATGAGGAACGATTTCCCCTTCATAATTGCATCCATTGCAGCCGGACAACTGGGTGCCTACGTGACACCCGTGAACTGGCACTACACACCTGCTGAAACAAAATACATTCTCAACGATTGCGGTGCTCGCTTTTTGGTTGTTCATACGGACCTGCTCCCCCAAATTGAAGGATCTGTACACGCTGACATGACTGTGATGGTAGTTGAGACCCCCGCCGAGATAGCGGCTGCCTACAAAATTTCGGACTTACCCGTATCCCTTCCAGAAAGCTATCTCAAATGGGATCTGTGGCTGGAAGAACAAGACCCTAATGGTGTCGAAGAAAAACTTGCACCTGCATCCATGATTTACACCTCGGGCACAACAGGCCACCCGAAAGGGGTAAAAAGGCACCCACCTACGGCAGAAACTATAGTTCGCCGTCTAGAATCGGTTATTGCGGGCTTTGGCTTGGACCCACAATTGGGTTATGTGGTCCTGATGAATGGCCCGATGTATCATACGGCCCCTAACGGCTATGGCATTCATGCGTGTAAGAACGGCGGAAAAATTATTTTTGAGGCCAAGTTTGACCCAGAAGAAATGCTACAGTTAATTGAACAACACAAAGTAACACATATGCATATTGTGCCGACCATGTTCAGCCGACTGTTAAAATTACCTGAAAATATACGCAATAAATATGATGTTAGTTCTTTACAATTTATCGTTCACGGAGCGGCTCCTTGCCCCGCAGAAATTAAAAAGGCCATGATTGATTGGTGGGGTCCCGTAATCAATGAATATTATGGCGGAACTGAAACGGGTCTAATCTCAGTTCTAAACAGTGCGGATGCTTTGACACGCCCTGGAACGGTTGGAAAACAAATGATCCGCCGAGAAGTCCGTGTGTTTGGCGACGACGGACAGGAACTTGAGCCCAATGAAATTGGAGACATCTATGTAGATGTACCTGAAGGGTCAGATTTCACCTATCATGGAAATGATCAAAAGCGCACAGATATAAGCCATGAAGGAATGGTGACTTTAGGAGATATGGGATATAAAGACGAAGAAGGATTTATTTATTTATGTGATCGCCGAAACGACATGGTCATTTCTGGTGGGGTGAATATTTATCCTGCCGAGATTGAATTGGCTCTGTCCCAAATGCCAATTGTAAAAGATTGCGCCGTATTTGGTATTCCCCATGAAGATTTCGGAGAGACACTCTGTTCATATGTGGAACTTGAAGACGGAGAGACCGCTGACCCTTTCGACATTCAAGGTTTCCTCAAAGACAAACTAGCCTCCTACAAAATTCCTCGAATTATCAAATTCTCAAAAAACCTTCCGCGGGAAGATAGTGGGAAAATTTTTAAACGCAAACTACGCGCGCCTTATTGGGAAGAAAGCGGTCGGAAGATATAATCAAGCCATAAAGCACGTATTATATCTTCCAATACTCTCGTAACTTGATGCCGGATATCAGATAGACCTCAGATGTTTTTATCTGAAAGAACCGGCATTGAGTTTCTAGAAATTGCAGTTCTCTTGAATAACTGTCTTCTACGAGAAACCGATCACAAATTTCCTTACTCGACATAACTTCCAATGCACGGACACTCATAATAACCCGTCGCCGATTTGAGCTGGCTGATTGGTCTATTGAATTTCTTAAAATATTGGCAAAACGATTACTCGCAGTAATCAAGAGCTTGGATGCATAGAGCAACACACTGCTTCGAACAAACTTCCTTTGTTGGCGCATGGAAAATTCAGTTTTCTCCAGCGAACATGTTGCCAAAAACTTCCGAACAACTGTTTTACGAAGCTGGATCAACTCCTTTGGCATAATTTTGGTAAGCCGTATGAATAGAGGTGCAAAATACGTCAACTGATTTGCAGACATAAGTTTTCCCATAAACTCAAATTCCGCTACCCAGAATCTAGCGGGCCCAGAGGGAAGCTTTACAAGTTCCCTTTCTACAAATTCTCGAATAACAGATCGTTCTAGTTTCTCCTGATCCAAAAGGGACCACTGAAAAGCACGGCTGGCGTCATTTTCTATTAAAAACGGTTGGGTCCACTGGCTATACAACCCTTTTGCTCGAGACCATTCTAAATCCTCTCGAGGATCGAGTATCTTTTGAATTTCTGGGGGCAGCTCACTAGGAGAAATCATATTAGCCTCAAAATATTATTGATATTTTAGAGACTACACAGACGCACAAAGTAGAGTAAGTGTGAGGTCTTTTTTTAGAAAGCCAAGGACGCCACAGGCATCTTTATGGGACCATCTTTCCGTTTATTCCAAAATTGATCTACATATGCATTTGTCGTCGATGCGGCCTCTGACGCCTCCCCAACCCAAACGCATTTTCCTTCATGAAGCATAGCGATCCGATCAGAAATACGGCTTGCCGTTGTCAAATTGCTTGTGACAACAATTGCTGTACTTCCAAGTTCACGAACATTTTTTATCATCAGATCATTGATCACATTGCTCATAATTGGATCTAACCCCGCCGTAGGCTCATCCAAAAACAAAATCGATGGCTCCCCGGCCAAAGCCCGCGCAATGCCTACACGTTTTTGCATGCCCCCGGACAACTCCGCTGTGAACAGGTCAGCAACATCTGGAGACAATCCCACGGCCTGTAATTTAGCCAATACTTGCTCCCGTACTTCGGATTTTATCGCGCCCTTTTCCTGTAAAAGACGAAAACCAATATTCTCCCATACGGGCAATCCATCAAACAACCCCGACCGTTGGAATGAGATACCAAACTGGTTTAAAAACTGATCATATTCAGGGCCGCGCAAACGCCCGACATCCCTGCCATCTAATTTGATGGACCCATAATCGGGCTTTAAAAGCCCTAGAATGCATTTTAATAATACCGTTTTTCCAGCGCCAGATGGCCCGATCAATGTCAGAATTTCACCAGCTTTTACGTCCAGATCCAACCCATCAAGAGCCATTACAGAGTCAAAGCTTTTAGACAATCCTTGTAGCTGAATTTTCGGCATTGTGTCTGGCACGTGGAACATTCTCCTGATTGAAATATTGCGTCAAGCTACAGGATAAATTTGCGATTTTAAACTGCAATCTGATAAGAGAAGTTCGCGAGGACATAAAAAAACAATTAAATGGTTCAAAGAAATGCAACTCCACGAGAAGACATATAATAGAAATATCTTCCATGGAGGAGATTTGAATTGGGCCAGAAATCATTTTGGCTCTGATGGACCGACGTGGATTGACGTTAGTACTGGTATCAATCCAACTCCCTACCCAGTCCCAGACCTACCTGCGAAAGTGTGGTCTCGCCTGCCTGAAACGGCTCAAGAAGAAGCATTACTTAAGGTCGCGCGAGAATATTATTCGGTACCGAATTCAGCTGAAATTGTGGCCTGCCCAGGCACTCAATCCGCCCTTCAACTGATTCCTAGCTTAAGGCAAAAAAGTGTCATCGCAATTGTGTCCCCCACCTATGCAGAACACGCAAACTGTTGGAAGTTAGCGGGACATGAAGTCATAGAAGTACCCAGTTTAAAGGAAGTGCCCACAGCCGTAGACATTGTTGTTGTTGTATCTCCAAACAACCCAACGGGCACCATTGCTGATAAGTTGGAACTTTTATCTTTGCAAAAGGACCTGTCTACAAAGGGGGGTTGGCTTATCGTCGATGAGGCATTCATGGATATGAACCCGTCCCGTTCGGCAACCCATTATTTGCCCCAAGAAAATTCTTTAATCTTAAAATCTTTCGGCAAATTCTTTGGCCTTGCGGGCCTCCGTTTGGGGTTTGTACTGGGGGATAAGACCATTGTGTCGCAGATACGTTCCAAACTTGGACCATGGGCGGTAAGCGGAATTGCTTCTCATATCGGAAAGATCGCCTTCGAAGATGAAATCTGGCACCAATCCACAAGAAAAAATCTCAAATCTGACAGCCAACGCTTGTCATCTCTTCTAATGCAAACAGGGTTGGATGTAATAGGTAGTACGGATTTATTCATCCTGATAACTACACCCGATGCCTCCTCTCTTTTTACTCATTTATGCATCAGTCGAATTCTAACGCGGCCGTTTCCTGAAAGACCAGCACATATAAGATTTGGTCTCCCTGCAGGGGACAAAAATTGGCAAAGGCTGGAGGCCGCCCTTATCGAGTGGAAAATTCGCCGATAAAACAAGGATACGGTACTTAAATAATTGACAGAAGCACTGATCCACCGTAGCGTCCGATCCGATGGTTCCGGGGCGTATGCTCAGGGATTAAAAGGGAACGCGGTGAGATCCAATTGATTAACTCCGCGGCTGTCCCCGCAACTGTAAGCGATTAGCCAATGCTGCACACCACTGTTTTTACGGGAAGGTTAGCAAAGGTGCCATTCGCAAGCCAGGAGACCTGCCATCAAACCTGTTAATTTAAGCATGACGGAGGATCATGATAACCATGAAAATATTCGGCATTCAAATGCCTATAAATAATTGCCAATGTGTTCCTGACAAGTGGAACCTGACAATTATGCACTCACACTTTATCTCCATACAATATCTTAAAGCTGGACACCGCTCATGAACAAACTCGAAAAAATTCCGGCAACGGTCATTACTGGATTTCTGGGTGCTGGCAAAACAAGCCTGATCCGGAATTTGATTGAAAATGCCAATGGAAAAAGGCTAGCTCTTATCATCAACGAGTTTGGTGATCTTGGTGTGGATGGCGATGTCTTAAAAGGTTGCGGCAATGAAAATTGCAGTGAAGACGATATTATAGAACTTGCGAATGGTTGCATCTGTTGCACAGTCGCCGATGAGTTTCTTCCCACCATTCAAGCCCTTCTGAATAGAGAAAATCGCCCCGATCATATCATTGTGGAAACTTCAGGGCTTGCTCTTCCAAAACCCCTTGTCCGCGCATTTGGCTGGCCTGAAGTCAGAACCCAAGTGACGGTCGATGGGGTTATTACGGTCATTGATGGCCCGGCTTATCGCGACGGGCTTTTCGCATCCAACCCAGAGGCAGTGCAGGACCAACGGGAAGCCGATGAAAATCTAGACCACGACAGCCCACTTGAAGAACTTTTCGAAGATCAACTCAATTGTGCAGACTTGATCATTCTCAACAAAGCTGATTTGCTTACTGAGGAAGAGGCGGCAGACGCGATTAATGCGATTGGAGCTGAAGTACGCCCCTCCGTAAAACTTATAAAAACAAGTCATGGCAAAATAAATGCCAACGTTCTATTGGGGATTGGCGCTGCTGCTGAAGACGATCTGGACGTCAGGAAATCTCATCATGATGGCGATGATGACCACGAACATGATGACTTTGAAAGTTTCGTTCTTGATCTCCCAAATCCCTCAACACCGGAGGAGTTAGTGTCCCGTTTAACGACGGCAATTGAGATCCATGGCATTTTGCGGGTAAAAGGATTTATTGCCGTTGCCGGTAAAGAAATGCGACTTGTGGTGCAGGGTGTTGGGAATAGAATCCAGCACTACTACGACAGAGAATGGGCAGAAGATGAGGTGCCGTCCAGCCGACTTGTCGTCATTGGTGAACATGGTCTAGATGAGCAGGCCATCAGCGCCCTCCTTCAGGGGTAATTCATGCATCTTTTGGCGGCAACACCCGGCGGTATTTCTGATGGATCAGAAGCAATTGAACTTGGTCAAACACCAGGCGACATTGTCTTCTTGTCCACTGCGGACACGGAACTTTCAAGCCTTGCGAAATCCTTTGAAGAACTGCCTTTTAAAACCTCATCTGTACGCCTTGCCAACAATATGCAGCTTAGCCATAATTTGAGTGTTGATATTTATGTGGACGATATCATCAGCTCGGCCAAACTGGTTGTTGTCCGCTTGCTGGGCGGTGTTAGCTACTGGCCTTATGGTGTTGAACAGATTACCGAGAGTTGCCGAAAAAATGGCACTAAGCTGGCCTTCCTTCCCGGTGATGATAACCCGGATGAAGAATTATCAGCCTTGAACACCCTTGGCCGGGAAGAAAGCCATCGATTATGGCAATATCTCGTTCAAGGAGGGTCTGCAAATTACGATGAATTTCTCAAATATTGCTCCTTTCTGCTAGATGGAAAGACCGACTGGCAAGAACCCCGCCCCCTGCTGAAAGCTGGCATTTATTGGACTGACCTGAAAGACATTGATCTGGAAATGCTCCAGACTAAATGGATTAAGGGAGCACCTGTTGTTGGCATTATTTTCTATCGTGCCCTTTTTCAAGCAAATAATCTTGCTCCTGTTAATGATCTGATTACTGCCCTTGGTCACAACGGCATCAACGCCCTGCCTGTCTATGTGTCCAGCTTAAAAGACCCGATCTCTTCTGAAATTCTGGAAGATTTATTTTTCAAATCTTCCCCATCCGTTATTCTGAATGCAACAGGTTTTTCCGTATCAACTCCCGGCGGAGTTCGTAAAAAAACGCCGTTTGATCAAGCTGATTGTCCGGTTCTGCAAGTTATCTTCTCTGGTAGCAACGAAGAGAGTTGGCGATCAGGCATCAGTGGCCTTTCTGCTCGCGATATTGCCATGAATGTGGCTTTGCCTGAGGTGGATGGCCGTGTCTTGACACGCGCAGTCTCGTTTAAAGCCGATGCGGGTTTTGATAAAGATACTCAAACCAATATTGTCGCCTATAAAAGTGTTCAAGATAGAATTGATTTTGTAGCAGACTTGGCAACCAACTGGGCGAGGCTTCGACAGACCCCTCCAGACTCTCGAAAAATTGGCCTTATTCTAGCCAATTACCCAACGAAAAATGGACGCATCGGTAACGGTGTTGGCTTAGACACACCGGCTGGGACCATCGAAGTCCTCAAAGGGATGAAAGTCGCTGGATATAAAGTCGAAGATATTCCAGACACTGGAAATGCTCTTATTGAAGAACTTTTACGCGGTCCTACTAATGATCGAGAAACATTTAAAAACCGATTAAGCAATTACACACTTTCTCTTGACGATTATCAGGCTTTCTTTGCTTCCCTCCCAGAGGCTCTACAGCTTGAAGTCAAGGCGAAATGGGGCGATCCAAAAGATGATCCTTTTGTGATCGACCAAGATTTCCATTTATCCATTATCCAATGTGGTCACGTGCTGGTTGGGATCCAGCCTGCACGAGGATACAACATTGATCCAGTTTCAAGTTACCACTCCCCTGATCTGGTCCCCCCTCATGGATATTTCGCTTTTTATGCATGGCTCCGTGTGATCCAGAATGTCCATGCGATCATTCATATGGGCAAGCACGGTAATATGGAATGGCTTCCGGGCAAATCACTTGCCCTGTCAGAGGAATGCTACCCCGAGGCTGTTTTTGGCCCAACACCACATCTCTATCCCTTCATTGTCAATGATCCCGGTGAAGGAACACAAGCGAAGCGGCGCGCATCGGCTGTTATTATTGATCATCTGACACCCCCGATGACACGGGCAGAAAGCTATGGTCCCCTTGCTGATCTGGAACGTTTGGTCGATGAATATTACGAGGCGGCGGGTGTCGATCCCCGCAGGATAGCTCTTCTTCGAAAACAAATTCTGGAGCTAACACAATTATCTGGCGTTGATATTGATTGCGGTATCGTTGGCGCCGACCCAGAGGACGAACAGCTTTCCAAGCTTGATAATTATTTATGCGAATTGAAAGAGCTGCAAATTCGAGATGGCCTACATATTTTTGGAAAGTCACCAGAAGATAGTCAGCTCGACGATTTATTAGTGGCCCTTGTCCGCATTCCAAGGGGAGACGGTAAAGGAGCGGATGCATCCCTAATCAGGGCGCTTTCTGCTGATTTGAAATTAGGCGTAGAATTTGATCCTCTCGATTGTGAGATGGGGAACGAATGGCTGGGTCCCCGCCCGAATGCTCTTGAATTTGAAGGCACTTGGCGCAGCAATGGCGATACGGTTGAGCGACTAGAATTTCTGGCCCTAGCTCTCATAAACGGAAAACAAGCCGCCCAAGAGCATTGGCTCAACACCAAAGCGGTTATGGATTATATCACGACAAATCTTCGCCCCACTGTTGAAAATTGCGGAAGGTTCGAAATTGAAGGTCTACTTAAAGGCTTGAATGGTCTGTTTGTAGAACCCGGATCATCCGGCGCGCCCACCCGTGGTCGCAATGATGTACTCCCCACCGGACGTAATTTCTATTCAGTGGATAGCCGTGCTATCCCAACACCAACGGCTTGGCTTCTGGGTTGGAAATCAGCTGAAATGATGGTCAATCGCTATCGCCAAGAAAATGGCGGATGGCCAAAGTCCATGATTTTGAGCGCATGGGGTACATCCAATATGCGCACCGGCGGTGATGACATCGCGCAAGCACTGGCCTTAATGGGTGTTCGTCCTACATGGGATAAGGCATCGAACCGAGTTACCGGGTTTGAGATTATGCCCGCAACTCTTCTAGATCGCCCCCGCGTTGATGTAACGTTGCGAATTTCAGGTTTCTTCCGGGATGCTTTCCCTCAACAAATGGCATTATTTGATAGTGCTGTTCGCGCGGTCGCTAATTTGGATGAAAGTAAGAAAACCAATCCGCTAGCTGCGAAAACAGCGGAAGACACCGCCATCTTAATCAAAGGCGGAATGGCTCAGGATGAAGCACGAAAAAAAGCGACTTATCGGTTATTTGGATCGAAACCCGGTGCTTATGGTGCGGGTCTACAATCCCTAATGGATGAAAAAGGCTGGACAGACGAGGCCGATCTTGCCCGCGCCTATGTGGCATGGGGCGGGTATGCTTACGGCGCCGGAGAAGAGGGCCAACCAGCCCACGGTTTATTTGAAAATCGATTGAAGTCCATTGATGCTGTTATCCATAATCAGGACAACCGAGAACACGATTTGCTGGACAGTGATGACTACTACCAATTTGAAGGGGGCGTCACCGCAGCGGTCAGGCATCTGAAAGGCAGCCAACCTGTTGTTTATCACAACGACCATTCCCGACCAGAAAGCCCAAAAATACGAACTTTGGAAGAAGAAGTGGCACGCGTTGTTCGGGGGCGGGCGGCTAATCCAAAATGGATAGAAGGGGTTATGCGTCACGGTTACAAAGGCGCTTTCGAGATGGCCGCGACAGTGGATTATCTTTTTGCCTTTGCCGCCACCGCTCGCGCTGTAAAAGATCATCATTTCGATGCAATTTTCGATGCCTATATTGGCGATCAGGCCGTATATGATTTTCTGAAAAGCAATAACCCTGATGCATTGAAAGAAATGCTTGAGAAGTTTGAGGAAGCTCTTGAACGCGGACTTTGGAAACCTCGGCGGAACAGTCTGCTAAACGATATCGCGGTTTTAAAAATGGAGGGTGCGTAATGACCAACGACCTTAGTAACGAAGAACTTGCCAGAGCCAACGAAAAGGCAAAAAAGAAAAAAGCCGCTCGCGACAAGATGCTGGCGACCAAAACCATTGAAAAAGGCTTGCTGATTGTTCACACAGGCAAAGGTAAGGGTAAATCCACCGCTGCTTTTGGCCTTGCTGCCCGCGCTATCGGTAACGATATGAAGGTTGGTGTCGTTCAATATGTAAAAGGAAAATGGGAGACGGGTGAGCGCAAGGTACTTGAAGCATTCCCTGACAATATCGAAATCCATACCATGGGCGAAGGCTTTACCTGGGAGACCCAAGATCGGGAACGGGATATACGTGCGGCTGAAAAAGCGTGGGAGAAATCCAAGGCAATGATTGAAGCCTGTCGCGATGAAAACCCTCAATTTGATATGATCGTATTAGATGAGCTGAACATCGTCCTGCGGTATGACAGCATAGACCTTGGTGAAGTTGTTGAATTTCTGAAGAACAAGCCCGAAATGCTTCATGTGGTTGTCACAGGACGCAATGCGAAAGAAGAGCTTATTGAAATTGCGGATCTTGTCACCGAGATGACGCAGATTAAGCATCCGTTCCGGTCTGGTGTGAAAGCCCAAGTCGGGATTGAATTTTAATGTCTTCCGCCCTGATGATACAAGGCACAGGATCAGACGTTGGCAAGTCTTTACTTGTCGCGGGTTTGGCGCGTGCTTTTGTTAATCGGGGCTTGAAGGTCCTCCCCTTCAAACCACAGAATATGTCCAACAATGCCGCCGTCACGGTTGAGGGCGGAGAGGTTGGACGTGCTCAAGCACTGCAAGCCCGCGCCGCACGAACTCCTTTAATAAACGATATGAATCCGATTTTGTTAAAGCCACAAACAGATATCGGATCTCAAGTCATTGTACAGGGGCAGGTTCTTGGAAATGCCACGGCAAAAGAGTATCAGCCGTTAAAACTCCAATTGATGCCTAAGGTTCTTGAAAGCTTTAACCGACTAAAGTCGGCTGCGGACCTCGTCATTATTGAGGGGGCAGGAAGTCCTGCAGAGGTTAATCTTCGAAAGAATGACATTGCCAATATGGGCTTTGCAGAGGCCGCTGATGTCCCTGTTATTCTTGCAGGGGACATCGACCGAGGCGGCGTCATCGCCCAATTAGTTGGAACCTATGACCTACTATCCCCGTCGGAAAAACAACGCACCAAAGGCTATATCGTCAATAAATTCCGGGGCGATGTATCCCTGTTTGATGGCGGCTTGAAAATTATCAGCCAAAAAACCGGTGGTCACAATTTTGGTGTTCTCCCATTTTTTAAAGACGCTTACAAACTACCGCCAGAAGATGCTTTCTCCATTCAAAGCCAATTGAACACCTCCGCACAAATAAAAATTGCAGTGCCGGTACTTTCTCGCATTGCCAACTATGATGATTTCGATCCCTTGATCGCAGAACCTTCCGTCAATGTTCATTTTATAAAGGCAGGATCGCCCCTACCTACTGGGATGGATTTGATCATATTGCCCGGATCAAAAGCGACCCTGTCTGACATGGAATTTATTCGAGCCCAAGGATGGGATATCGATATTAAATCGCACGTTCGGCAAGGCGGCTCCCTCATTGGCATTTGCGGCGGGTACCAAATGCTCGGCACAAAACTATATGATCCTGAAGGATTTGAAGGGGATATGCGCGAAACCAATGGACTGGGGCTTTTGGATTTTACGACAGTCTTAACCGGATCAAAGAAGCTATTGGAAGAGAGGGGCATTGAAACCCTAAATCAGACCACTGTTTCTGGATATCACATGCACTTAGGAAAATGTGATGGCCCCGCCTTAGAGCGGCCTTTCATGCATTTATCTTCCGGGCCAGATGGCGTGTTGTCTGAAGATCGAAAAGTTATGGGGACGTATCTCCATGGCCTTTTTGCCAATGATAAGTTCCGGCAAGAATTACTCCATCGGTTTAGCGCAAACATCGATCTATCTGAAGCCTTTGAGCACCGGATCGAGACCACACTGGATCAACTTGCTCAGCATATGGAAAGCTATCTAGATTTAGATAGAATGTTGGAGGTTGCGCGTTATGCTAAATAACCACGCCCACAGCAGTGCCCACCAGACCTGCAAAAAGCAGCCCGCCGCAAATCAAGTAGAGTTGCAGTGCGGCAGAGATATCTTGAGCAGTAGCGCGCTTGCGCCCTTCTCTGTTCATCCAGACATCTTCAACCATTTGGTCGCCATATTGACGCGGTCCAGCAAGCGAAAGGCCAACAGCCCCAGCAAAAGCAGCTTCTTGCCATCCTGCGTTGATACTTTTGTGATGCCGGGCATCCCTAAACAATCCTTGCAAGGCACCGCGCCCGCTCATACGCGGATGCAGACAAGCAGCTGTAACAATCAACAAACCTGTCAATCGGGCCGGAATATAATTGACCACATCATCAAGCCGGGCAGCGACTTTACCAAAATATTCGTATCGATCAGAATGATGTCCGATCATGCTATCGAGCGTATTGACGGATTTGTAGAAAAGAAGTCCTGGAAGGCCAAAAACCAAGAACCAAAACAAGGGTGCGGTCGTCCCGTCGGAAAAATTTTCGGCAAGACTTTCAATAGCCGCCCGCGCAACACCTGCCCCATCAAGGCTATCGGGATCGCGCCCCACAATGTGGCTTACTGCCTCTCGCCCGTTCTCCAGAGATTTTTCGAGTCCTTTTTGAACGTGCCTGACGCCAACAAAAAGACCGCGATAGGCGATCAAACTGCTTGCCACCAGAGCGATGAGAAGTGCGCCCCCTGGAATTTGATTAAAAACACCGGTCAGGACAATACCGACGACAGTGAATGTCGCAACGACTATAAGAACAGTCAGAATACCAAAAAAAAACCTATAATAACTGCTATAAACAGGGTTATTAAAGCGATCTTCAAGTTTAGAAATAGCATTTCCGATGACTACCACGGGGTGGGGAATACGACTATAGAACCATTTAGGATCCCCCATGATGCCATCTATCAAAAAGACGGCAAAGGCGATAAAAAGTGGATCAAAGGAATTTTCTTGAATGTGAAGCAGCATGTCAGACATGGCGCCAACATGATATGGCGGGAGAAGCCCGTCAACAGCATTTTAAACGTGTTTGTGCAATTTTGAAAAAAAATATAGAGAGACCGGGAAATACCCGGATGGAATTTGGAGCAAGAGATGACGGATAAAATTGGTGTTATGGTATGCGGACATGGTAGCCGGGATGAAGGCGCAGTCACGCAATTTGCTGCCGTCGCCAAAGGCATTTCAGAACGCTTGCCCCAATATGAAGTGGATTCTGGCTTTCTTGAATTTGCCACCCCTATTATCCGCGATGGACTGGATCGCCTTCGGGAAAGTGGGCACAACCATATTCTTGCCATACCGGGAATGCTCTTTGCAGCTGGACATGCCAAAAATGATATCCCTTCCGTCCTGAACGCTTACGCAGCCCAGCATGATGGTCTCACCATTTCTTATGGCCGGGAACTTGGCATCGATCTTAAAATGGTCCGAGCCGCAGGCGATCGCATTCGCGAAGCACTGGAAGCTGCAAATGATGACGTGCCTATGCACGAAACCATGTTGGTTGTAGTCGGGCGCGGGGCGTCAGATCCCGACGCAAATTCCAACGTTTCAAAGGTCATGAGAATGCTATGGGAAGGCCTTGGTTTTGGCTGGGGAGAGACTGTCTATTCAGGCGTTACGTTTCCATTGGTAGAACCAGGTTTGGAACATGCGGTAAAACTTGGTTACAAACGTATTGTCGTCTTCCCTTACTTTCTATTCACCGGTATCCTTGTAAACCGGATTTACGACTATACGGATAAAGTAGCCGCCAACCACCCAGACATTGAATTTATCAAAGCCCCTTATTTAAATGACCATCCGCTTGTTCTGGATTGTTTCGCTGATCGCGTACGGGAGATACTGGAAGGCACAAACAATATGAATTGTGGTCTTTGTAAATACCGGGAACAGGCCCTTGGTTTTGAAGATGAAGTTGGGGCAATTCAAGAAAGCCATCATCATCACGTCGAGGGAATTGGTACTGGCGATGCAAAAGCTCATACACATGAACACAATCACGCCCACGATCATGAGCATAGTCACAGCCATGATCATGCACACCATCCCTATCCCCATGCAGATCACCCGCTTGGTCCCATCAGTATGAACGAAGGCAAGAAATAGCCCTATGTACGACTATATTCGGGACCCCGACGCCATTTATGAGAAATCCTTTGCTACGGTCGACGCCGAAGCGGACCTCTCGCACATGGATAAACCTTTACGTAAATTGGTGACGCGGATTATCCATTCTTGCGGAATGCCCGATATTGTAAACGAATTGGCTTACTCTGACGATATTGCAGATAGTTGCAAGCAAGCTCTTTTAAATGGCTGTCCGATCTTAAGTGATTGCGAGATGGTAACTCACGGCATTATTCGTAAATTCCTTCCAAAAGAAAATGTGGTTATTTGCACATTGAATAATGAAGATGTCCCTGCGCTTTCAAAAACCCTTGGCACCACACGTTCCGCTGCTGCAATTGAGCATTGGCTTCCAAATCTTGAGGGCGCTATTGCCGTTTTTGGGAATGCGCCGACAGCTCTTTTTCACCTGTTGGAACTTCTTGAAAAAGGGGCCCCGCGCCCCGCTGCTATTTTAGGATTTCCTGTGGGATTTGTGGGGGCGGCTGAATCTAAGGAAGCCCTTGCCGTCAGTGACTTGGGAATACCCTTTATAACTCTAAAGGGAAGGCGTGGTGGCAGTGCAATGGCCGCCGCCGCACTCAATGGCGCATCAACGTTGTGCAGGACTTAACATGACGGCTTGGCTTAACATTATTGGTGTAGGCGATGATGGGCTTGGTGGCCTAAATGCCCCAGCACGCGCAGCCCTAGATGTTGCCACTCTCATAATTGGGGGGGATCGGCACCTTTCCATGCTGCCCGACAATGACAAACGCCCAAGATTAAGCTGGCCCAGTCCTTTGATTAAGCTGGTTGAAGATGTTCTTGCACGTAGGGGTGAGAATATCTGTATTCTGGCAACAGGCGATCCCATGCATTATGGTATTGGCGTCACCTTTGCCAAGCGACTGTCAGCCGATGAAATGGCTGTATACCCTGCCCTATCTGCATTTTCGTTAGCAGCGTCTCGATTGGGTTGGGATTTATCCTGCGCTATTTGTATCACCCTACATGGAAGACCTCTCGAACTCCTTATCCCGAACCTTGTCTCTGGAGCCAGAATTTTTGCTCTCTCAGACAACGGACAAACTCCTCTGCAGGTCGCGAAATTATTGACGGCAAAAGGGTTTGGAAATAGCAAAATAATAGTACTCGAACATATGGGCGGACCTAAAGAAGCTCAGATAACGGAGCTTGCTAGAGACTGGTCAAAAACAGATTGTGAGGATCTAAATACAGTAGCGATCGAATGCGTTGCGGATCCCGATGCCCTACAGCTCTCCAGTGTTCCCGGCCTACCGGACGAAGCCTTTGCCCATGACGGGCAGCTTACAAAGAAAGAGATCAGAAGCGCCACGTTATCAGCTTTGTCCCCTTGCGCCGGCCAACTGCTTTGGGACATTGGCGCAGGCTCTGGATCCATTGGTATAGAATGGATGCGATCTTCTCTGCACAACCAAGCCATTGCGATTGAAAGCCGTGAAGACCGGCTACAATTCATTGAAAAAAACCGCACTGAGCTGGGAACTCCCGGTTTAAAGATCATTTCAGGGAAGGCACCGAAAGTACTACAAGATCTACCAGCTCCGGACGCTGTCTTTATTGGCGGTGGTTTGACCGCTGATGGCGTTTTTAATGAGTGCTGGAACAGACTAAAATCCGGCGGCATTTTAGTCGCCAATGTCGTAACATTAGAAGGGGAGAGCTTCGCCTTCTCTCTTTATGAAAAATATACTGGGACCCTCACTCAGCTTAGTTTTGCCCGGGCCCACAAAATCGGTGGCTTCACAAGTTGGAAGCCAGCTAGACAAATAACACAGATTAAATTGGTAAAAGAATGACAGGTACTCTTTTTGGCCTTGGCATCGGACCGGGTGATCCCGATTTGATTACGCTAAAAGCGCTTAAAATACTGAATAAGGCTCCGGTTCTAGCCTATCCAACATTGGAAGATGGAGACAGTTTGGCCCGCGCTATTGTTGCCCCCCATTTGACAGGGGATCAAATAGAAGTGCCAATTCGCATTCCCATGGTCATCGAACGAAAGCCTGCGCAAGACGCCTATGAAGAGGCGGCGATTGAACTTAAATCCCACCTTCAAGAGGGTCGCGACGTGGCTGTTTTATGTGAAGGCGATCCGTTTTTTTATGGATCGTTCATGTATCTTTTTGGCCGCATTGCAGAAGAATTCCCCGTGGAAGTCGTACCGGGAGTGTCTTCCCTTACCGCCTGTTCTACAGCCTTACAAACCCCCTTATCTGCACGCAATGATATCCTCACCATCTTGCCAGCACCGCTGGATACGGAAACCCTGCGCGCTAGAATTGAGGCCGCAGACAGCCTTGCCATTATGAAAGTCGGTCGCCATTTCGAACGCGTCCGGTTCCTGATTAATGAACTCGGACTTGCGGATAAAGCCCATTACATTGAGCGTGCCACTTTGCCGAACGAGAAAATAATGCCATTGAATGAAGTGTCTGAAGATTCAGTTCCCTATTTTTCCATGATCCTTATTCATAAAAGGGGGC
>JAESSA010000030.1 GCA_016764355.1 Sneathiella sp. | reverse complement strand
GTTCGGGCAAAGGTTTCTGCCGCCGCCGCTAAATTGGGCCGCCCTTTGAAAATTCTGGTTGGAAAACCCGGTCTTGATGGTCATTCAAATGGCGCTGAGCAAATAGCCGTTGCCGCCCGCGATTGCGGGATGGAAGTCATTTACGAAGGTATTCGGCTAACTCCGGATCAAATTGTCAATGCCGCGCTGGAGGAATCAGTTCATCTTGTCGGCTTGTCTATTTTGTCAGGTTCTCACGTCTCACTTGCCACTGATGTGGTGAAAAAATTGAAGGATATGGGGTTAAATGATGTGCCTGTAGTTGTTGGCGGCATTATTCCGCCTGAAGATTCCGACAACTTGAAAAAGAACGGTATTGCCGCCACCTACACGCCAAAAGACTTCGACATGATTGGTATTATGTCCGATATGGTTGATATCATTCTATCTAGTGAAAAGGCCGCCTAAATATTCAAGTAACTCTCCAGCTCTAGCGGGTTGAAGAGTTACTTACCAAAACCACTTAATTTTTTCACTTCTTCCAAGCTGTAACCATTCTCTCGCAAGGAGCGGATTGTCGCATCCTTATCCCGTTTTGACAGGCGACGCCCCTTCATGTCCGACACCAAACCGTGGTGGAGATATTCTGGTGTCGGCAAGTCCAATAAATGTTGCAACAAACGGTGGATGTGAGTTGCATCGAACAAATCCTGTCCGCGAACCACAAGATTTATCCCTTGCAAGGCATCATCCAAAGTCACAGCCAAATGATAACTTGTGGGTGTTTCTTTTCGCGCAAGCACCACATCGCCAAAAGCAGACGGGTCGCATTGAATATGCCCTTTGTCGCGTTCAAAAAAAGTAAGATTTGACAGATTTATACCCGCCAGTGCCTTTTCCATGTTCAATCGCAAGGCATAAGGCTTTTCTGCCGCAAAATTATTGTCCCGATCGCTCACTGACAAATGCTTGCAAGTGCCCGGATAAAGGGGTCCATTTGGCCCATGAGGGGCTGAATTGCTCCGTACGACCTCTGCCATAATTTCTTTTCGGGTGCAGAAGCAGGGATAGAGAAAATCTCGCGAATGAAGCCGCTCCAAAATCGCGGCATAATCATCCAAATGTTCACTTTGGCGGCGTACCGGCATATCCCACTTCAACCCCAACCACGATAAATCTTCTTTGATTCCATCTTCAAATTCCGGCGAGCATCGAGACTGGTCAATATCTTCCATCCTCAAGATAAAGTGACCATCACTTTCGAACGCCTGTCTCCAGGCAAGCATTGCGGAATAGGCATGGCCCATATGAAGGTAGCCCGTTGGGCTTGGGGCAAATCGTGTGACTATTTTCATGAGCGCATCATATGGCATATCTGCATCCAATTTCACGTAGAAAATAAATTATGACTTGGATCACTTGTCACATGCCAAATCTGCCTTTAGTTTTGTTAATGTCTTATTAACCTATTGGACTACCTTGCTGATGATAAGAAAAACTCTAATAATAGCAAATATTCTGCTTTTTTTGACGGCATGTGCAATTCCGTTCACCAAAGATGCATCCTTGGATGCCCCCATGGATCGATATGTGCAGGCTTACAAGCAAGTAGCCCACGATAAAGATACCCTCGACGATGAAACAGACGCGATGGAAAGTGCTCTTCGGCGGATCAAAAATCGCTATGTGGATGAAGTCAACATTGACGACTTGATTGAGGAAGCTATTAAAGGTTTAAGAGAAGAAAGGGATTCGAAGTTGTCCCCCACAACACGAGCCTTTAATGGCATGCTCGCATCCCTTGATCCTTATTCTGGTTACATGAGTCCTTCTGATTATTCTCGGTATCAAGAAAGTCTTGATGGTCGATTTGTTGGATTTGGGTTTCGAATTGAGATGCGCGACAAAAAATTGACTATCATCACACCTCTAAAAGGCTCATCCGCAGAAGAAGCGGGCATCCTGCCTAATGATATATTGACCCATTTGAACGACGAATCTCTTGAAGGGTACAGCTTCCCTGAGGCCATTGCCAAATTAAAGGGCCCAGAGGGAAGCCATGCTGTGCTGACTATCGTGCGCGCCGATGTTGAAACGCCGATTAAGTTGGGTCTTGAACGCCGCGCTGTAAATTTGACCGCTGTAGAGTTTAAGGCGGACGGCGATGTTGGTTATATCCGCATACATTCCTTCAACAGAAAAACGAGCAAAGGCGTTAAAGAAGCACTGGATCATTTCGATAAAAAACTGGGAACGCATTTATGTGGTGTGATTCTGGATATGAGAAATAATCCCGGTGGGCTTGTTACCTCTGCTGTAGATGTGACAGATCAGTTCCTTGAAGATGGGAATATCTTTGCAGCCATTAACCGCGGCAAAAGTTTTTCCAATGAAGATGCAGAAGACGGTGATCGCATCAATGGAAAACCGATGATTGTCATGCTCAATAAGGGGTCTGCCTCAGCGTCTGAAATCGTTGCGGGTGCGTTACAAAACCAAAAAAGAGCCCGCATATTCGGGCAACAAAGCTATGGCAAAGGTACTATGCAAACCCTTTACGATCTCGATAATGGCGGCGGCCTTCGCATAACCACAGGCCGATTTACAGCAGGCGGCGGCGCGTCCTTTAATGGAACAGGTTTGGAGCCAGATATCTTGGATAAATCCAAAAAAGGTGAAAATGATTTAGCCCCCCTAGCCCGGGCAGGAGCGGCTTTAAATTGTACACTTTCTGTACAAACAGCAACGGCAGCGCAATCACAATGATAACAGAAGAAGAAAAAGTCGGAATTTCATTCATTGCAAAGACGGATAAGGATTTCGCACGGGCACTGACACTCATCTCTCCAATCCCGCCCAGAACCCGTCCCGCTGGTTTTGAAGAGTTGGCCAGGATTATCATTGAACAACAGGTATCCCTGGCAAGTGCAGCTGCTATTTGGCGACGCATGATAAATGGGATCACGCCCTTCACAGCAGAGCGGCTTTTGGAATTCACAGAAGAAGATCTCAGAGAGATGGGGTTAAGCCGCGGAAAAGCAATTTATTGCCGTGCTTTGGCCGATCATATCACTTCAGGCAAACTCTCCTTCGACTCCCTGGGCTCGTTATCAAATGATCAAGTGGCCGATGCCTTAACCGCTGTAAAAGGCATCGGTCGTTGGACCGCTGAAATTTATATGATTAGCTGTCTTGGTCGGCAGGATATATGGCCTGCAGGTGACGTCGCCTTACAAGTCGCCCTTCAACATCTAAAAAAGCTTGAAAACAGGCCAAGTATTAAAGAAATGGATGCCCACGCAGAACCGCTCAGGCCCTATCGGACATTAACGGCTCGGATATTGTGGCGCTACTATGCAGATGTGGTACAAGTTCCTAAATCCAAGAAAGAATGACCGGAACGGAAACCAAAATGCACACCCTTGAAGGCCCTCGACTAAATCCTCTCTCTGGTCGGCCCGCCCAGCAACTTGTTATCTTGCTTCACGGTTATGGTGCAGATGGTAACGACCTCATTGAACTTGCGAAAATTTGGCAACCTCGGCTTGTCAATGCCGCCTTCATCGCACCTCATGGCCCGGCAGCTTGTGAATTGAGCCCCTTTGGCAGGCAATGGTTTTCTCTGCGCCAGTACGATCCTGAAGAAATGCGCCGAAATCCTGATTTACTTGAACAGGGCTTGGAAAATCTGGAAGCAGGAGCCTTCGAGGCCCAAAAAATTCTCGAACCCTTTGTTGAAAAAGAACTATCCCAATTGTCATTAGAGATGAAAGACTTGGTATTAGTGGGTTTCAGTCAAGGAACCATGATAGCCCTTCATTCCGGTCTTCGGCAAAAAAATGCCCCTGCTGGTATTTTAGGGTATTCCGGTGCTTTAGTGGGCGCCAAAAATTTAGCTCGAGACACCCAATCTCGCCCGCCCGTAACCCTTATTCATGGAGAGCAAGACGACATACTGCCCTACGCTGCTTTGGGGCTAGCAGAACGAGGCCTTAAAGCTGCTGATGTTAAAGTTGATACCCACACCTGCCCAAATCTAGGCCATTCAATAGACGAGAGAGGACTTTCCATTGGAGGTAGTTTTCTTCAGGGTCTGTTTAAAAAACCAAAAAATTGAATAGTATTCATGCGGATATACAGTAGGCTCAAATATATTTAACACAAAATACTGTATTAGCATTTGATTTTTTATCAAGAAAGCGCCACACTTTCCTTATGAGTTAAAGGAGGTCTAAAGACAGGTGCTGACTTCAGCAGAAAAATTTCCGGCGCTCGTGTTGAACGCCGACTATCAACCGCTAAGTTACTTCCCCTTATCTTTGTGGTCGTGGCAAGATGCACTTAAATCTGTTTTTTTGGAACGGGTTAATATTGTATCGGAATATGATCGTGTTGTTCATTCTCCAAGCCTCGAAATGAAACTGCCTAGTGTCATTTGCCTCAAAAGATATATTACCCATAATAAACGACCTGCTTTCACCCGTTTTAACGTCTTTCTTCGCGATGGTTTTCTTTGCCAATATTGTGGGTCACCCGATGATCTGACTTTTGACCATGTGCTCCCCCGACGCCTTGGCGGGCAAACAACGTGGCAAAATATTACAACCGCCTGTGCACCCTGTAATATGAAGAAAGGCGGGCACCTAAATTATCATGCGCGTATGTTCCCGTCCATAAAACCTCATGCCCCAACCATGCAGTCCCTACACAAAATAGGGCGTTCTTTTCCCCCCAATTTCCTCCATGAAAGTTGGAGAGATTTTTTGTATTGGGATACTGAATTGGAAGAATGATCAGATTGGACGTAATAACAAACAAGATTTACTTTCTCCTCACTTGCGTTTCTTTGAACCAGTCGGTAAAACTTGAGAAGAGTTTCCCTTTATTTATCTCCAGATGTGATTGAACATGAGTTATGGATTAGGCCTTTCAGCAAAAAAGCGCTCTCGTGAGCGCCGCAATAGTTTCCTGAAAGTAATGTTTTATTTGTTTTTGCTAAGTGCCGCTGGCGCTTATGGGTATTTTGAAGGTCAAGCTCAAGCTGACTTGCGCGTTTCTATCGTTGAAGATCAAGTCCGCCAGCTCACTCATGAAAATGACAACCTTCAAGGGCAAACAAGAGCAGCGGTTGATAAGCAAAGTTCCGCTTTGGCAGAAGCCCGCTCGTGGCGTGACAAGTTTGAGAATGAAATTCCAACGGGTGCAACCCTCGAAATCCTCGAACTGGTCAAGAATCGCGTAGAAGAGGGCTTAGAGCCTGGGCGCTTGCTTACCCTAATCGAATTGGCACAAAACAACCAAAATTGCGATGCCGTTCCGGAATCAAAACGATTTATCGTGAATACGCCACTCTATTCGCAAATCGGGAATTCTATCAGCCTAGCTGATGGCTCCATTACGGTTTCCGGAGATGGTGTATCGACGGTAAATGCGGAAGGGAAACCCGAAGCATGGTATGATCCTTCAAAACCCATCAGCATTGTCTTCACCAAACTTGGCGGAGCATCTGAAAAAATTGAAGGCACATTGCCCATTCATAAAAGCGTCGTCTTTGGAAATAGTGAATACCGTTTCAGTATTTTGAGCGGCAAACAAAGCTTTGCAACAATCGCGACCACACGGTGTGATTTCCCGTAAGAGACAACACAATAAACAGGATTCAAATTCGCGTGGATAACCAGATGGCGAGTTTTGATCCTGTTTTAACCGCCGTAGTCAGCAACTCATAACCCGGCGCCTCAGCTGCTCCATTTGCCCGCGCGATATCGCGATGCTCAATTTCCTCATCTCGAAACTGCTTGATAACGGCTTTCAGTTCCGCTTCATCTTCACCAAGTTCTTCAAGCTGATGTTGATAATGCTCGTCTATCACCTCTTCGACAGCTTCAGTACAAGCCATTGCGGCTTCTTTGCCTAGCAACGCTGTTCCCGCGCCTAATGCATAGCCGGCGACACTCCAAATAGGGGATAAAAGGGTAGGTCGCACACGGCGTTCACCCAGAAGTTGCTCAAACTTCTTTCTATGAACCTCTTCTTGCTCTTTCATATGTTGGATCGTCGCTGCATCTTCAGAATTTTTCAGGACAGCATATTGCCCTTCATAAATTCGAACAGCGCCCAATTCACCGGCATGATCGACTCTCAATATTTGCTCAATCCGCTCTTTTGCTGTCAGATCTCCAGGTAGTCTTCCCTCCCCTGTTTTTGACAGAACCGGTTTTCCATTAACTTTAGTCATTGAGCATCCTCGTTCAATTTACTTAAATCCGGGTATTAATTTTAAACATGGCCAAAATCATAAAGATCGCCAAAGCCGATGCGAAGAGTGCATTATAACCTGCCATGGATATTCCGAAAAGCTCCCAAGCAATTTCATCGCATTTAATCAACGGTGCACTCATAATTTGAGATTTCAATTCAGCAAGGGTCTGGCTTTGTGACGTATCCGCGACACATCCCGTAAGGCCTTCCCACCACCCCTGTTCAACGCCCACATGGAATGCGCCAATAGCTGCAGTGGCCGCAAATCCAGCAGCTACCACAAATTGAAATAATTTCTCTCCCACTTTCTTGGCAAGAGCCAATCCAGCGAGTGATACGACGATGACAAGAGCATAAGGCCAACGCTGATAGATACACAGAACGCATGGCAGAAGATTAAAGCCAAATTGAGCGATAAAAACAAAGCTCAAAGAGCCGATACTTGCTGCCAGAGATACTAAAAAAGAATTTTTAAACAAAGAAGACATAAATGATCCACTAATTATAGCGCATTACACCCAATATCTGAGCAAAACGAATGTTCCAAATAGAACGAGAAAAAAGGCGACAGTAAGTAACCCTAAATATTTTTCGATAAACAATCGAATTGGCTCGCCATATTTCTGTAAAAGCCATGCAACAAGAAAGAAACGTGCACTTCGCGATAGAACTGATGCGAATATGAAGATTGCAAAATTGAGTTTGGCCGCGCCGCTTGCAATTGTGATGACCTTATAGGGGAAAGGTGTCAGACCAAAAAAGCCAACAATCCACACACCCCACTCATCATAAGCCTCAGTAAAGCGAAGGAATTTATCAGTATATCCATAGAATTCAATAATCTCTCCGCCCACAAGATCAAAGAAGAAGATTCCGATCAAATAACCAAATACTCCACCCAAAACAGAAAAAACACTGCAAATGAACGCTATTTTCCAAGCTTCTTTACGGTTAGCAAGAACCATCGGGATCAACATAACGTCCGGGGGAATAGGGAAGACCGAACTTTCTACAAATGCAATCCCGCCCAGAAAAGTCTTTGCTTGCGGTCTGGATGCGAGCCCCATAGTGTAATCATATAGGCGTCGGAGCATATTAGTTGGCCTTATGGTTTGTCTGTTTACGGGTTTGCACCATAAGAGATCAGCCTTGTTCTCTGCAAGAGTCTTATTGAAAACACTTTTGTAAATCATTGTTAAACAGTAAGAAGTTGCCTTTTTGTTATATTACTTTATTTTTAGACTCTCTTGATAAGGTAACTTTATTGTTACATAATGTTAGACCAAACCTTAAACTGACCCAGAGGTCACTCAGTCAATAAAGGACGAGACGCCAACTATGAAGCAGAAGATTCTGATAGTAGATGACGAGCCTGAACTGCGCCAAATATTACGCACTACTCTTGAGAAAGAAGCGTATACGGTTGTAGAGGCAGGTAACGCGGAAGAAATGCGACAAATATTTTCCAGAGAAAGTTTCCATCTGGTTTTGTTGGATTTAATGCTGCCTGGTGAAGATGGCCTCAGTCTCACCCGATACCTTAAGGAAAAATCAAATGTAGGCGTCATTATCCTCACAGGAAAAGGGGAAAGTGTCGATCTTATTATTGGCCTTGAAATGGGGGCTGATGACTATGTGGCAAAGCCTTATAATCGCCGGGAACTATTGGCACGCATAAAAAGCGTCATACGCCGGACTACCCGCGGCTCTGACGGATCAAATAATTTGGATGGGTTGAAGTCACAAGTTGTTTTCTCTGGATGGTCGCTGGATTTACCGCATCACAAACTCGCAGCACCCAATGGATCTGACGTCCCCTTGACTATGGCTGAATTCCAGTTACTGCGCGTATTGTTGGAAAACCCTGGACAGCCCGTAGAGCGGGATCAACTGAGCCAGAAAATCTTCAACAAAGAACTGAAAGAAAATAGCAGAAATATTGATGCCTTAGTCCGCAGATTACGGCAGAAACTTGAAATGGATGAAACCCAGCCACAGATGATCAAGTCTGTACGAGGTTCCGGCTATACCATTTTAACGACACTGGAATAGTGAAGGCTGCAATATATTTTCTTTAAAGTGATTTTTCCTTTACATGGTCTATTGACCCGGCAAAAATCATCAGTATAGTGCAGCTAATTCCACGGGATGCCCCTGTGGCGGAATCGGTAGACGCGACAGATTCAAAATCTGTTGTCCATAGGGCGTGCCTGTTCGAGTCAGGCCAGGGGCACCATCCGATCTTCATGTAAAATGTAGATCGACGACCGAACCGTGAATACCAACACCCCCCAAATAATCCACTAATAAGTTTGCGTTTTCGACAGATTTCTGAAGATTTTGTGTATAAAAATAAACCCCACTCCAGAAAAACGCCGAAAAAAAAGCCCCGCGAGATTTCTCCCGCAGGGCTTCTGTCTTTAAAATAGCTTACGACTTAGCGGTAGTCGTACTTGCCATCTTTCCATTCGTACCAAACATAACCTGGAAGTTTTACGTCGCCTTTGTTATCGAAACCAAGGTCACCCAAAACTGTTTTGAAAGTACCTGAATTCAGGGCTTTCATAATAGGCTCAAGATCTGTTGACTTGGCTGCGGTTGCAGCCTGCGCCCATGCTTGAACAGCGGCATAAGTGTAGAGAACATAGCCTTCAGGCTCAATGTCATTTGCGCGGAAAGTTGCAACCAATTCACTCACACCAGGATTTTTCCGTGGATCAGGAGAGAAAGTCATCAACGTACCTTCACCAGCAGAACCAGTGATGGACCAATATTCATTTGTCACCAAAGCATCACCAGAGATGAGCTGTGTTTTCATGCCTTGATCACGCATCTGACGAACAATAAGACCTGCTTCTGTATGGTAACCACCAACATAGGCGACATCGATTGCTTCTTTTTTCATTTTAGAAACAAGTGCTGTGTAGTCTTTTTCACCCGCTGTATAGGCTTCATACATTTTGGATGAACCGCCAGCAGCTTCCATAGCTTTTTTCGTCTCGTCTGCAAGACCTTTACCATACGCAGTCTTGTCATGCAGGATCGCGATGTTCTTTCCTTTGAACTCGTTTGCAAGAAGAGCACCGGCTACGAGTCCTTGCTGGTCATCACGACCACAAACACGGTAAACATTTGGTCCACCTTCATCGGTCAATTTTGGATTTGTAGAAGCTGGAGAAATCTGAATGATTCCTTCTTCTTCATAAACCTTGGATGCTGGAATAGAAGAACCTGAGCAGAAATGGCCTGCCATAAAGACAACGCCCTTAGACACCATCTGATTGGCAACAGCCACAGCTTGCTTTGGATCGCAAGCATCATCACCAACGGTCAAAACCAACTTTTCGCCATTCACACCGCCAGCAGCGTTAATGTCTTTAACAGCTTGCTCAGCGCCGGCTTTCATCTGTTGACCAAAGCTTGCATACTGGCCGGTCATTGGACCTGCTGTTGCGATTTGGATGTCAGCCCAAGCGCCACTTGATGCCATCATCATGCCTGCTGACAACATTGTTGCCGCGAGTAAATATTTTTTCATCTGTTTGTCTCCCAAGTTTATAGATGTCTCAAATTACCCTGCAAAGATCATTCCGTATTCAATGTGGAATTGCAAAGGGTAATTTCACTCAAAAAGCCTGATTTTTAGTATAGGCTCCTTAAATCTTCGATTTCTCACGCCATCCAAAAGGCCCTTGTCGTACATAAAGCCACGGATATTGTGAAACCATTTGTCCAACCCTCATCAATCGATAGCCGATTAAGGCTATTGCGATCAAAACGATCGTATCCGCTAAATAGTACTGGAATGATAGCAAGGTTCCTTCAAAAAGAGCGAAGTTAAAAAACCTTACAGCTGCTCCCAATAAAAGCATGTAGAAGATCGGCAGTTTTATTGAGCGCCATTTCTCAGCTAACGAGCGCCCGGTCATATAGGCTGCCCCGCCACCGATTAATACGGTCAGGAAGAAAAACACCGTAAAACTATTTTCCCAAACGAGTCCCATCAGTGTGCCCCCCCTTCCAGATAAGCTGCACGCACTTCTTCTTTCGCCAAAAGCTCTTTCCCTGTTCCTGTAAGCGTTATCACGCCGTTCACAATCACATAACCTCGATCAGCAAGTTTCAAAGCATGATACGCATTTTGTTCCACCAAAAAGACCGTGAGCCCCTCGTTTTTGTTCAGCTCCTTAATAACTTTAAAGATCTGTTTAACCACAAGCGGGGCCAGGCCAAGAGAAGGTTCATCAAGAAGCAGAAGTTTCGGTCTCGCCATCAAAGCACGGGCAATCGCCAGCATCTGCTGCTCTCCACCCGAAAGAGTTCCTCCCCGTTGATCCCGGCGCTCTTTGAGCCTTGGAAACAGCTCAAACGCCCGCGCAAAATCTTCTTCAAGATATTTAGGGTCTGATACGGCGGCCCCCATCAACAGATTCTCCTGCACAGTCATGCGTGGGAAAATACGCCGTCCTTCGGGAGATTGCGCAATTTCCTTTCGCATAATTTCATGGGTTGGTGTCTTTGTAATGTCTTCGCCATCATAAATAATCTGCCCACTTGACGCCTGAGGTGTCCCGCAAATAGTCATCATTAAAGTGGACTTACCAGCACCATTGGCACCGATCAACGTGACAATTTCACCTTTATATACATCGAGATCAATACCTCTAAGGGCCTGAATTTTCCCGTAGAATGTTTCAACATTCTTTACTTGAAGCAGCGGTTGGTTTTCCATTATGACGCCCCCTTATCCGCTGATCCAGCTGATGTTGCTTCTATGATCTCTTCAGCCTCATCCACTTCGTCATCTTCGACACCGAGATAAGCTGCAATCACTTTTTGATCATTTCGGATTTCTTCCGGTGTTCCATCAGCAATCTTCTCACCATAATCCAGAACCACAATATGATCGGAAATTCCCATCACCACATTCATATCATGCTCGATCAAAAGAATACCGGTATCCCTCTCCTTCCGAATGAACAACAATAATTTGTTCAGCACGTCCGATTCCCGAGGATTTAGACCGGCCGCGGGCTCATCTAAACAGAGAAGTTTTGGACCTGTGCACATGGCTCTTGCAATTTCCAGCATCCGCTGTTCACCATAAGGTAAATCAGCGGCGGCATCGTCAGCCCGTTCCGTAAGGCCCGTTTTCTCCATCCAATATTCAGCAATTTCCATCGCTTCTTTTTCAGCGTCGCGATAGCCCTTGATCCCAAATATTCCACCAATAGAGAATTTGGAAGCCTCCATTAGGGGATGATGTTGCCCGACCATTAAGTTTTCGAGAACTGTCATTCCCCCAAAAAGACGGATATTTTGAAAAGTACGAACCACTTTCGCGACTTGTGGAATTTTAAAATCATCCATTCGCTCGAGAAGATGTTTCGACCCATCTTCATGATGGGCTGTTACACGACCGACAGTAGGCTTATAAAAACCGGTAATACAGTTAAAAACTGTGGTCTTACCCGCACCATTTGGTCCGATTAGTGCCGTGATATCACCGTGCTTCACATCGAAGGATAAATCATTTACAGCCAGAAGACCGCCAAACCGCATACTTAGATGTTCAATGGAGAGTAAAACAGTGTCATTTGAATTTGTCATGTCAGTGTCCCTCCCCTTGCGCGACCATATCCGAGGAGACGCCTTTCTTCTCCTTGAGGAATATCGTGGGTTCCCGTGTTGAGATCAAGCCGCGCGGACGCCAAACCATAATTAGCACCATGGACAACCCGAAAATCAACATTCGGAACTGTTCCGCTTCACGGAAAATCTCAAAACCACCGATCATGGCAATGGAGGCGATAACAACACCCATTTGAGAGCCCAATCCACCCAAAACAACAATAGCCAGAATCAACGCTGATTCGATAAATGTAAAGCTTTCAGGAGAGATAAAGCCCTGCCTTGTGGCGAAGAAAGAACCTGCGAAACCGGCAAACATCGCGCCTGTTGCAAAGGCTGTCAGTTTGATTGTCGTTGTATTTAATCCAAGAGACCGGCAGGCAATTTCATCTTCACGCAAAGCTTCCCAAGATCTGCCAATCGGCAATCCACGTAAACGCTTCGTCACAAAGTTAGTAATCAGGGCCAGAATCAAAATCAGGAAGTACAGAAACATAATTCGGTGAATGGTTGAATATTCCAAACCAAAGTAATCAGCAAAATTTCCCTCGCCCCGCTTAAAGGCAAGACCAAAGAAAGTAGGTCTTGGAATGCCGGACAATCCATCCGGGCCACCTGTAAATTGATACCAGTTCAGCAAAACCACACGAATAATTTCACCAAAAGCCAGCGTTACGATTGCCAGATAATCCCCGCGAAGCCGTAGAACCGGGAAGCCCAGTATAAGACCCCAAAAAGCAGCAAGAATACCGGCAAGGGGAAGACATACCCAAAAAGAAAAACCAAAATAATGCGCAAGCAAAGCGTACGAATAAGCGCCGATCGCGTAAAAGGCCACATATCCAAGGTCAAGAAGACCGGCAAGGCCCACCACAATATTCAGTCCCCAGCCAAGCATCACATAAGTGAGTACCAGAATACCTAGATCAAGCAAGTAACGATCCGTCGTTGGCAGGAACGGAAACATGACGGCAAAGACAAGCATAATGGGTCCGAAATATTTCCCGAGTAATCCCATCTTACTGGAAAGCGCTGTTTTTACCCCATCTGGGATAATGGACTTTGACTGACCCGCAGGACGGCTCCACAACGTCATCCATAGAACCAACCTGCCACCAACGATAATTGCGATCAGAATTGCCGCAGTTACCATATGAGTTTCAATGGTCAAACCCCCGACAGAAGTTTTTGTCTTAAAACCAACGGTCGTTCCAAAAATGACCAAGCCTAAGAAAAGGGTTACGAGCAGGTCTTTAGTGATTGCACCAAAATCCAGCCGAGCGAATGCACCAGTCGTGTTTTGTGAGACATCTGTCATTATACTTTTTCGACCTCCGGCTTGCCAAGAAGACCTTGCGGTAAAAAGATCAACACGATTACAAGCATCGAAAATGCGGCGACGTCTTTATATTCCACGGAGAAATAAGCAGACCAAAAGGTCTCAATCAAACCAATGAGCAAACCACCAAGCATAGCCCCCGGCAATGACCCGATACCGCCCAATACGGCGGCGGTAAAGGCTTTAACACCGGCAACAAAGCCAATATAGAAATCAATCACACCGTAATAAAGCAAGAACATCAAACCTGCGACTGCGGCAAGCATTGCGCCCATGACAAAAGTCAAGGAGATCGTTCTATCCACGTTAATGCCGAGAAGCGATGCCATTTTCCGGTCCTGCTCACACGACCGCTGTGCCCGCCCCAACGATGTTTTTGCAATGATTAGAGAAAAAATTGCCATCAGAACAAAAGTCACACTGATAATCATAATTTGGATATTTGAAATCTGGACAAGGAAAGCACCGCTCTCCCCTCCACCCATCAGTGTGTATCCACCTGAGAATATAGGCTGCAAAGGTTTAACCCGTGCGCCTTGTGCGATTTGAATGTAATTTTGAAGCACTATGGAGATACCGATGGCTGTGATTAACGGCGCTAAGCGGAAAGATCCGCGCAGCGGCCTGTAAGCCAATCGTTCAACCGTCCACCCAAAGGCGGACGAGACCACCATTGCGCATAACAGAACCAAAATTAGAGAGGCAAAAATAATACCTATCCCTGACGAAGCCGTCAGCCCCAATGCTGTTATCACTATTAAGGCAACAAATGACCCCACCATAAAGATATCGCCGTGGGCGAAATTAATCATTCCGATGATGCCATATACCATCGTGTAACCGATAGCTATTAACCCGTAAATGGAACCCAGCGTGATACCGTTTATCAGCTGCTGAACAAAATATTCCATTAGGCCCTCTCCTCCTGCTTCCTGCTGTCACAATATAAGTAACAAATACGATTTCCCCATATCCCTGCACGCCTTCCCCAAGCGAAACAGAAAACACATCCAATATTATTGTTATTTTAAGGATTTATGTTTGACACACCCTATGACACAAAATTTGCAGGATGCAAGTCGTATTGAAAGAAATCACAAAAAGAGCAGCTTAAACAGTCGAAAATTTCAACTGCATGACAAAAAAAGCACTTTTCATTCGCATATACGAATTATTTTATATTTGAAAAAACGTAAGTTCCTCCGATTACAAAACCCAGCCCCATAGACAGGAAATCGTAATCGGAGGGATCACTTTCTAAAATCCGATATGCATACCGCCATCAATGGAAATATGCTGGCCAGTCACATAGCTTGCTGCATCTGAAAGCATGAAAACAACGCCTTTAGCGACTTCTTCAGGATCGGAGAAACGCTTCAAGGCCACTTGCTCCATGTAAGTATCCCGGAACTTTTCAGAACGAACAACTTCTGTCATTTCGGTCGCCACAACGCCGAAACAAGCACTATTCACTCGAATTCCTGACTTACCCCATTCTTTTGCAGCGGTCATCGTCATACCGAGAACACCGGATTTAGCAGCCGCATAATTGATCTGCCCGATGGATCCGCGACGTCCGGCAACAGAAGACACATTAACGATGGAAGCCAACGACTTATCCCCCTCTTTAATGCGTTCACGCATGTGACGGCCAACCGCTTGCAAGCAAATAAATACGCCGGTCATATTAACATCAACGACTTGATTCCAATATTCCATGGACATTTTGTCGATCATGGCAGTACGGATAATTCCGGCATTATTCACAAGGCCATTAATGGCCCCATTTTTAGCAACGGCTGTGTGAACCATATTTTCAATAAATTTGGGATCCGTTACACTTCCAACATATATGTCTGTGTTTTCGCGACCCAACTTATCGGCAACCTGCTCTAGCTCCTCGCCTTTAACATCAACAAGGATAGCTTTACCGCCAAGTTCAACAACAAGTTCCGCAACCGCAGCACCGACACCTTGTCCAGCCCCAGTGATGACCACATTATTGCCGTCCATACTCATAGGATTCTTCATGACTCTTTTCCTTTTTGTTATTTTGCCATGTTTATTTTGTTTTTATGCTGGCGCAAAAGTCGGGAGCGGTGGTCCGTCCCCTTCACTTTCAGAAAAGACCATCTTCACTTTTTGTCCAATGGACAAACTGTCAAAGTCACAATCCACAATATTGGTCATCATGGATATATCTGTACCCTCTAACGTCACATATGCAATCACATAAGGGATCGGAACTCTCCGCATAACACTAAAGGAATAAATTTCACCGTTACCGGAAGCTTCCTTAAAATAAGTGTCATCACTGCCGCAATGCGGGCAGATCGTACGGGGATAATGATGAGGAGAACTGCATGCGTTGCAATAGCGAACTAAAAATTTTCTGTCTCTCACCGCATCCCAAAATTCTTGTGTTTCTGGATCAGCAATAGGGGCTGCCATAATTCTTTTTTCTGACATCATCTCTACTCCCGCTCTAAAATCAATGTACCACTGCCGTGACGCGTACCAAGGGAACCGCCGGTTCCATGGGCCAAAACCAAGTCACAATTGGGCACTTGTACAGCCGGATGCGCTTCTCCGCGCAATTGACGAACCGCTTCAATCACTTTTGTCATACCGCCGCGATTGGCAGGGTGATTATTACAAAGCCCGCCACCATCCGTATTGAAGGGGAGTTTTCCGACACCTGAAATCAGATTGCCGTCCGACACGAATTTACCGCCTTCCCCCTTGGCACAAAAACCAAGGTCTTCAAGCTGCATCAAAACCGTGATGGTAAAGCTGTCATAAATGGAAGCATATTTAATATCAGATGGCTTAACGCCCGCTTCTTCAAAAGCCGTCGGCCCAGACCAAGCCGCACCAGAATAAGTAAGATCAACACGACCACCCATTTGGTGTTTTAGTGCTTCACCAGCGCCTTTAATTTTCACAAGTGGACGATTCAAAGAACGCGCAATTTCAGGAGCAACCACAACCAACGCACCGCCACCATCACTAATTACGCAGCAATCAAGCCGATGAAGCGGATCAGAGATCATCGGGGAGTTCACCACATCCTCAACAGTTACCACATCCCGAAGCATGGCATTGGGATTGTGTTGAGCATGATGAGATGCCGCCACTTTGATCCAGGCCAGTTGCTCACTTGTTGTGCCAAATTCGTGCATGTGCCGTTTGGCGCACATACCATACATATTCACGACCGTTGGCGAATAGGGATACTCAAACGCAATATCAGGTGTTCCTGCCCCATAGCTTCTAGGCGCTGTTCCGGTGGCCATACCTTCGGCGCGCGGACGTCCACACAAAGTAATCAAAGCGACTTTACACTTACCAAGCGCAATAGCCTCTGCCGCATGAGCTACATGAATAAGATACGATGATCCACCCGTCTCGGTGCTATCTATATGTCGGAGTTTTAAGCCCATATAATCAGCAAGTGAAAGCGGGCCTAAACCAGGCGCATCTCCAGCGCAGAAATATCCATCCACATCATCTTTGGTCAGACCAGCATCTTCCAAGGCACCTTTAGCGCATTCGGCATGAAGCTGTGCGAGAGACTTATCGATCGCTTTTCGTGTTGGATGCTCAAATGCACCGGCGATATAGGCTTTACCATTTATCGACATAGTCAATGAGTCCCTTTCTTTGTTTTTGTTTTTTTATTTGCGCAAGGGATTCGCGCGTATTTGTATCTAACCGGTATCAGACCAAGGCCTTATATTCAACCAAAATCAGACATAACGGCAAGGGGTTAATCTTTTTCGATGAGCCCAAAATCTTTAGCTGAAACAGGCTCGGCAGATTGCCCATTGGACGCCAGAGCTTCTTCAACTTTATCGCAGATATCTGTAAGCGTAAAAGGCTTGGAGATGACATCATGAATCAAATCGTCAAGATTATGCGCCCGTTGTCTCTCAGCGGCATATCCGGTCATGAGCAATATCTTTATTTGGGGATAGTCTTTGGCTATTTTCAGAGAAAGTGCGATGCCGTCCATAATCGGCATCACAATATCTGTCAGGACAAGGTCATAAGTACCGTCCCTCTGCATTTCCAACAAAGCTTCGGCACCATCCCGGACAGCGACAACGTTGTGCCCATAGTGCGTCAATGCCCGTTGAACAAACTCACGGAGTGCCGCTTCATCCTCTGCGACTAGTATTTTCGCCATTCCCCCCCCAAATCAAGAAACTATTCGTCTACGATATGACCAATATACGGCAATTCCCTATAATAATGCGCAAAATCTAATCCATAGCCAATAACAAATAAGTCAGGACAGTCAAATCCAACAAAATCGGCTTGGAAATCAACAATCCGTTTTTCTTTTTTATCCAGCATCAGGCAAGTCTTAACTTCCGCGGCCCCCCGCTCCAACAATTCATTAGCCGCAAATTCCATTGTCCGGCCAGATTCCAGAATATCATCGATAAGGAGAACTTTACGCCCCTTTACGGTGTCAACGATATCGCGGGTTATAACAACAGTACCGCTGCTGATTGTCTTATCACCGTACGAAGATAGTGCCATAAAATCAATTTGCGGACGAACACCGGCATAATGCAATGCGCGAATAAGGTCGGCTGCAAAAACAAAACTCCCCTTCAGCACCGCAATGACAAGGATGTCTGACCCCATGTCCTTTGCAATTTCTTCGGCAAGTTCTGTATTCCGCGTTGAGATATCAGCGCTCGAAAATAATACTTCCACAATTGGCTCTGAAGCAGCCATTTCATTCTCCAATATCTAAGATACGCATCGCAATTTTTCGCGCCAATATCCGACTAATTAATGTTTACTTTCCGAAGTTGCCTTTTTTGGGGCAATTAAATCTGCTTTTACATGCTTTGCCTCTTCAGGCGGTTGCTTCATGCTGGAAGAAAATTCAGCACTTCCCCATGGCTCAACATTTTCCTGATCAACCACCATACTCCAACTATACACATGATCCCCATTTCCATCGACAAGCCTGATAGAAATCCGAGGAATTGGACGCGGCGTTGCGGTTAAATTCACCACCTTGCCGGTTACCGTTAAATGAACAACACCATTTTCAAGAACTGATTTTGTTTTGAGTTCTCGTATTTCCAACCCAAGTGTATTGGTCGTTTTCACATCTATTTTCAGGGCTTGGTACATCTTAGCCGTTGCGGGCCAAAACTGCACCACATATTGCTTCCCGTAAAAACCACCGGCACCGATTCCCCCCAGCAGGAAAACAAATATCAGCCACCCCAACCAACCTCGGCTTTTTTTCGTCTGAGCAACTGGTCGTACCTTCCGGGTGGGCGCAGTTGTCATCTCTTCAATGCTCATCCCGTTACCAGCAAAGGCCGGCGCAGGTTCAGACGGGATCGCAAAACCTTCATCATCTGCTACCTGTTTTGGCAAATCAGACGGCGGATATTCTTTCCATTTGTGTCCACATTTAGCGCACTTCACTGTTCGCCCCGCAGCTCCAACAGAGGCAGGATCAATCAAATAGCGGGTTGAACAGGTTGAACAAGTTAATATCATGGGTAGGGAACAATCGCTCTACAAGTTAATCATTCTTTTTTATAGGCATTTGAAGGAACATGCACAAGACTAGCCGATAAATCTACTTTAGTTTATCCTATACGGTAGAATTTTCTAGGAGGGTTGCTTGGTCAGGTTTGAAAATGTGGGGATGCGATATGGCATGGGCCCCGAAGTTCTAAGAGATATAAATCTACATTTAGCGCCTGGGTCTTTTCATTTCCTGACGGGCCCAACTGGCGCCGGCAAGAGCTCTCTCCTCAAATTACTCGCTCTCTCCCATAGACCAAGTCGCGGCCTCCTGACCTTATTTGGCCAAGAAGTGAATAGCCTCAAACGCGAAGATTTACCGGCTTTTCGCCGTAAAATTGGCGTAGTCTTTCAAGAATTCCGGCTTCTAAACCACCTTTCCACCTTGGACAACGTCGCCTTGCCACTTCGAATCGCAGGCGCAGATGAAGAACAAATTTACAAACATGTGACAGAACTGCTCGATTGGGTAGGCCTTGGCCCTCAGGTTGATGCTAAGCCTCCAACCTTGTCTGGCGGCGAAAAACAACGGGTCGCCATTGCTCGTGCAGTCATCAACAGACCTCAGCTTCTTATAGCAGATGAGCCAACGGGCAGTATGGACCCAGAAATGGGACTTCGGCTTATGCATCTATTTCAAGAGTTGAACAAACTGGGCACAACGGTTGTCATTGCCACCCATGACCTTGGACTGATAAAACGTTTTTCAAACCCAGTTCTGTATTTGAAGGACAGTACACTTTATAGCAGTCGTTCTGACGAATATCTCGACCAGTATCATCGGAGTAGTTTGTGATTCAGTTTTTTGGTAGATCAAATGAACTCCAATTGGAGAAAGATGCATCGAGCCGATATCTCCCGATCGTTATTTCATCCATGGTCTTTCTGGCGGCTCTGGCCTTGGCCGGGCTTTTTTCTATCCATTCAGCAGTTGAAAACTGGTCTACCGCAGTGAGCGGAAATCTCACTGTTGAAATTGAATATGAAGCCCCCCGAAAACTGGATAAGAAGGTCAAAATTACGGTCGATTTCCTCCGCACTTTCCCCGGAGTTGAAAAAGTGCGCCCTTTAAGTTTAGAAGAATCAGCGAAACTTCTAGAACCTTACCTTGGACGTGCTGACGTCGTAAAAGACCTTCCTCTACCTCGACTCATAGAAGTTACTATTGCAGAGGGAAGTGCCCTTGATTTAGTCGCCACAGCGAAAAAACTGAGCGATACAGTTCCCGGCGCCAGATTGAATACCCATCGTCCTTGGCTCAATAAAATGATTACACTGGCAAGATCCGTTCAACTCCTTGCCGCCGCCATAATGTTTATAATTGGTATAACTACAGTCATTATTGTTATTTTCGCCGCCCGGACAGGTATGGTGATGCATCAAGAAATAATTGAAGTGCTACACCTCACCGGGGCGAAGGACACGTATATTGCGCGCCAATTTCAAAACTATTTTGCTAAACTCAGTTTTTTGGGAGCCCTACCGGGTTTGTTGATTGCTGTTTTGGTGATGCAAATTTTAGGCTTTCTAACGAGCCAACTAGAAGCTAGTTTAATCACAGCACCAACAATGATATTCGAAGGTTGGATAGCTTTGGCAATGTTACCCTTTCTTGTCGCACTTTTGACTATGGGAACGGTGCGTTGGATTGTAATGGGTTCACTCAAGCGGATGATGTAGCGTGCTAGTATTGCTTGATAGAGACGGTGTTATTAACGAAGACCGGACTGATTTTGTAAAGACGCCGGATGAATTGATTTTCATCCCCGGTGCATTAAAAGCTATTGCCGCCCTCAACACTCATGGGCATCTTGTGGCAATTGTCACCAACCAGTCTTGTATTGGCCGCGGTATTATTACGACCGAAACCCTTACCAATATTCATGGAAAACTCTTGCAGTCGCTGGCAGCGGTTGGCGGTAAGATTGACCATATATTTTTTGCGCCCGACGCCCCGTGGGAAGCCACCGAAAACCGAAAACCCGGCGCGGGCATGTTCTACTCAGCAATGGCAATGTTTCGCTACAAGCCCCGTAATACGGTTCTGATCGGTGATACCAAGCGGGACATTCAAGCGGCGGCAAAAGCCGGTTGCCATCGTATTTTGGTGCAAACCGGAAAAGGAACAGCAACACAACAAGATGGGTTTGAGCCGGACCTTCTGCCGGTGTCCGTTGCAAAAAATTTGGCGCAGGCCACGGACTACATACTTGAAGGCCGGTTTTCTACATGAAGAATTCCTTTTCAAGGTGGCTAAAATGCCTCGCGGTCTTATCTTTTGTTTGGGTCGGTGCTTTCTTGTTTTTTGTGCAAGAGGTAACTGGCCCGAAATTCTCTAACTCACAATCTGCAGACGGGATAGTCATCCTTACAGGAACCCCTAAACGCTTGGAAGTTGGATTTGATCTTCTTAAATCCGGGGCCGGAAAGCGGGTCTTGATTTCTGGTGTGAACAAAAATGTCAGCCGGGAACAATTGCGGCTTGCCATGGGGGAGAGCATCAAGATCATGACGTGCTGCGTCGATCTTGGACGCAAAGCCAGGGATACCGTTGGCAATGCGAAAGAAGCCTTTCTTTGGGCAAACAAACACAAATTTGATGAGCTTCTCATCGTCACCAGCGCCTATCATATGCCCAGAAGCCTCATTGAACTAAAGCGAAAAATGCCGCGCAAATCACTTTATGCGGTCGCATCCAGATCAGATCCTTTAAAATTGGAAACCTGGTGGAAAAACCCATTTGTTACCTATGTGCTAGCTGCAGAATTCAACAAATATTTAGTCAGCCTCATAAGGGCCAGACTTGAACAGTTCGTTATGGACGGAGACATCACGTGATAGTTATCAGATCGATTATATTCTTTATCTGCTTTTGGATCTGGACTGTAGTCATGAATTTGGCATTTTTACCAATGCTTGCTTTAGACAAGATTTGGATCGTTCGGGGACAAACGGCCTGGACGAATGGTATCCTATTTTTAATGAAAGCCATTTGCGGCCTTAAAGTTGAAGTTCGAGGTCAGGAGAATTTACCGGATGGCGCAGCACTGGTTGCCTGCAAGCACCAGTCTATTTTCGAGACGATGGCCTTTCATGCATTGACCAAAGACCCGG
>JAESSA010000029.1 GCA_016764355.1 Sneathiella sp. | reverse complement strand
AAATCCTTTTCAGCTCAAATGTTCGCGTCTTAAACCGTCGCGGCTTTTTTAAGCAACTCGTCTGAGAAATGACAGGCGGCAAGATGTTCAGGTGCCACTTCTTGTAATTGGGGCGCCTCCGTTTTACATCTCTCGGCCGCCATTGGACAGCGATCCTGAAAAGGGCAACCGGCGCGACGCTCTGTCTGCCCCGTGACGTTTCCTGTTAGGCGAATTCTTTCCCGTTTTTTTCCTGCCGTCGGCTTTGGAACTGCGTCTAGCAAAATTCGAGTGTAGGGATGGGCTGGATTTGCGAAAAGATCTTCTGTTTTCCCCTTTTCAACAATAGATCCTAAATACATGACAGCCACTTCATCACAGAGATATTCAACCACAGCCAAATCATGACTAATGAACATATAAGTGACACCGAAGCTGTCTTGTAAATCCCGCAATAGATTAAGCACTTGGGCTTGAACGGATACGTCTAAGGCTGATACAGGCTCGTCTGCAACGATGAGGGCGGGGCGTGTGATAAGGGCCCGCGCAATAGCGATACGTTGACGCTGCCCACCGGAAAATTCGTGTGGGTATTTTGTTATATCAGTGGGTTTTAAACCGACGGAGCTGAGAACGTCTGCAACGCGATTTTTTTTGTCTGCGGAACTTATGGACTCAAGGGCAGTGAGCGGTTCAGCTACAATGCGACCAACCGTATGATGGGGGTCAAGGGATCCAAAGGGGTCTTGAAATACCATTTGGAAATGCTGCCGTAGGGGGCGAAGTTCATTGAAACTTCGGCCGACGACTTCATTCCCTAGTATTTTTACGGATCCTTCGTCTGTAGGTTCTAACGCCATTATGTTCCGGGCAAGAGTGGACTTTCCGCATCCACTTTCCCCAACAATGCCAAAACTTTTGCCTTTTTCCACTTTGAAGCTGACACCGTTCAAAGCGTACACATAACGCTGCGGTGCAAAGATACCTTCTTTGGGCAGGGGGTAGTGACGGACTAAATCGGTGACTTCCAGAACAGTTTTACTCATTCGTATAACCCCGTGCTTCTGGCCTCAATTGCTTTTTTGAGGTTATGGCAGGCGACAGTATGGGCGGGGCCGAGTTCCTCAATCGGTGGGGTGGTTTCTTTGCAGATGTTGCTCGCCAGTGGGCACCGGTCGGTAAAGGTACAGCCTGATGGTAAGTTTACGAGATCAGGGACAGTTCCGGGAATAGTTGTAAGGCGCTTGTTGCGGCTCATGCCCAGTTTTGGCATGGCGGCGAAAAGCCCTTGAGTGTAAGGGTGCGATAGTTGACCAAAAATCTGGTCTGTGGCACCGCTTTCAACAACTGTACCGCCATACATAACCGCTACTTTTTCCGTATTTTCAGCAATAACGCCAAGGTCATGGGAAATTAAAATCAGGGCCATGCCTTCTTCAGCGACAAGATTGTGGATAAGCTCTAGAATTTGGTCCTGTATGGTCACGTCTAAGGCGGTTGTCGGTTCATCCGCAATAAGGATGTCAGGCTCGCAGGAAAGGGCGATAGCAATCATCACCCGTTGGCGTTGCCCACCAGAGAGTTGATGAGGGAAATTAGCGATGCGTTCTTCAGGATTGGGAATGCCCACGCGATCCATTAATTGAAGCGCTTTCTTTTTCGCATCCGTTTTTGATAATCCGCGATGTAAACGTAAGGGTTCCATGATCTGTCGCCCAACTGAGTGGACTGGGTTTAGGGAAGTCATGGGTTCCTGAAAAATCATGGCCATACGATTTCCGCGAATTGAACATAGATCGCGTTCAGATTTTTTGAGCAAATTTTCGTTGCTCAATCGTATCTCTCCGGTTGTTACTGCATTTTCTGGTAGTAACCCCATCAAGGCCAAGGCTGTCATGGACTTTCCGCAGCCACTCTCCCCAACGATGCCTAGAGATTGGCCTCTATCCAAAGTTAAATTCAGATTTCGAACGGCGCGCGCAGGACCCATAGCCGTTGAAAGGTCCACGTTCAGATTTTCTACCTCTAAAAGGGCCATATCAACGTTTCCTGCTTAAACGGGGATCCAGTACATCGCGAAGTCCATCACCCAGCAGATTAAGGCCGAACACCGCAAGGGCAATTGCCACTCCGGGATATATCGCCTGCATGGGTTGGAAGAACATCAAACTCTGCGCTTCATTGAGCATTCGTCCCCACGAGGGGTTGGGCGGTTGCGTGCCAAGTCCAAGATAAGAGAGGGCCGCTTCTGCCAAAATTGCGATGGCAAATTGGATTGTAATCTGCACAATGATGATGGAACGGATGTTAGGAAGCACATGTTCCAGCGTGATGCGGAATTTGCCCTTGCCAGCAGCCCGTGCTGCCATGACATATTCACGGGTCCAGATAGCATTGGCAGTACCACGGGTTAGTCGCGCGAAGACCGGAACATTATATATTCCAATTGCAATGATGGAATTAACGCCTCCGGGGCCAAGGATTGCTGTAATCATGATGGCGGAGAGAATGGCGGGAAAAGCGAAGGAGAAGTCGCTGAGCCGCATAATCAATTCTTCTACCCAACCGCGCTGGGCCGATGCCGTAAGTCCCAACGTGACACCGGTAAATAGCCCGATTGATACAGCAACGACGCCCACAGTAATCGAGTTTTGTGTGCCGGTCATAAGCAGAGATACGATATCCCGCCCAAACTGATCCGTGCCAAACCAGTGGCTTGCAGACGGAGCGAAAAACCGATCCGCAATGGTGATGTCGTAGACCTCTCCCGGTGTCCAAAATAAGGATATGATGGCGCAGCTAAGCAAGAAACCGGTCATAAGGCCGCCGACAACGAAACTTCGGCTATTAAGGCAACGGCTTACGAAGGATTGTGAGGAGGGCCGGCTCATATATCATGCGCCTTCAGTCTAGGGTCGATAACGGCATATAGAAGATCGACAACAAAATTTGTGAGGACGACCATGCCAGCGAGCAAAAGAACGACATTTTCAACAACGATAGTGTCTCGATTGTTGATGGCTTTTAGGACGGTGGAACCAAGGCCCGGAATGTGAAATACGTTTTCTATAACAACAGTTCCCGCCAAAAGGTTCGCGAACTGAAACCCCATAGCCGTGAGGACCGGTATCATGGAATTTCGAAGGACATGTCCCCAAAGGGTTCTACGCTGACTAAGGCCTTTTGCCCGTGCTGTTCGCACATAATCTTCCCGGAATACTTCCAAAACAGAAGAACGAGTTATGCGTGCGAGCATAGCCCCTTGAACCGTAGCAAGGGCAAGAGCTGGTAATATCAAGGCTTTAAAGCAGGCCCAAATCCCTTCTTCCCAACCGGGGAAACCGCCGGCAGGTAACCACCGTAGATTAACTGCGAAGAACAAAATCAAAAGGATCGCTAGCCAAAAATTTGGTACTGAAATTCCCAATTGACTAAAACCCATTAACGAGACATCGCCAATTTTGTTATGATTAGCAGCCGCATATAACCCAATAACCAAGGCTAAAATAACACTTAAAGTCATGGCGAGGATTGCAAGAGGAATAGTGATTTTAAGGGCACCTTCAACCAGTTCCCACACAGGGACGCGGTAGGCGTAGCTAATGCCAAGGTCGCCCTGCATCATCCCCGATATCCAGCTGAAATAGCGCTCCAACGCCGGGCGATCAAGGCCAAGCTCTTTGGTGAGGGCCAAGACGGCTTCGTCAGTTGCATCCACCCCTAAAATAACAAGGGCGGGATCACCGGGCAAAATTTCCATAACGATAAAGATGACAATCGACGCACCAACCAAGGTTGCGAGAAAAGTCAAAAATCGTTTCGCAAAGAATACACTCATATAGCTGTTAGACCGTATAAATACTGAATTTTAGTATGGTACCTAATTTTTTATTTGAAAGATAATCTATCGGCACAATTGTTTGAAGTCAATCATTCTCGCAATCAAATTTTATTAATTCATACTCCCCAATCACTTGCACTATATCGCCAGAATAGCTGGGCGGCAAATTTTGAAAAAACCGCGAAATTCCTATAATACTCTTGCTGTGCACAGACGGGTGAATTAATGTGCGGCCATGTTTCCAATAGCGCAGAATATAGAGGATCGAAGGAGCACAACGGCGCCTTCAAATCCACACCAAAAAACACTTGGTAAGCTTTTCAGTTTTCTCGCGCTTGTTGCTGTCCTTTTTAATTTTTTAGCTCCTATAACTCATGGCTTTATGGCTTCGGCCGAAGCTAGCGAGTATGTCGAGATTTGTACTAAAAATGGGATTGAACTTCTTCGGTTAAATTCAGAGGTAATTGAAAATACGGGTACAAAATTTCATGCAGAATGCAATACCTGTCCCTTATGTCAAATCGGTAAAGGGCAATTGCTTGCCACGCCGAAGATACATGTTTTTGACTTTCGCTATCTATTAGCCGCTAGAACCGGGCCCGGTTCTAATCGAGATGTCTCTTTACGGCCGTTTCGCAAATATGACCTTACGCCTAGAGCACCGCCCCTCGTCTGAACTTTGATACGACGCAATGACGTCCCATGAAAAGTGGCGTCTCTTCTATTTTATAGACCGGTATTAACCGGTTGCTTGTTTTTAGGTGAAACCATGAACAAAGTATTCGCTTATGCGGTTGCCCTTTTTGTTGTCTTTGGGGTGACTGTTGCTGCATTGGTCCTGACGGGGATCATTCCAAGTGCTAATAAATCCGGACGTTCCGGAATAATTGTTGGCGCACCGCAAATCGGCGGTGAATTTACGGCTGTCAATAATAAAGGCAAAGCAGTCAGCGAGAAAGATTTTCAAGGAAAAATGATGCTCATTTTCTTTGGTTATACCTTTTGTCCTGATGTGTGCCCTACAGAAATGCAGACTTTTGCTCAGGTCATGGATGAATTGGGCGATGACGCGAATTCTGTAACGCCCGTCTTTATTACCATCGATCCGGTCAGAGATACCGTGCCGGTCATCGATGAATTTGTTCAAGCTTTCCACCCATCAATTGTCGGGCTTACGGGGACTGAGGCACAAATTGACCATATTAAAAAGGCCTACCGGGCGTACGGTCAAAAGGCTGAAGGGGATGATTCTGAATATTATTTAGTGGATCATACCTCTTTTACTTATCTGATGGGGGCGGATGGGGTGCTGATTAATGTTTTCTCTTACGGAACAACGCTGGAAGAAATCACGAAAACGATTAAAGAACAAATCTAGAGAGAAATCAGAACTATGAAATTCCTTAAAATTTTAAGTGCGATTGTGGTCGCCAGTTTTCTTAGTATGAGCTTCGGTGCTGTTGCACACGCGGATGAAAAACACGGCAGCATTGAATTGATGGATGCATGGGCGCGGGCACGTACAGCAATGGCCAAAGTTGGCGGTGCTTATGTAACTGTGCATAACTTGGGTAGTGAAGAAGATCGTCTGATTGGCGCTAAATCTACAATTGCTCACAAGACGGAAATTCACACAACTAAAATGACCAATGGTGTGATGAAAATGGTGCCTGTCCGCGATGGTATTGTGATCAAGGCCGGTTCTATGCTTATGCTAAAACCCGGCAGTTACCATATCATGTTTATGGGACTAAAAGAGCCCATTTTGAAAGGCAAAACCTTTCCCGTGACGCTGGTGTTTGAAAAAGCGGGTGAAATCGAAACCACAGTGATTGTTAACGACGCGGGCGCAATGGGGAAAATGGATCACAGCAAAATGAAAAAGGCAAACTGATCAGGTTTGCCTTCTCTATGGTAGGTGGGGAGGCTCAATAGCCTCCCTCCTTTAAAATTGTGCGGTACCTGATACGGCGAGCTCTCCGCCTGGTCCTGTTGCCCAGACATCACAACTGTTTTCGCCACTCATCTTTCCGCAAATCTGGAAAGGTGCTGTGTCAAACACCGGATTGAAATTTCGGAAACTAAATTTCTTAAGACTTTTACCAGACATTCTTTCTATGGCGAGCTTCATGAGCAGTGTCCCAATCAGGGGGCCATGGACGATAAGTCCAGGATATCCTTCTTCATTTTTGACATAGTCCCGATCGTAATGGATGCGATGACCATTAAATGTGAGGGCTGAATAGCGAAATAAAAGTACGGGGTCTGGCGCAATCGTCTCAGTCCAATCCGCATCTAGACGGGCCATTTCAGGTTTTTTTACGGGGGCGTTTACATCCGGGGCGTCCCGATAAACGATATCATGTTCTTCATGAATATAACGCCCGCTTGGACCTTTAAGCTCATGCTCTACCGTTACAAATACAAGTTTTCCGGTGCGCCCTTCTTTTTCCGTTATAGATTTTACCGTCGAAATTTTTTGAACTTCATCTCCCGCTTTTAAGGGGCGATCGAAAACAAGGCGGCCGCCTGCCCACATACGCCTTGGAAGATCAACGGGCGGTAAAAACCCCCCTTTGTAGCCGTGGCCATCGACGGCAAGGTTCGATTGAGGGTCCGCAGGTAAAAAATACATCCAGTGTCCGCCAGCGGGAACGAAAGGGGTGGCAGGTTCTTTGTCATCCATCATGGCGGCAAAACCATCCAGGGATTGTTGGTGGATAGTCTCAATTCGCGTTTCTTGGCTGCCAATCCAGTCGGTGAGGTTTTTTTTGTTTTTAGTCATTTCTACCGATTGCTCTGTTGTCTAAAGAAGATACAGCATAAGGTATGAATGTTGGATGGTAAATACAGACGCGTTGAAAGTGGAAACCGGTGTATTGGAAGCTGAGTTGAAAATTTACAAGTTACCGGCATTGGATTTGAACATTCAACAGCCAGTTGAAGACGCAGCAAAGCGCATTTTTAAAGAATGCTCTCAGCATTTACAGGTAAATTTTCAGCGTTTCAGCACAGACCAGAACGAAAAGTCGCTGATGCAAATCAGAGTGGGAATGAGACGCACTCGGGTCGCATTTCGGATTTTTCAGGACATAGTTCCTATCGAGACGCGCAAAAAATTTAATAAGGAATTCAAGTATTTCGGACGGTGCTTTGGACCGGCGAGGGATTTGGATGAATTACTCTTTAGGATGTTTGGAGAGCCCTGCGCTAATCCCGAATTGGAAATCGCCTATTTAGAGCTTAAGTCTCTCACGGAGCAGAAGCGGGCACAGGAATATTCAAGTCTGTGCGCTGAGCTGGAAGAAGGGCGATTTGCCTCTCTTCTAGAAGCTTTCGATGAATGGGTATCGGGCGATTGGTCGGCGGGTAGAGACCTGAATGCCGAAAAGTTAGTGAAAGCTGAAATTGGCCCCTTTGCCATGGATGTCATTGAACGCGATCAGAAAAAACTCCTAAAGAAAGCTGCGTCATTAGATGGAAGATCAGTGAACGAGCTTCATAAAGTTCGAAAATATGTAAAGCGTTGCCGGTATCAACTGCGTTTTTTTTCGTCTCTTTTTGAAAAAAATAAAACCTTGCAAGGTTTATCAATTCTCGGCTCCCTTCAAAATAGCCTGGGTGCGATTAATGATGAGAGCATTGGGTTGGCTTTAATGACCAAATTTTGCGGTGAGGTACAAGCGGCGCATTTACCAAACTGCTTATCCCTGATTGCAGCAGAGAGTTTAAAGGCGAGTATGGGCACTAAAGCCCATCTTAATGATGTAGAAAATCTAATGAGAAAATATAAAGAATTTACCCTAGCCGAGGCCGATTTTGGCGGTCTTTGAGTTTATTTCCGAAAAGGGAGTAAAATCATCCATAGGGCGCTTTGCTTTATGTTCTTTTGGTACTCTGGTAACCCGATTGTCATATGAACATGTCCATTGTCCGGTTGCGCCTTGTAAGTTCCAAAAATTCTATCCCATATAGCCAGATTGAAACCGAAATTCCGATTAAATTCCGGGGCATTGATTGAATGATGAACGCGATGCATATCCGGAGTGACAACAAAAAGGCGCAACACCGTATCCAGCTTTAAAGGTAGTTTGGCGTTAGCATGGTTGAACATAGCCATTGAGCTTAAAATGATCTCAAACAGAATAACGGCGACCACAGGGGGGCCTAATAGGGCAACAACGCCTAGCTTAATTGCCATGGAAAGACAAATCTCCAATGGGTGAAAACGGGCCCCTGTAGTCACGTCATAGTCAATATCGGCATGGTGCATTTTATGAAGGCGCCAAAAGATCGGGACATGATGAAATAGGACATGCTGTCCATAAATTATTATATCTTGCACAACAATTGCCACAATCACCGAAAGCCAGAGGGGGAGAGAGATGATATTCAGAAGTCCCCATCCTTCTTTTGCCGACAAGGCCGCTAATCCAACGGCCAGGATTGGGAATAACGCGCGCAGGATAAAAGAGTTTAGGAAAGTAAGGCCTAGATTGTTTGCCCACCGCCATAACTTTGGCGCATTGAGAGAGCGTTTGGGAGATAGGATTTCCCACAATGCCACAGCACTCAAAAATCCAAAAAAGAATGTAAGCCGTATAGTCGGTTCATTGGCGATAACAAATTCAAGCATAAATTCAATCAGTCCTAAGATCTTTTTCTTTAATATACAGGCTTTATTGAAATGCCAGGATCAATTATTAGTCAGCTTGGTGTGAGGGTTAAGGAATAACAAATGGACTATATTGAAAATGGGCCGGCAAAAAGTGAGAGCCGTTTAGTTTTAGCGCACGGGGCGGGCGCTGCTATGGACAGCCCTTTTATGGATTTCTTTGCAGAGAAAGTGGGGGATGCAGGAATTCATGTGGTCCGTTTTGAATTCGCCTATATGCAGCAGAGAAGAACGACTGGGAGCAAACGACCACCTGATCGGCAGCCCAAATTACTCGATTGTTGGCGGCAGGTCATAAAGGACTTTGGCCCGGCGAGAAAGCTCTTCATTGGCGGTAAATCCATGGGGGGACGTATGGCGTCCCTCATGGCAGATGAAGAACAGGTCCGGGGGTTGGTATGCTTAGGGTATCCATTTTATGCCATTGGTAAAAAAGACAAACCCCGTACAGAACATTTAGCCACCTTAAAAACCCCGACACTGATTGTACAAGGGGTGCGAGATACAATGGGTGATGTCAACAGTGTAGCGGAATATTCTCTGTCGCCCGAAATTACGATCGATTGGATTGCAGACGGGGACCATAGTTTTAAACCCAGAAAATCTTCTGGGCGTACTGAAGCGCAGAATTGGATACAGGCATGCGAAAGTGTCGTAAGATTTATCCACTCTCAAAGTTAAGGTGGGTGTGAACATGTATATCGGTGAAATATCCAAAAAAACTGGATTGAGCATTAAAGCAATCCGTTTGTATGAGGAACTTGATCTTATTCCGAAACCGAAACGTTCAGGGACATATCGAGTTTATGAGCAACCAGATATTGAGATTCTAAAATTGATTAAGGAAGCGAAGGTGTTGGGCGTGACACTTTCTCAAATAAGATCTTTTCTATTCTATGAAAACGGGGTTCTTGATTGGGGTAAGGTCAAGATCTTTTTGTTTGAAAAAAAGAAAGAACTTAGAGAAGAGATCCAGAAACTTCACGAGAAAATTCATAAAATTGACGATTGCCTAGATCAGATGGGAAATATTGAATAGTCTCTTGACTCTACCCTATAGGGAAGACTGCACACTCTCCTTACTTTAAGCTTGGAGGGACAGAATGACTAAACGTATCCTATTGATAAATGGCAATCCGAAGAAGAAGAGTTTTACAGGTGAGTTGGCGAAAAAGTACCAGCTTGCAGCTAAAGAAAAATATGATGTGAGAATTCATCAGTTAGCCGATATGGTTTTTGATCCGAATTTGGACACAGGATATGATACACCGCAGGAATTAGAAGCGGATTTACTCAGTTTTCAAGAATCCCTCAAATGGGCTGACCATATTGTAATTTTCACGCCGATTTGGTGGGGCGGTCTACCGGCCAAATTAAAGGGTGTTTTTGACCGGACATTCTTACCGGGATTTGCTTTTAAATATCACGAAGGGAAATCTTATCCTGAGAAACTCCTAAAAAATAAATCCGCTCGAATTGTTATGATAATGGATACGCCCCCTTGGTATTATAGGCTCCTACAAGGGGCCCCTGCGCTAAAACAGTTGAAAATTATGACTTTGAAATTCAGCGGATATACCAATATTCGGGACACAATGATTGGCCCTATATTGGGGGCAAGCGAGACCCAGCAGAACAAGTGGATCAAACAAGTTCATGCTTTGGGTATGAAAGGGCTATAGCAGCGCTAAGACAGATTTGTTGGGTACGATTGCCGTCAGCTAACGCAATTTACCCAACATGATGAACCGATTGGCTTAGGCACTGCAAAATAGGGAGCGCCCGATTATAATCGTCGTCGCAGGCGGTTGCGGTGATCTCCAATTCTCCATTTAAGGCGGCATCAGCGTCACCAATTACCGGAGCGTTAACCCAGATTGCCCCTTTTTCTGCGGCAAGAGCAGCATACCGTTTGCTATGGGGTGCGTCCAAATTGCCCATGTTTATGACCAAAGTGTCAGCCTCCAAAGTGCTCAGGAGTGAATTGTCTCCTTCTATGGCGGAGGCGGCCGCGTCGTGGTCAGATAACATCAAGATGATAACGCCGCCATGGGCTTTAGTGGCAATTTCGGCGGGGGATTGGCAAAGGCTTATACTTGCCCGGGCGATTTCGTATCGAACAGCAGGGGATCGGTCATACGCGTAGGTCGTTGCCCCAGCGGATTGAATTCTTTTCGCCATGGTTTTACCCATGTTATCAGCGCCAATAAATCCTACGGTGGTATTGTCCAGCTTAGCCATAATTCCCCCTCATAATATTTTTCTTATAAAGAAGAGTATTATGAAAAGGGAAAATATAGCAAATTTTTGTTTTAGAGACGTGCAAATGTAACGGCGGAGGCGCGTTCAATGGCGGCGGCAGTTAGCCGGTCTACATCCAAACCATGACGTAGAATTTCTAAAAGGCGTAATTCTTCCTGGCTCAATTGTCCGTCACATACAGCAATGTCGCAGGCAAGAGCATAAGCCGTATCATGGAGTTTTTTAGGAAGAACGGCTTTGATTTTTTTGACGATATCATCCAGATCGTCTTCACCGTTCAACATGTCCATGGAACTTCTTGCGTCGCCCAGAAAATGATCCTCATTGTAATCGGAGAAAACGGGCAAGAAATTGATGATTGCACCAATTGTACTTGTTTCCCGGTCAGTCATGTCTCCGTCAGCCGCGGAAACGATCACCATGGTTGAGATCAGTGCGGTATGAAGGGTAAGGGACATGTGCGTTATTCTCCTATTAGTATGTGTAAGTTATCTCAGGATATGGGGAACCCTAAACGATATCCAATGATTTCTTTTTAAAGTCAGTTTCTTTTTCTGCAATGAAGTTTCTGGTCAAAGCAATTGCGTCCTTTAAGCCGAGCCTCTGTATCTCAACGCCTTCGGGGAAAGCGGACGCGAGGCGCGAAGGCATCATGCTATCGAGCATAACAAAGACACCGAAATCAGCTTCTTTTCGCAATAATCGCCCATAAGCCTGTTTCAGTTTCAGGCGCGTGAGCATGTCATCATAGCGGCTCCCCCCAAAAATTTTCTTGCGGGCTCTATGTTTTAAATCCGGTCTGGGCCAAGGAACGCGGTCAAAAACGATAAGGCGCAAAGATCGGCCCGGAACGTCAACGCCGTCCCGGACAGCATCTGTACCAAGGAGGACAGAATCCTCTTCTTCGCGGAAAATATCCACCAATGTAGATGTATCCATGGCATCCTGATGCTGTGCAAAAAGGTCAATTCCTGCGTTAGCAAGGGGGCCTACTATATTCTCATGTACAGAACGCAGACGCCAAATGGCTGTAAACAGGCCAAGCCCTCCGCCGCCAGCTGCAAGAAACAGCTCCCGGTAAGCACTGGCAACTTCTTTCATATGATCCCGTCTCACATCCGTAATGACGATGACCTTCGTCCGTTCCTTGAAATCAAAGGGGGAGGCCAAACTGGTGCGGGTTGGGGGCAAGACAAGTTGGTGGGTGCCTGTACGAAGGTCAGCGGCCTGCCAGCCTTCTTCCGCCTCTACGGAATCTCGGAGCGTTGCGGAGGTGATAACGGCCCCATGGGATGGTTTTAATAGGGTTTCGGCGAAAGGCGTGGTTGGGTCAATCCAACTGCGATAATACCCCATATCTATCTCACGACCGCCGGAACGTTCAATCGCTAGCCAATCCACAAAGGCATCCGGTGTTGGATCTTTGAGATTCTTTAGCATGTCTCCCCAAGGGATGATCATCATAGTGTTGCGACGAGCAAGACCTTGGACAGCGGCTTCAATTCGTAACCGGGTAGCGCTATCAAGATCTTCCGCATCATCTTCCAACCGTTTAAGAAGTGCTTTACCCAGTTTGGTGAGTGGTTTCGATAAAGCGTTCAGTGCTTTTTGAAGCTTACCGGCGGCCTCTTCCAGTTGCGGGACAAATTCTACTGCCGCACATTCCACGGTATAGGGGCTGTCAGGTTGGCCTGAACGAGCTAGAACTTGAGATTTTACCAGACGTAGAAATTCTTCCATTGGGCCTTGAGGAAGGCCATCCTGCACCCGCTTAATCCAGCCTTCTGTTGGCAAAACGCGACTGGCGTGAATTGCATCTTGGAGTGCGTGAAGGCCAACTTCACTCTCTCCCAGAAGGTCAGAAATTCGCTTCTCTAGCCCTCTCATCCGACCTTTTCGGCCTGTATCACTTCCAGCAATCCAACGTCGTAGCTCGCTTCCCTCCAACCCTGTCAGATTGGCGGAAAAAGCACTATCAGCAGCGTCGAACAAGTGGTGACCTTCGTCAAATACATATCGTTTGGGCAAGTTAGGATCATCAGGACGGGTTGCTGCATTGATCATGACCAAGGCATGATTCGCAATAACAATGTTGGCTTTTCGTGCTTTACGGCTGGATTTTTCAATGAAGCATTTTCTATAATGCAAGCAGCCCGAATAGATGCATTCGCCGCGCCGGTCAGCCAGCCGCAAAATACGGTTTGCGCCGACCAGTTCCATCAACCATGACGGAAAATCGCCGCCCATGTCGCCATCTCGCGTCGCCATTATCCAGCGGGCAACCATGCCAAGGACAATTGAATCTCCCGATCTTGCAGCTCCACCTTGAAGGGCCTCTTCATAATTCAAAAGGCAGAGATAATTCTCTCGGCCCTTTCGAATAACCACTTTTGATGCCTTGTCAGCGGGGTTTGGGTAAAGCCTGTCTAACTCGTCATCGATTTGGCGTTGCAGATTTTTTGTATAAGTTGATATCCAAACCGCTGCGCCGTTTTTTTCAGCCCAGACACTTGCTGGCGCAATATAACCAAGGGTCTTGCCCGTCCCTGTTCCGGCTTCTGCCAGCACTATGTTTGGCGCGTCTTCTTGTTCTCTGGGGATAAAGGCGTGGGAGGCTGCAGCGCTGAAATCAGATTGTTGAGGGCGACTTTCTGCGCGCTCGTGAAGAAGCTCTTTTAATCTCTCTCTCGCTTCAATCTCACTGACGGGCTCGTCATCTGCGGGCGGTTCTGGAGCAAAATCAGGCCATTCTTTCAAGTTTTTCCAGATATCGAGCCCACCAAGAGGGCCCAATCCTTCCGCCACCCCTAAAGCTGCAAGCACGGAAGGTGCCCAATTCCATCCGGCCCGCCCCATGGTCATGGCAATACGCGATGCTTGGCGTCTTTCGTCAGGTCCGAGTTTTGTTAGGTGTTTCAGGCAGTGGGTAATGGCTTCGTATAAGGTAAGGGCTTGTTCCTCCAATGAATGAGAGAGCGCAAGGCCAAGGGATTTGGCCACTCCGCGGGGAGTGGGTAGGCACTGCTTGGCAGGGTAGGCAAATGCAAAAAGCTCAAGAATGTCAAAAGCTGTGAATGGATTGACGCCCAGTTTTCGGGCAGCAAATAATCTATGGACAACAAGGGGCGGGCTTTGACCCACTCTGCTCTGTGCTGTTTGAATTGATTCTTCTTGGATTTCACCATCAGCGGTCAGCCAGACCGTATTCTTGCCCGAAACCACAAGAACAGGGGCGTCGGGGAGCCTAATCTCTCCGCCGCTGGGGTGAATTTCCTGTTCTGGTTCAGAATCTGACATATCTGCTATTAAAAATGGTTCAGTATCGTTGACGCAAACACTTTGTACGCTTAAATTCCGCCGATCACAAATATGGAGAATAAAAAATGTCATCGGACGCTGAAATCGCATTGTCGAGCAACTCTTGGGCTTTTGCCGAAGCAAAGAAACTTGCGGATCGCTATGCGAAAAAAGCACCAGAGAAAGGGTATGTTCTGTTTGAGACCGGCTATGGTCCATCAGGTCTGCCGCATCTAGGGACATTTGGTGAAGTTGCCCGCACATCTTGGGTACGCTATGCCTTCTCTCTACTCTCAGATATTCCAACGCGCCTGATTGCGTTTTCTGATGATATGGATGGCTTTCGCAAAGTGCCTGCGAATGTTCCCCAGCAGGAATTGATGACGGCAAATCTTGATAAGCCTTTGACGCAAGTTCCAGATCCGTTTGGAACCCATGACAGTTTTGGTGCTCACAATAATGCACGGCTGCAAGTCTTCTTAAATCAATTTGGTTTTGACTATGAATTCAAATCTTCAACGGAGGCTTACAAATCCGGTGAGTTTGATGAAACTCTGAAACTGATTTTGCAAAATTATGATGCGGTGATCAATGTTATTTTACCAACGTTAGGTCCGGAACGTCGCGCGACTTATTCCCCATTCCTGCCTATTTGTCCAAAATCAGGTAAAGTGCTGCAAGTGCCAATTACAGCCCGTGATGTGGAGGCGGCAACTGTCACCTATGCAGACCCAGAGACAGGTGAAGATATCACCGTTCTTGTAACAGGCGGTCATTGTAAATTGCAGTGGAAAGTTGACTGGGCTATGCGCTGGTACGCGCTGGATGTTGATTATGAAATGGCCGGAAAAGACTTGATCGATAGTGTGACACTTTCCAGTAAAATTGTTCGAGTTTTGGGAAAACGTCCACCGGAAGGCTTTAACTATGAGCTCTTCTTAGATCAAGACGGAAAAAAGATTTCAAAATCTAAAGGCAACGGCATTACTATTGACGAATGGCTGACTTATGCGTCGCCTGAAAGCTTGTCCCTTTATATGTATCAAAACCCGAAGAAGGCAAAACGGCTGCATTTTGATGTGATTCCAAAAGCCGTGGATGAATATTTCACTTTTGCTGAAAAATTCAAGGAACAGGAAGCAAAACAGCGCTTCGCTAATCCGGTTTGGCATATTCATGCGGGAAATCCACCCAAAGAGGGCATGCCTATTTCTTTTGGCATGTTGCTTAATTTGGCAGCTGTTGTGAATGCAGACGAGGCGTCTGTTCTCTGGGGGTTCATTACGCGCTACGCCGATGGGGCGACGCCTGAGAATAATCCTTCTTTGGATAAGCTTGTTGGATATGCAGTGTCTTACTATCGAGATTTTGTAAAACCCAACAAAGTGTATCGTTTGCCTAATGACCAGGAAACGATAGCCATGACCCAATTGGTAAATAAGCTACGCGCCCTCGATGCAACTGCTGAGGCGGGTGACATTCAGACGATTGTTTTCGAAGTCGGTAAAGAGAATGAATTTGAAAATCTTCGGGATTGGTTTAAGGCGCTGTACGAGACACTGCTCGGTCAATCACAGGGGCCGCGAATGGGCTCCTTTATCTCCCTTTATGGGGTGAATGAAACTGTCTCCTTAATCGATCGTGTTCTTGCAGGAGAAGATTTAGGCGCTGCCTGATCTTGCTGACACTCAAAGAAAAAGGCCGCTGAAAAGCGGCCTTTTTTGTTTATTTGAAGATCTGGCTGGATTTAGAGAAATCCATATACATGTCACGAAGTTTGAGAGCGACAGGGCCGAGTTGGAACTCTTTGTCTTCAACGCGGGTTACGGGCATTATTTTACCAAAGTTGCCGCTATTGAAAACCTCGTCTGCCGACATAATATCTTCGGCAGACATGAATTTTTCAACAACTTCAATACCGGCTGCTGCGGCAAGTTTCATGACCCGCGCGCGGGTGATGCCGGCCAAGAAACAGCCTGTAGGCGCTGGGGTGAAGGCAACACCATCTTTGACGGTCCAGATATTTGATGTAGCAAATTCTGCGATGTTGTTGTTGGCATCCATCATGATGGCATTATCAAACCCAAGGGATCTGGCATGTGCTACTGCGCGGCCTGAATTAGGGTAAAGGCAGGATGCTTTTGCGTCCGTTGGCGCCATATCACTTGCGGGACGACGGAAAGGCGAGAAATGAGCCGAAAAGCCTTCCGCATCTGGCATGGGGGTGTCGTAGACAGCAAGCACAAATTCGGCACTATCAGGATCGGGATCGATAAAACCGCCGCGGGCAAAATACATCGGGCGGATATATAGCTCTGATTCTTTAGGGAGCTTTTTAATGGCTGTTTTACAAAGCTCTTCAACCTCGCCCGCTTCCATGGTTGGTGTCATGCCAAGAGCGAGTGCTGATCTGCCCAATCTTGCGCAATGAAGATCTAAATCGGGTGACATGCCTTGAAATGATCTGGCACCATCAAAAACCGACGATGACATCCAAAAGGCGTGATCTTCTGGTCCTAAAATCCGGGGATTTTCGTCGAACCATTCTCCATTGTAAAAATATACACCTGCCATAACGGGGAGCTTCCTTAAAGTGATGAAGGATCTTGAATTGTTGGAATACCCCCTTATCAGATAAGTCGTGTGGGGCGCAAGGCAAGTAAACAAATGGAGACTAGCAGTCATACTCTTGGGTCTGTTCAATTGCGGGTAAATCAACTAAGTTCGGCCTGAATCGAACGGACGCAGGGGGCTAAATGACTATTATTTATCATATGGCAGATAAAGATGATTGGGCGCGAGCTACAATGAGTGGCAGCTACCCCGGCAGTGCCAATGATCAAAAGGATGGGTTTATTCATTTTTCATCCAAAGATACAGTCATTGAAAGCGCCGCCAAGCACCGGGCAGGGGAGAAAAACCTTCTTCTTATTTGGATTGATGATGAAGTACTTGGGGAGAGTTTAAAGTGGGAATCTGCTCGGGGCGGTATTTTATTTCCCCATCTTTTTGATGCTCTCGACCCAGGCCTTATTAAGGGTGCTGAGCCTTTACCGCTTGGCGATGATGGCCTTCATATCTTTCCGGAATTGAAATAATCCATGGCTTCTTTGTATAAGACATTATCCCCTTTATTGTTCAAACTGGATCCGGAAAAGGCTCATAATCTATCACTTCTTGGCCTCAAAACCGGTGTGATCAGGCCCGTGAAAACGAATGCCGATCCTGTTCTAGCATCAAAGGTGTTTGGATTGTCTTTTCCCAATCCGATCGGTCTATCTGCTGGGTATGACAAAAATGGGGATGTTTTAGACGGGTTGCTAGGACTTGGGTTTGGATTTGTCGAAGCGGGAAGTGTCACCCCGCAGCCTCAAGCGGGCAACCCCAAGCCTCGCATTTTTCGTCTTGAAGAAGATGAAGGCGTTATCAATCGGCTTGGCTTTAACAATAAGGGATTGAAGACAGCGGTTCGTAATTTTGTGCGAAGAAGGCGCGCTGGAATTGTCGGTGCTAATTTGGGGGCCAATAAGAATAGTGGTGATCGTATTGGTGATTATGTTGCCGGTCTGAAACAACTCGCGCCCCTTGCCGACTACATAACGATTAATATCTCCTCTCCAAACACACCGGGGCTTCGGGCTTTGCAAGGTAAGGGAGAGCTTGAAGACTTGTTGGGGCGGGTAATGGATGCTCGTTCCGAAATGACAGCTGTTGGCGCTAAGGAAATTCCTCTCCTGCTAAAAATTGCTCCTGATTTAACCGATGAGGATAAGGTCGATATTGCCTCTGTTGCCCGTGCAACCGCACTGGATGGATTGATCATTACCAATACGACCATAACCAGACCGGATTTTTTAAAGAATAGTCACAAGGTTGAGATGGGAGGATTAAGTGGTAAACCCCTAAAATCTCTCTCTTTGACCTTGCTGAAGGAAATGTACCAGGCAACTGAAGGCTCTATTCCCCTTGTGGGGGTTGGTGGCATTGGATCGGCCAAAGATGCTTATGAGCGTATCCTTGCCGGTGCGTCCCTTATTCAGTTTTATTCGGCCATGGTTTATGAAGGGCCTTATCTTGCCCATAAAATGACAGCAGGCCTTGCCGCTTTGTTGAAAGAGGACGGCTATTCAAATGTGGCGGATGCGGTTGGGGCTGCGCACCGGCCTTAAAAACTGGGCGGGGTACAGGCCGAGACAACAATCGCCGCCTCATCCCCAATACATTTAAATCTGTGGGGACGGTGGCTTTCAAAATAGAAGGCCTCTCCCTTTTTTAAGACTTTTCTTTCGCTCCCCACTGTAATTTCTAAGCGTCCCTGAACAACAAAACCTGCTTCTTCCCCTTGATGACTCAACATATTCCGGCCTGTATCAGCGCCGGGTGCGTAAGTCTCGTGGAGGACTTGTAGGGATTTCCCCGTGAGGTCTCGACCAATTTGGAAATACTGAATTTTTCCCTCTGAAATGGTTGCCAGTTCATCCGCTTGATAGAATATTTTCCGTCTTGAGGAGAAGTCGTTGGCAAAAAATTCAGACATCGCAATAGGAATACCATCGAGAACTTTTTTGAGCGATCCAACAGAGGGGCTGGATTTATTTTGCTCAATCATGGAAATGGTCCCATTGGTAACGCCTGCTTGTTTTGCAAGCTCCCTTTGGGATAACCCATGCTGTTCCCGCAAAGACCGCAACCGAGCGCCAATATCAATATCCATGTGATTTCTCCGTTTGATTCACTCTAGTGTTTAATATTTTAAACAGGAAAATCAATGTCTAAAGCTACAGGCCGCAGTTTTCCTAGAAAGTATTTTTCTCTTGTGCCGTAGCCCGGCGTTGATACGGTCATGAAAATTCTATTTGGGAGATTGTAATGTCTAATACTGCTGCAAATAATCTGGACGCCTTCTGGATGCCGTTTACGGCGAACCGCCAATTTAAATCTAATCCCCGTATGCTAGTGGGTGCGAAGGATATGCATTATACCAACGCAGAAGGTGGCAAGGTTTTGGACGGCACTGCAGGGTTGTGGTGCGTGAATGCAGGGCACGGTCGGCAGCGTATTACAGATGCTGTTAGTCAACAAATGGCAGAAATGGATTACGCTCCGGCTTTCCAGATGGGGCATCCTAAAGTTTTTGAATTGGCAGCGCGTCTCACTGCCATGCTTCCAAATGGCCTGGATCATGTATTTTTTACAAATTCTGGTTCAGAAGCGGTCGATACGGCCCTTAAAATTGCACTGGCTTATCATCGGGCTCGCGGTGACGGGGCGCGGACACGTCTCATCGGGCGGGAACGGGGATATCACGGCGTTGGTTTTGGCGGTATTTCCGTAGGCGGCATAGTTACCAATCGTAAAAATTTCGGTACGTTACTAGCGGGCGTCGACCATATGCCCCACACTCATCTTCCTGAGAAAAATGCTTTTTCAAAAGGAATTCCTGAATATGGGGCGGAACTTGCAGATGAGCTAGAACGCATCGTAACTCTGCATGATGCATCGACAATTGCGGCGGTTATTGTAGAACCTGTAGCAGGATCCACAGGTGTCATCTTGCCACCAAAAGGATATTTAGAGCGCTTACGGAAAATTTGTGACAAACATGGAATTCTTTTGATTTTTGATGAAGTGATTACAGGCTTTGGCCGTTTGGGCGCTGGTTTTGCTACGGATTATTTCGGCGTAGAACCTGACATGATCACAATGGCAAAAGGCCTGACCAGTGGGACAATTCCAATGGGTGGTGTGGTCTGTTCCAAAAATATTTATGACACATTCATGGGCGCGCCAGAAAATACTATTGAGTTTTTCCATGGCTACACCTATTCAGGCCATCCGGTGGCTGCTGCTGCAGCCCTTGCGACCCTCGATTGCTACAAGGACGAAGGCTTGTTCGAGCGAGCAAACGATCTTTCTGGATATTGGGAAGACGGTCTTCATTCTCTGAAAGACTGCCCAAATGTTATTGATCTTCGTAATTTAGGACTGATCGGCGCGATCGAATTGGAGTCAATTCCGGGGAAACCTACCGCACGTGCCTTTGAAGCATTCCTTAAATGCTACGAAAAAGGGGTTCTTATTAGAACAACGGGCGACATTATTGCCCTGTCACCACCCTTGATTATTGAAAAAACTCATATCGACCAAATTTTTGAAACGATCCGTACTGTGCTTAACGAAATCGCCTGATCCGGTACTAATTTAGGAGAAACTGTATGTTAATAGGTGTTCCAGCAGAAATTAAGACTCTGGAGTCTCGTATTGGAATGACACCGGCCGCTGTTCGCGAAGCGGTGGCTAATGGTCATCAAGTGATTGTCCAAAAAGACGGCGGTCTGCGTATTGGCATTACGGATGCTGATTATATTTCAGTGGGTGCTAAAATTGCAGATACGGCCGAAGAAATTTTTGCGGCCGCTGACATGATCGTTAAAGTCAAAGAACCTCAGGCGAATGAATGCAAAATGCTGCGCGAGGGGCAAATTCTGTTCACATACCTCCATTTGGCTCCAGATCCAGATCAAGCCAAAGCCTTAATGGAATCAGGTTGCGTTGCCATTGCGTATGAGACTGTAACAAGTGCGCGGGGCGGTCTTCCATTGCTTGCTCCGATGAGTGAAGTTGCAGGCCGTATGTCCATTCAGGCGGGTGCTCATTGCCTTGAAATGCGCCAAGGTGGTTCAGGCATTTTGCTCGGTGGTGTACCAGGTGTTCCCGCTGCTGAAGTTGTCGTTCTTGGAGGCGGTGTCCTTGGTATTAATGCGGCGCGTATGGCCATGGGTCTTGGTGCCAACGTGACGGTTCTTGATAATTCAATCGGTCGTTTAGGGGAATTGGACGCACAATATGGTCCGCAATTGAAGACCATATATTCCAACACAGATACCGTAGATGAGTATGTACGAAAAGCTGATCTGGTTGTTGGTGCAGTGCTTATTCCTGGCGCTGCGGCGCCAAAACTTGTGAAGCGCAGCCATTTGAGCAATATGAAAAACGGCTCTGTTGTGGTTGATGTTGCTATCGATCAAGGAGGATGTTTTGAGACTTCAAAAGCAACAACGCATTTGGAGCCAACCTTTAACATCGATGGCGTCGTGCATTATTGCGTTGCAAATATGCCCGGTGGCGTCGCACGCACGTCTACTTTCGCGCTGAACAACGCAACCATGCCCTTTACAATTGCCCTTGCCAATAAAGGTTATAAGCAAGCCTTAGCAGATGACGTACATTTACTAAATGGCCTTAATGTCCATCATGGCCGTTTGACTAATGAGGCAGCGGCCCATGATTTGGGGGAAGTATACGTTCCTGCGAAAGAAGTAATCGCTGCCTAGCTAGGCATGAATTGAAGAGAAGGGCGGTTGCGCCCTTTTCTTTTAGGGGGTTTTTGCGAACGATACTCATAATTAGTTGCTTGTGCTTTGATTCAATGATAGAAGAAAAACAAGTACTGATAATCATTCTTAAATACTTTCAAAGGAATTATTATGCGCCTTTCCGCATTTATTCTTGCAGCTACGGCTGTTGCCTCAGGCATTTCTGCAAGCGCAGTTGCTGCTGCTAAAGAAGTGAATTTGTATTCTTATCGTCAGGAAAAGCTTATCCGGCCAATTTTGGATGTGTTCGAGAAAAATACCGGGATTAAGGTCAATGTGGTTTTCGCAAAGAAAGGCATGTTGGAACGCCTTAAGTCTGAGGGGATGAATAGCCCCGCGGATGCAATTCTTACTGTGGATATCGGACGGCTTATGGCCCATAAGCAAGCTGGTGTCCTGCAGTCTGTAACGTCAGAGAAATTAGACGCAAATATTCCAGCTCAATATCGGGACCCAAAGGGTTTTTGGTTCGGTCTTACAGTTCGCAGTCGGGTGATTTACTATGCAACGGATCGGGTGAAGGCATCAGATCTTTCTACCTATGAAGATCTGGCTGATCCGAAATGGAAAGGGCGTATTTGCGTTCGCTCTTCTGGCAATGTTTATAATCA
>JAESSA010000028.1 GCA_016764355.1 Sneathiella sp. | reverse complement strand
CGATTTGAACAAAGGCGATGTTTAATCCATCTTCTGTGCGAAGGTGAACCGCATGGCGTTCGTTCTCTTCTGATGCTTTATCGAGCGACGCATTTAAAAATTTTCCGGGACGATACACTTGCTTAATAATCGTGCCCCCTAAAGGAACACGATTTACGTGGACATTAAAGACGTTCAAAAAGACGCTGACACGCAAAAGAGGGTCTGATCCCATACCCAATTCTTCAGGGGGGACGGACCGTTCGATCATCTGCACAACACCATCAGCGGGGCTTACCAGTAATCCCGCGCGGGTTGGAACATGGCGATCTGGATCCCGGAAGAAGTAAACGCACCACAAAGTCAGAATAACACCTGCCCAGCCAAGGACGGGCCCTATAAAAATGAACAGCGCGGCGGTTACTGCCGCAAAGATGGCAATAAAACGATGGCCTTCTTTATTTATAGGCACCAAAACTGATTTTAAGGTATCCATGTCATGCGTCTTTCAAATATCTTCATTTGCATCATAGCCCTATAGCGCAAGCGGCAAAGAAAAAGAACTATAAAGATACAGAATTGGGTAATTATCCCTAACTAAGTGCCTGCTCGAGTTTTTCCTGATACCCTTCCACTTCCTGCTGTCGCGCCCACATATCGGCATATTGGCCTTGTTTTTCCAACAGTTGGTGGTGATTGCCTCGCTCAACTACATGTCCTCCGTCTAAAACAAGGATTTCATCGGCATCCGTTACAGTCGACAAACGATGGGCGATAACCAGTGTTGTTCTGTCTTTAGAGACTTCTTTCAAACTTTTCTGGATTTCCTTCTCTGTACGAGAATCAAGAGCAGAAGTTGCCTCATCAAACAGTAGAATTCTGGGGGCTTTTAAAATGGTCCGTGCAATAGCCACCCGTTGCTTTTCACCGCCAGACAGCTTTAGGCCGCGTTCTCCAACCATCGCATCATATCCATCGGGAAGTTTTTCAATGAATGTATCAATACTTGCAAGGCGGGCTGCTTCTTCAATTTCTTCCCGGCTGGCGTCTGGTCGTCCATATCCCACATTATAAAGAATGGTGTCATTAAACAGGACGGTATCTTGAGGTACAATGCCAATTGCCGCCCGCAGAGAGGCTTGTGTCACTTCCTTAATGTCTTGTCCATCGATTGTAACGCGACCGCTATTCACATCATAAAACCGGAACAAAATCCGGGAAATAGTTGACTTACCAGCCCCCGAAGGCCCGACAATTGCAACTTTTTGACCCGCCTTAACCTTGAAAGAGACATCGTGCAAAATCTGACGATTTTCTTCATAGCCAAAATTGACATTGTGAAATTCAATCTCTCCCTGCCCGGCTTTTAGCTCAATTGCCTCTGCAACGTCATCTATCTCCCTGTTTACACTTAACAGTTCGAACATTTTTTCCATATCAACAAGGCTTTGCTTAATCTCTCGGTAAACGAAACCCAGAAAGTTAAGCGGTTGAATAAGGAGCATTAAGAATGCATGGGCCGCGACAAAATCACCGACAGTCATCGTTCCATTTGCCACCCCTTGGGCAGACAGGAACAAGACAAGCACAATTCCTGTACTAATGATAAAGCCCTGACCAATATTTAAATAGGCAAGGGTCGTTTGGCTGCGAACGGCGGCTTTTTCATATCCCGCGATTGCCTTATCAAAGCGCCGGCTTTCATGATCTTCATTTCCAAAATATTTCACGGTTTCAAAGTTTAGAAGGCTATCAATTGCTTTGGTATTTGCCTCACTGTCTTTTTCATTCATCGTCCGTCGATATTGGAGACGCCATTCCGTCACAGCAAGAGTAAAATAGATATACCCGATCAGAGTCGCCGCCGTAATCAGGGACATCGCGGGCCCATATTCGAACCACATGATCCCGCATATAAAGACAATTTTCAGAAATGTCGGAACGATATTGAACAGCATAAAGCGCAGAAGGAAATCAATTCCTTTTGTACCCCGTTCAATGACTCGGCTTAGACCGCCAGTTTGACGGTCCATATGAAACCGCAAAGACAAACGATGGAGATGCTTGAATGTATTTAAAGAAACCTGCCGGATGGCGTTTTGACCAACCTTTGCAAAAACGGCATCCCGAAGTTCCCCAAAACCTTGCTGGAAAACTCTGGCCGCACCATAAGCAATGACAAGTGCGATAGGGACAACGATCAAGACTTCGGCGGTCCCTCCTTCTCCCGTCAAGTCATCCACAAGATATTTTAGAATATACGGTGAGAATACGGCTGATATTTCAGCAGCAAGCAAGAAGAGGACCGCAAAAACCACTCGAATTTTCAAATCCGTTCGATCCGGGCTCCACACATAAGTCAATAATGTCAATGCTGTAGAGAAGTGACTTCGCTTTGAAGATTCAGCATGACTATCAAATTTTATATTATCCATGTTTTCCATTTCTATTTTTTAAAAGCATAATGGAAATTATCGGGTTGAGTTACCAATATTTTAACGACTTGTGACGATAGTAACATTGACTAAATCTCGGTTGAAAACAGTAAATGGATTATAAATAAGCTAATGACCGCGAACTCTGCCCCTACGCATACTCCGACAGATTTTGATGCCCTTATTAAAGAAGGCATTGAAAAATTAGTTTGGGCGACACCGAAACCGCCGCTTTCCTTTCGTTTCAGCTGGGAAAAAGTTAGCTTTTCGGCGAAACTGACCAAAGTGGGTGATAAACACAGACTAGTTTTTCTTGGAAATTTGGGCCCGCTCCCTTATTCCGCAGAGGATCCCGATTATCGCGAGCGGTTACTGATGCTACTGGCATGGAAACCGGATGAAGAGCGGATCAGATTCGTTATGGATCCCATTCGCCACCAAATATATCTGATGATTGATGATATATTAGAAGGTGATTTAACGGGAACTCATGTGATCTCGTCCGCTATAACATCTCTATTGCTTGCCCGCCCTTACCTGGAACTTGCAAGAGAAATTGGCTGGCAGCATCCAACAGACACGACACCGCGTAACCTGAATGTTATTCCTCATAAAGTGAACGAGGACTAATTTCCTGTCTAGTTTGGTACTTTTTCAGACGGTAGTTTAAAAATTTGACCGGGAAAAATAAGGTTCGGGTCCTTTATTTGATCCTGATTGGCTTGATAGATCATGGTATATTCCGTGCCTTCCCCATACATACGACGAGCAATTCTCCATAAACTGTTCCCCGGTTGTACTATGGCCCGTATTTCTAGACCCCCCTTAGCAAGAATAACCTCATCCGCAGAAGCACGTTGAAACGGTAGTTCTACCCGGGAGATTACATTGCCTTTTTTATCAATCTGGTCCGCCCTCAATTGATATTTCCCGGCAGGGATTTCTGTTTTAGGCGTCAATGTCCAGTTACCGTCGCTATCAACTTTTGCCGTTCCTACAGGCTTATTCTGCACGTAAACCTGCACCTCATTACCGGGCGTTCCTTTGCCAGACAAAGCAACATTTCCAGTATCGTTATAATCGATACTTCCTACAGATAGGTTTTTAGCCGCAGACAAGTCCCCTTTAGGCTCAGGCATTTGCAGTAGTTTCGACACGCGTTTGTTAAAGCTCCCTTGATCTTCGTCTTTTGGAGTCAAAATCGCGATCGCAGGCTGCCTGTTTTCCAGAACCTTACTACAATCGGGGACTTGCATCACAACAAGACGTGCTGTCTCGACTTCACTACCATCTGGATTTGTCGCCGTAACATTAATTTTTTGTGCACCAGCTGGCAAAGCGGTGTCAGATACGAATACCCATTCACCGCGCTGATCTGCTATAACGCTCCCCAGAACATTCCCACTAGCATATATCTTCAAAACGGCAGTGGGCTCAGCTCGACCAGCCACCAAAATTCCGCAATTCTCGTCCACCCGAACAACATCAAAACGGGGGTTGGCCATCGCAGCGATAGCCCCTTTTGCGACTGAAGGCAGATTTTCTTTTTCAATAACAATAGGTTTTATTATATCCGCAATATCAGAAACAACAGACTTGGTCTTATCCTGAGTTTCTTCCGTGGGGGAGCTTGGCAGCTCTGCCTCCACTTGATCATGGTCTCGAAATAGAAGAAGAAGCGCAGCCCCTACGAGGAGCAAAAAGACTAAAACACCAAAAACTCGCACAGCAGCCTCACCAGTTATTCTTGAATATGGGCAGTATGGACTCTTGGGCGCATGGACGCAACATTGGACCTTTCACCCTATCAACTCTATCTTATTTTGGGAGAACCACTCTCACCTCAGAGCCACCATATCCATGTCCTTTATCTCGTGCACGGATTGTAACCGCTTTTACATGCATGGGTATGGACAATGTCATAGATCGTGTGAAAGGTTGTTCGTTTTCATGGGGGTGCATCAAGACACGCGTACCCAAAACATTCCTTTTCGCATCAAGGACATCCCAGCGATCCGCATAATGGTCCCACCCTTCATCGGCATGGGAGACTGTTACTGAAAAGCGATAAATGTCCGCCTCTGTCTTTACAACTTTGACTTCGAAAACATCTGCTTTACCAGCAAAAACAGGGCTTGACGCTACGGGCCCGACAACGCACATAAGAGAGGTTATAAAAACACCGATAATTCGTATTAACTTTTTGGGTATTCTCATGACTAAGATTTCTTCTCTTTGTGTTTATTGTGGCTCAAAAATGCCTGTCGATCCTGCGTTTACTGAAGCTGCGAGAGCTTTAGGTCAGCGATTGGGAGAGCAAGGCATTCAATTAGTATATGGTGGCGGACATGTTGGGCTGATGGGTATAACAGCAGACGCAACATTGGAAGCCGGAGGTCAGGTTATCGGTATTATCCCCGAGCATCTACATGATATTGAGGTAAGTCACGAGAATTTGACGGAACTTCATATTGTTGACAGCATGCATGCGCGCAAACAGATGATGTTTGAACGCTCGGATGCCTTTATTGTCTTGCCAGGCGGCCTGGGGACGTTGGATGAGACTTTTGAGATGATTACCTGGCGCCAGCTGAAATTACACGATAAGCCGATCATCCTGGTAAATTTTAAAAACTATTGGCAACCATTCCTTGATTTACTGGACCATATGATCAAAGCGGGATTCGTTGAGGAACAAGCAAAGTCCTTTTTTCAGGTTGTAGAGACGCTGGAAGACATTCTTCCTGCCTTAAAACATATGCCTGACGCAAAATTACAACCAGATATTTCAAAAATGTAAAAAAATAGCGCTTTTTTGTCACAGGTAACTTGCACCTTGCGCAGGCAATGCTATTTTGCGCCCATCGAATTAAATTTGTTAGGAAAAGAAGGATCTCGAAATGCAAAAGATTCAAGTCGCTAATCCAGTAGTTGAACTGGACGGAGACGAAATGACCCGGATAATCTGGGATTTCATTAAGAACAAACTCATCCTTCCCTATTTGGACATTGATCTTAAATATTATGATCTTGGTATGGAATCTCGCGATGCGACGAACGACCAGATCACTATTGATGCTGCGGAAGCCATCAAAAAATATGGTGTTGGTGTAAAATGCGCAACGATCACGCCTGACGAAGATCGTGTTGAAGAATTCAAACTCAAAGAAATGTACCGTTCACCAAACGGCACTATCCGTAACATTCTAGGCGGTACAGTGTTCCGTGAGCCAATCATCTGCGAAAATGTTCCGCGTTTGGTTCCAGGTTGGACTGATCCGATTGTTATCGGTCGTCATGCCTTTGGTGATCAATATCGTGCAACTGACATGCTTATTCCAGGTCCTGGAAAGCTGACTATGACATACACACCTGCTGACGGCGGTGAAGTACAGGAATTTGAAATCTTTGATTTCCCTGACGCCGGTGTTGCAATGGGCATGTATAATCTGGATGAATCCATTCGCGGATTTGCCCGTGCTTGCATGAACTATGGTCTTAACCGCGGTTGGCCAGTCTACCTTTCTACTAAAAACACCATCTTGAAAAAATATGACGGTCGTTTTAAGGATCTGTTCGAAGAAGTCTTCCAAGCTGAATTTAAAGCTAAATTTGAAGAAGCAGGTATCTCTTACGAACATCGCTTGATCGACGACATGGTTGCTTGTGCGATGAAATGGTCCGGTAAATTTGTATGGGCTTGTAAAAACTACGACGGTGACGTGCAGTCTGACACTGTGGCCCAAGGCTTTGGTTCACTCGGTTTGATGACATCTGTTTTGATGACACCAGATGGGAAAACTGTTGAAGCAGAAGCGGCCCACGGAACCGTAACACGCCATTATCGCGAGCACCAAAAGGGTAAAGAAACTTCTACAAACCCAATTGCATCAATCTTCGCTTGGTCACGTGGTCTTCTTCACCGTGCTAAACTTGATGACAATGAAGCACTGAAGAATTTCTCTGAAACTCTTGAAAAAGTTTGCGTTTCCACAGTTGAAGGCGGCGAAATGACAAAAGATTTGGCGCTTCTCGTTGGTCCAGACCAGTCTTGGTTGACAACAAACCAATTCCTGGACGCACTGGATAGAAACCTCAAAAAAGAAATGGCTTAATAGCCTTTTTAAGTTATTGAGTTTAAAGAAAGGTCGGCAATTTGCCGGCCTTTTTTTATGTCACACAGCCGTGAGTTCAATAAACTGGGCGCGGGTTTAAAGCCGCTCCCAAAGAAGTTCATTTTGGTAATCGTTACCATCATGACTTCTATTCGGTGCCCCTTTAGCAGACTTTGGTTTCTTGAAATGGAAACGTTCCCTCACGTAAATTTAAAAGCCAAATATATAAAAGTTTTTTAAGCGACCTCTAAGTCGCATAATTTTTGAACTCTTTCTTCAGTTTTATAATTTGCTAACAAAACTAACGGGATCATCTTAAGCTAGAGACTTGTCAATATTTGCAGCAAGGACATTATATATGATAAAACCAAAAATTCCTGCAGATGAAGACCGTCGGATACAAAGCCTTAAATCCTTAGATATACTGGACACTCCTCCAGAAGAACGTTTTGACCGTCTGACAAGGCTTGCAAAACGAATGTTCAATGTTCCCGTTGCAATCGTAAGCCTCGTAGATTCAGAGCGACAATTTTTTAAATCAAAAATTGGCGTTGAAATTAGTGAAACCCCCAGGGACGTTTCTTTTTGTGCCCACACAATCCTGACTAAACAAGTATTTATTGTTCCTGATACGACAAAAGACAAGCGCTTTATGGATAACCCGCTAGTAACAGGTCCTCTTAATATTCAGTTTTATGCAGGATGCCCATTGCACCATCTAGATGGAAGTAGTTTGGGCGCTTTGTGTATTATGGATGAGAAAGCTCGAAATTTTGGTGATGAAGAACTCGATGCGTTAAGGGATCTCGCGGCTCTTGTTGAGGCTGAGTTAATGGCAATCCAACTTGCCACACAAGATGAGCTAACAAAAATTCACAATCGTCGCGGTTTCATTTCTCAAGCACAAAATAGTTTAAACATCTGCAATCGTGAAAAAATTTCAGCATCTTTGGTGTATTTCGATTTGGACAAGTTCAAACAGATTAATGATAACTGGGGCCATGAAGAAGGGGATAAAACCCTAATCACTTTCGCCAATACTATGAAAAGCATCTTTCGGCAAACTGATGTTCTTGGACGTCTTGGAGGTGATGAATTTGTCGTGTTTCTAATGAGTGCATCCCGTGATGTTGCCGAACATACAGTTGAAAGGTTTCGCCAATCCCTTAGGGCAATTAGTCAAACACCTGAAAATAAACAGCAGATCCATTTTAGTGAAGGAATTGTAACTGTTGAGCAAGGGCATTCGTCTTCAATTGAAAACCTGTTAAAATCGGCTGATACATTAATGTATGAAAAGAAGAAACTTCTGTCTCAGTCTCCGCAATAAAGCCGAGCTAACTCAAAATTGCTTTTCAACTCACCAATTACGATCCAGGGAAATGAACGGCTTCGATTTTATTACCATCCAAATCCAGAATAAAAGCTCCAAAGTAAGAAGTCATAGCGCCTAATCTAGGCCCAGGCTTACCTTCGCAGGCTGCACCATGGGCCAAAGCGGTTTCATAAAAGCAAGTCACTCGTTCACTTGAACCTGTCCGAAGACAAATATGGGAGCCTGTTTCACGAGCTTGATCGGACATTTCAGGCCGCTCGTTGATCCAAAATTCAGGGTATTTTTTACCAAATCCCACTGTGTTTTCTCTATCAACAAGCCTATCTAAGCCCAATTCTCCTAAAACTTTCGTGTAAAAGTCTGCGGAATCTTTCAAATTGGATACAGCAACAGATACGTGATCAATCATAATATCCTCATATAATAAAGTTAAAGCCTCTCCCAAAGAAGTTCATTTTGGTAATCGTTACCATCATGACTCCTATTCGGCTCTGTTTTCAAAAGAAGACGTTTTCCTTGCCAAACCAACGTTCTTACGAGGGGCGATCCAATCCATTCAGGAATAGTTGAGAATAATACCTGATGAGAGACATCGTCCCCAATTATTGAATATGTTCCGCCATAGGATAAACATTTTTTAGCTTGAGTATCGCTTCCAGGCGCTTCGGATCCAAAATCTGCACGCATTAAAAACCCTGACATGCGTCCTTCCCCCGTATAAATCAGCTGCCCGCACACGTCTTCTCCCATTGGATATGAAAAGAACTCTCCATTCCTTAATGACTGCCAATTTATGAGATTCCACGTTCCTATTAAATCAGAGATTTTTGTTTGCCTATCCATCGCTTATGTTCCTTGTTTTTAATTTTTATTAAACGAACTATATCACGAAAACTCCAAAAATATGACCTGCACTATGATTATAGTGCAGGTCATTAATAGTCATACCTTAACATATAGGAAAAATGCTTTATGCATCCACTTCGGGTGTTCCTTGCAAGGCTTCAGAAATAATTCCAGCGTTAATCCGAATTTTCTTCTCAATTGCGTCTGCCATTTCAGGGTTTTCGCGCAAGAAGATTTTTGCCTGCTCCCGCCCTTGGCCAATGCGTTGACTTTCATAGGAATACCAAGAGCCGGATTTCTCGACGATCTCGGCTTTAACTCCAAGGTCGAGCACCTCACCCATTTTGGAGATGCCTTCACCATACATGATATCAAACTCAATAACCTTAAACGGTGGAGCCACTTTATTCTTCACGACCTTCACGCGGGTTTGGTTACCGACGATGTCGTCCTTAATCTTAACCTGACCAATACGACGAATATCAAGGCGAACTGAAGCGTAAAATTTAAGGGCATTACCGCCAGATGTAGTCTCTGGGCTACCAAACATCACGCCGATCTTCATTCTGATCTGGTTGATGAAAATAACCATACATTTCGAACGGGAAATTGATCCTGTAAGCTTACGCAAAGCTTGGCTCATAAGCCGTGCTTGAAGACCAACATGGGTATCCCCCATCTCTCCCTCGAGTTCGGCCTGTGGGACCAAAGCAGCCACACTGTCGATCACAAGAACATCAACCGCACCTGAGCGAACCAATGTATCGGCAATTTCCAATGATTGCTCGCCCGTATCAGGCTGAGAGATCAAAAGCTCGTCAATATCAATACCAAGCTTCCCTGCATAAACAGGATCCAGAGCATGCTCAGCGTCAACAAACGCGCATGTTCCCCCAATCTTCTGAGATTCAGCTATGACATGAAGAGCCAAAGTCGTTTTACCTGAACTTTCAGGCCCATATATTTCAACAATTCGGCCTTTTGGCAATCCACCAATTCCAAGCCCAATATCCAGTCCAAGGGACCCTGTAGAAATAGATTCTATATCCATAGAATCTTGCTGACCCAGTTTCATCACAGAACCCTTACCAAAGGCCCTATCGATCTGGCTCATCGCTGCTTCCAACGCTTTTTTCTTATCCATGCTACCTGCTTCGACGAGTTTTAATGCTGTTTGTACCATCTGTACCCCACTTATTTCATAGGTCCGACTAGGATGCAATAAGAGCAATGTACATGTTTTGTTCTCATTGACAACTAATTTTTAAACCTCTGTAATAAAAGGAGAAATTATTTTAGTTTTTGTTTTGTTCTCAAATGTTGAATCGATTCGTAATTTATTGGTTAACTTGATTCGGCTGAATCACCTCTGAGAGACACGCGTTCACACCTCTTCATCAAGCATAACTTCTTTTACTTTTTCAGCAATTTCCTTTAACGAGAATGGCTTCGGCAGAAATTCAATCTTATTAATATCGAAATCGTGATCTTTCCGAAAAGCATCCTCAGCATAACCAGATATAAAGATAATTTTCAAATTCGGCATTTCCTGAGTGATATTCTTAACCAAGGTAGGGCCATCCATGCTGGGCATAACAACATCCGTTATAAGAAGATCTATAGGACCATCATAATTGGCAACCACCTCGAGGGCTGTCTCTCCGCAGTCTGCTTGCAACACTTCATAACCCTTATTTTGGAGGGCACGTGCAGCAAATAAACGAACTGGATCTTCATCTTCCACCAGCAAAATTGTCCCCACCCCGGATAAATCCTTATGGATCCGTTGAGGCGCTTCATTTACAGTTTCAGAGACGGGTGCCACATCGCTGTATTTTGGCAGGTATATGTTAAAGATCGCCCCACCGCCCTCAATATTTTCAGCAAAAATAAAACCGCCAGTCTGCTTGATAATACCATAGACAGTACTAAGCCCGAGCCCAGTCCCCTCCCCTACCTTTTTAGTCGTAAAGAAGGGATCGAAAATTTTTGCTAAAACATCAACAGGGATTCCCGTTCCCGTGTCTGTGACGCTCATTTTAATATATTCACCCACAGGCACCAGTTCATGAGCGTCTTTCCCGCGAACCCGAACATGGTAATTTTCTGTACGGAAGGACAATTTTCCATCGCCTGTCATGGCATCCCTTGCATTTACAGCAAGGTTAATTACCACTTGCTCAAATTGGCTTTGGTCCACTTTCACAAGCCACAAATCACGAGCATGCTTAATTTCAAGCTCAATAGTCTCACCAATAAGCCGCCGAAGCAGATTTGAAAGTTCCGCGAGCACGTCCGTTAAATCTGTGACCTTTGGGCGCAAAGTCTGCTGTCGAGAGAAAGCGAGCAGCTGACGCACAAGGCCTGCGGCCCGATTGGCATTTTGCTTGATCTGGTTAATATCTGAATAAGACTGGTCCCCAACCTGATGACGCAGTAATAACAAATCACAAAACCCAATCATTGCAGTGAGCAGGTTATTAAAGTCATGGGCAATACCACCGGCAAGCTGCCCGACTGCCTGCATTTTCTGACTTTGCGCGAATTGAACTTCAAGCTGCCGCTGCGCTGATGTGTCGATAATATGTATCAGCAGACTTTCTGCGTTACTCTCCCCGCCTGTAACCGCACTAATATAGAAATTTGTGACGCGCTCTCCCCCCAAAAGCTTCATTTCTATGGGTGTGGGGGCTAAGTCACTGGCACTTACTTCTGCTATCTTGTCGATTAAAGTTTGTCTGTCTGCCTCGACTACCAACTCGGCTACATGAGCTCCGATTGCATTATCAACAACCGTATCCGTCATCACCCGAAAGGCTGGATTTCCCTCAACCACTAACCTTTTGTCATCAAGAAGGATAATTCCGATAGGGGCCGCTTCAAAGAAACGGCGGAAATGAAGCTCTGCACTTTCAACACGTTCGCGCCAAAGCTGTTCTTGCAACATTTCCCGAACAACACTGCGAGAACCCGTTACATTGCCGGCCTCATCACGGGCAAGTGTCTGAGTAATATGAACCGGTAGGACAGTTCCATCCCGGCGGCGCAGTTGTAACTCCCCTTCATACCGATGTCCTTTGTCAGATAAGTTGTCCATCAGGCTAAGCTGCCGATCATCCCCTTTCTGAATAAGATCAGAGAAAGCCATACTTCCTTCAGAGAGTTCCCGTTGATGATATCCAAGCCAATCAGCGAAAATACGATTTACAAATTGTATGCGGCCACGTTCATCAAGGGAGTAGAAACCAACAGGTGCATTGTTGAAATATTCAGAGAGCTTTTCCCTCTCGCTTCTTTCAACTTCTTCAATTTTATGCTGCGTGGTTGTTTCAGCCACATACCAAATGATGCAATTTGGAATAGCTTTTATTGGATGAGCGAGAACAGCCAGCCAGTACCCTTCTACCGTCTTCATTTCGACGCGAATGGATCGCTCTTGCCCTTTGATCGCTGAATTTTTTAAAGACTTTAACTGCTCACGGGCAGGAATATTGTCTTCCATCGCTTCAAGGAGAGTTTTATTACCCTCACTCTTCTTCAGTCGCAAAACATCAAAATATGCGTCATTTGCCAGCACAAATTCGCCATCTCGTGTGGTGACAAGTCGTCCTTCAGGACTTGCAGATACAAATTCAGCAATCAGATCAAAATCACCGGAAGCAGCCCGTCGCAATCCATAAAATATTAAATACCAAAGCCCAATTCCCATGGCCGCAAGAACCATAATACTCAAAATCACCAGATTCAGAAAACTGAGCTCCTGCCCCAAAATGGCAGCAATAACAATCAAGGTCGCCACCAAGAAATAGGCTGCGGCCAGTTGGCGCGCATCCACCCCTATGAAAAAGCGCCTATCGCGTACGCGCCCTGGCTTGTAAAGCGGCTCCATTTAAACCTAATCCCTAATTTTTGTTTTTCTTCAATTTCAACACATACCCGATAATTTCTGCAACCGCACGGAAATGTTCATAGGGAATTTCCTGATCTAATTCACAAGCCGCATGGAGCGCCCGCGCAAGAGGGGGATTTTCCACAATGGGTATATCATTTTCGTTGGCAATCTCTCGAATTTTAAGGGCAATATTATCGATACCCTTTGCCAATACGATCGGAGCAGCATCTTCATTTTGCTTATACCGCAAAGCAATCGCATAATGCGTCGGGTTTGTAATAATGACATCAGCCCCTGGTACAGCCTGCATCATACGCTGACGAGAGCGTTGCATACGAAGGTTTCGTAGTCTGGCTTTGATCATGGGATCGCCTTCAGACTGTTTGTTCTCGTCCTTTATCTCTTGCTTGGTCATCATCAGCTCTTTGTTATGAGCATAGCGTTGGTACATAAAGTCAGCCCCCGCAATGATCCCCATAATCACAGCCACCCCCAGCAGAAGGCTTAAAACCTGTCTCTGTAACAAATCCAAAATGCCTGTCACACCATAGGTCATAAGCATTGGGAGCTCGTCCATTTCAGGCGCGACTAAAAGAAAAGCGACGCTTCCCACAAGAAGCAATTTCAATATTCCTTTTAAGAACTCAACCAATGACTTGGAAGAAAACATTCTTTTAAAGCCAGCGAAGAGGGACAGCTTGCTCAACTTTGGTTTAATTCTATCCACCGCAAATACGGGTTTATGTTGAACAACGTGTCCTGATACCCCTGCCAGCATCAGAATACCAAGCACAGGAGCAACAACGGCGACAACCGCCCACCCCAAATCACCAAAGACTTTCCTTAAATGAAACGGATCGACTGAAATTTGATGAGGCTGTTCTATAAATTTCACAAGATCAAAGGTTAAAGCTGTGCCAAGCCCGCCAAGGAAGAATAAAACCACCATGGTAATTCCCATGGTCATAAAAAAATGGCCTACTTCTTGGGATTTGGCCACTTGCCCTTTTTTAAAAGAGTCCTCGAGCTTCTTCGGGGTTGGTTCCTCGGTTTTCTGTGCATCATCTTGATCATCTGCCATTACATCACTCTCCTAAGAACCGAATTAGAAGTTCCTCGTAATAAGCAATAAACCACATAACACTTGCACCGGCTGTTATGGCAAAAACTGAAAATCCAAGAGCTAATTGCAAAGGCATGGCGACAAAAAATATTTGAACTTGTGGCATTAGCCGATTGATCAAACCAACACCAATATAAAATGTCAGCCCGTAAACCAAAAATGGCGCAGAGATTTGAAAACCTAGATTAAAGCTGCCTGCAACAAAATCAGAAACCAAATAGGCTATATCTCCCAGCGGAGGCAATTCTCCAACTGGAAACAGAGTGTAACTTGCATATGTCCCTTGAAGAAAAAGATGATGCAGATCGGTGACAAAGATCATTGTCAAACCTGCCAGTGTCAAAAAACTACTGGTGACGGCCCCTTGTGTCATTTGAGAAGGATCAAAAAACTGAGCGGCGGCTAATCCGGATTGTTGCGCAATAATGGTACCGCCAACATGTAGCCCACTTATAGCAACCCGCAGAGCTCCTCCCATAATCAAACCGATCATGGTCTCTCCGCCAAGGAGCAGGAATAATTCCATAACGGATACAGGTTGTGCGGGAAGACCGTCCACAACAAATTGCGTTACAAGAAATGTGACCGCCAACGCTATGGATAGTCTCACCCGCGCATTGACAAACCCTTCCCCGAAACCGGGAACCACCATAAAAGCCGCACCAAGGCGTGCAAAAACGAGCAAAAAGGCAAAAATGTTAACGGTGAGGAATTCATCTAACATTAGGTACCTGCATCAAAGCGCGGCAATGCGTTGGGAAATTTGTTCCATCAATTCTATCAGTGAAGAAATCATGAAAGGGAAAGCAACAACCAAGGATAGAAAAATAGCAAGAATTTTTGGGACGAATGCCAACGTCATTTCCTGAATTTGCGTTAAGGCCTGAAACAGGGCAACGATTAAGCCAACCCCAAGTGCCACCAACATAATAGGAGACGCTACTTTCAGCAAAACCCAAATTGCTTCCCGCATGACGTCGACAACATCAATGGGTGTCATACCGTAAACCTCGCGCCCTTTAAAATTAACCAGGGCCTAGATTGGCATTTTTATTATGTCTTGGTAAGCCTGAATTACGCGATCGCGCACAGAAACGACAGTCTCTAAGGTTATTTCGGCACTACTTACGGCTGTTACAATCTCAGCAAGCCCAGCATCGCCAGTCAAAGACTGCAAAGTGACAGTTTCAGAATTAAGTCCGTCATCAACAGCACTTTTTCCCGCTTCCTTAACAAGCTCGGAAAAACTTGGGCCTGTATTCACTTCATCAACGCCAACGGCAGTCCCTTTGGCATCAACTGCATTGCCCAATGCTTTTGTATAAGCTTCGGCTGCGGAAGATAAATTTGTAACGGCCATAGTCAATTACTCCATGTTCCTAAAACTCGGGCAATGCCCTAGCGCAGAATATCCAATGTCTGCATAATCATTTTCTTGGATGCATCAATAACACCAAGATTTGCCTGGTAAGAGCGCTGCGTCTCTTTCATATCCATCATCTCAACCAGGGCATTAACGTTTGGTATTTTAACATAACCATCTTCGTTTGCTGCAGGGTGGCTTGGATCATATTTCAACCCAAAGGCTGATTTGTCATCAATGATTTTATCCACAATAACCTGCCGAGCATTCGTTTCACGATCTAGTACGTTTTTAAAAGTAACCATCTTCCGACGATAAGGATCATCATTCGCAGTACGACCAACACTGTCTTTATTTGCAAGATTTTCTGAAATTACCCGCATCCGCTCACCTTGGGCCTTCATACCCGACGCGGAAATAGACATTGATTTTAGTAAATCCATTTAATTAACTCCAGCCTATTGGCGGCCCAGTGCCGTCTTAAGCATGCTGAGATGTTTCTTATATAAAGAAGTGGTCATTTGGTACTGAATTTGAGTTTCCGCCAAATGCATCATTTGCTCTTCCAAAACAACGCCATTTCCTGTCGGCGTTACTTCATAAGGTTCTTTAATCGTTTTGGTTCGAAATTCTGATTTACTGACAGTTTGAATATGCATGCTATTTGTTTTCGTGAGATGAGCCACCGCTTCGTCAGGGCGCGCAACCATATCTTTAAATTTCTGTGGCTTCAGATCGCGAGCCTGATAGCCCGGTGTATCAGCGTTAGATATGTTTTGCGACAGCACTTTTTGCCGGGAGGAAAGCCATTTCATCCGTTCCGTCAAAGCTGCAAATAAGGGTATGTCCTGCAAACTCATTTAAAAGCCTACTCTACTCTTCACAAATTGGTCTTCTCATACTTTATTACCCAAAGGTTAACAAACGATGAAAACCAAATATAGCAAGGTAAAAACCACAAAAAAACACCCCCCATGCGGGAGGTGCTTTAATTGTAGTACATTTTTGCGTGCAATAACAGCCTTAAGCTGCTTCCCACGCTTCAGGTACATAACTCTGAATATTTTCGACGAGTTTCACAACCAAGGTTCCGATTTCATTGGTTGCAGTGACCAACATGTCATCAACAAACAAATCACCGTCCTGATGAGCGGCACCTTTTTCAGTAAGCTTCTCTTTATTCTCTTCAGAAGAGACAACCTTACGATCTTCCAACAGATCACAATCAGCCAGAACTAAGACCGCGTCTTCGAACAAAGCAACAGGCTTATTGTCTTCCATGAAACCACGGAGGAAACGTGCTGTTTGCGGATTGCTAGCCAACCGGGCAACATGACGAGAGCCCCCAGGAATAACAACTGCATCAAAATGGTGAGACATGGATGTTGGCAAATGGGCATTTGCAGGGAAAAAGTGACCCCAGCTTTTATCATGCCAGCTATTTACAACACCTTTTTCGGGAGAGACTATCTTGACTTCGGCCCCGGTTTCAACAAGTGGCTTGTGAAGACCTGTCATGTTAGATTCTTCAAATCCATTAGCCACTAGAATAGCAATTTTTTTTCCGTTAAGGGTGTTTTCCAACGCCATGATTTACTTAAAACCTTTCTTATGCCCACTGCGAAAAAGTGCAGGGGGAGTGCAATACTGAAACGCGATCCAAAACTTGTTTCCCTCGTTCTAAACGAGAAAAGTTCAATCGCGGCATTTATTAAAATCAATAAATTTTAGCTAGAATGGAGCAGAGGCCCCATTTGAATTCCTATAATATGTGGATGCATTATTCTGCCAGGCAGGATAGTCATCTCAGCGAACGGGAACATAATCTTTCATGATAAGACATGCAAGAAAGAAATTATAAAGACTTGGAGCAAAGTGTCACAGATCACAAGTTTTGTGAGTGAATAGTGAATATGTCAGGTTAAAATTTGACGCTAATAGCTAAAAAGCAATGAAATGAATGTCGTTGGAGATAAAATTCTAACGTACCGTAGAAAATAGTTCCGTTCATTAGGATTAACAGGTAATATTCACGAACACTGGAGTATTTGAGGAACTCAAACCTAGATGCATAAAAATGATAAAAAAGCGGAACAGGTCCCTGGTCAGGAGTTTAGAGAAGGCGTCACACGATCACGGCACCTTCCACCAGACGTAATAAAGAAACTCACTCAAATAAACACATTTAAATCCATATTGGCCATCGCGCAAACTGTTGGCCTTATCGGATTGGCCGTTGGCTTATCGGTCTATTTCTGGACCCCTTTGGTTGTTATCCCTTGCATCCTTTTTATTGCAACCCGACAACAAGCCTGCTTTGTAATCGCCCATGACGCCGCACATTACAGACTTTTTAAAGGGCGCTGGCTTAATGATCTTGTGGGACGCTTAGTCGCCTCCCCGGTCGGAATATCTATTTGCAGCTATCGCATTCTTCATCGTCTGCACCACAATCACTTATATGGTCGCCAAGATCCTGATATTCCGCTTCACGGCGGCTATCCACGAGGCAAAGCTTATCTTGCAAAAAAACTCCTTAAAGATCTTACTGGCGGTACGGCTTTCAAGACATTTGCTTATTTCTTTGGCGCGCCTGCGACAAACAATGAACTGGTTGAGGGAGACAACAAGAAACTTAGACCATTAGATGATACATCTCCGGTTTTGAGGAAAGCCGCTGATAGAGACCGTTGGAGTATCGTCACATTTCATCTAATTGCACCCGTCGCGGCTTATTTCACAGGATTTTTGCCAGAATACCTCCTTCTTTGGATTTTGCCTCTACTAACATTTCTTCAGCCCATATTACGGTTCCGCGCGATTTGTGAGCATGGCGCTGTCGATGACCTTAAAAACCCGGTTCGAGCGTCCAGAACGAATACAGGTCCTTTTTGGATCCGGTTTTTGTTTTTCCCCCATAGCGTAAATTATCATATTGAACATCACCTATACCCCTCCATACCTCACTATAATTTAGCCACATGTCACAAGGAATTGATAGCTCGAGGCCTTCTTGATCAGGCAGAGGTGCGGGATATTCGCTCCACAGCAAAACTGATTGTCGGAATTGATGTAGTATAATACTTCAAAACCTTTTTCCCGCAGCTATCCATGGATTGACAACAGGCGCTATTACTTTTAGGAATCGTTAAGGGGTAGTACTTTGGGACCAAACAACTAGCATGGCCGATGACACTGATCATACAAAATCTGACACGCCAAGAACAGTGGCCATTGCCCTTTCCCACGAGAAGGGTTCGGAGAAAGCGCCTGTTGTAACGGCGACAGGTCACGGTGAACTTGCTGAACAAATTCTAAATATTGCCTTTGAAAACGGTGTTAAGGTTCGTGAGGACGCGGACCTTGCTCAAATCTTGTCAGAAGTGGATGTTGACACCCCTATTCCACTTGAAGCATTTGCTGCTGTTTCTGAAATTCTTTCCTACCTTTACCGAGTACAAAATGTCCCAGCCAACAACCCAGAATTTGAACAACCCGGGAACCAAAATGACAACTGATCCTCACCTTTTGGATGCCGTTTTAAAACTTAAGTCGGAAATGCAAACCAACTTAATTAAAACAAAGCAGGGTGACATTATTGATATTTCCAAGCTTCCCGACCGACTGCTTGATTTACACAATAAGGTGCAAAAGGCGGAAGAGAAAGATCGCCCTCTTCTATCGGCCGCTTTAGAAGATATTTTGGGTATTCTTGACGACCTCTCTGGGGAAATTCAAAACCGCTACCATGAAATCAGTGATCAAGTGTCCATTTTTGATGAAGGATTGGATGGGCTATCCACTCCTGTCGATCCCCAGACAAAAGAGAAAGAATAGTTTTCAAAACAATTCTTTAACGATACTGTGTGATCCTTGGCACGCCGCCTGACTTAAAGTGTAGGACACGTTAAACGTATGGAATTTCTTCCCTATCTGAAATATATTCTGGGGCTTCTCTTTGTTTTGGGATTAATTGGGTTGATAACCGTGGCGGCCCGTAAGTTTGGCATGGTTGCCAATGCTGACAGTCGTCGTTCTGATAAGAAGCGCCTCGGTGTCACGAGTGTTTTCTCCGTTGATGCCAAACGGCGCCTTATTTTGATACGCCGAGATGATCGGGAACATCTGGTGTTACTTGGAACAGAGAGGGACTTGCTGATTGAGAGCAACATTCCCATAAAAAGAAAACAATCCGATACAGAAGACAGCGGCAATGAACTGGAAGAGGCGGACGATACGGCTCCAAAATATCCAACAATCCCCTCCCCGTTTAAAAAAAAACAGAGACAAACCAATGAGTAACAATCTTCTTATGTTGGTGCATATCCTCCGCAAGAATTTAGGGATCGTTTTCACGGTACTTTTGGGCCTTGCGGTTTGGTTTATTCCGGCTGACGTAGTGGCCCAGTCCCTCTCCTTAGACCTTGGGGAGGAAGCGGGCCCATTGACCGGCCGCATTGTTCAAATTGTCGTGTTGATGACCGTTCTTAGTTTGGCTCCAGCCATTCTAATTGTAACAACTTCTTTTACCCGCTTGATCGTTGTTTTATCCTTGCTCCGCAGTGCTATCGGCATTCAAACAACTCCTCCAAATGTGGTTATCATCTCTCTAGCCTTGTTTCTAACCAGTTTTATTATGGCCCCTACGTTCGAGAAGGCTTATGAGACGGGCATCCTTCCCTTGATCAATGAAGAAATTGATGAGGAAACGGCATTTGAGCGTACAGCCATTCCCTTTCGGGATTTCATGTTAAAACATGCGCGGGAGAAAGACATTCTTCTGTTTATGGATTTAAGCCAAACAGCGGAAGTTGCAGCGCCGGAAGATGTTCCCCTAAAAGTGCTGATCCCGTCTTTCATGATTAGTGAATTGAAGCGGGCTTTCGAAATTGGCTTTCTGCTCTTCATTCCTTTCCTTGTCATTGACATGGTGGTGGCCTCAATCTTGATGTCCATGGGTATGATGATGTTGCCCCCGGTTATGATTGCCCTGCCTTTTAAGCTGATTTTCTTTGTTCTGGTGGACGGCTGGAATTTGGTGGCGCGCAGTCTGGTTGAAAGCTTTGTTCGAGGTTCTGGAGGCACATGAAGATACGCCTCAACGCGGTTTTCTTATCACTATTCCTTCTTTGCTCGTTTTACACTCTCCCACTCCTCGCTCTTGAAGCGCCTAAAAACCCCGATGGCTGGTCGCAAACAGTACCAGCCATCAACCTAACCCATATTTTTGACGGCCAGATAAATCGCAAGGGAAAATCCACAGGGTTTCATCATAGACTAGAGGGCGAAAACACAGCCACTGCGAGACTCACCAAATTGCTTTCCGGACCCAACAAAGCCGGTATTTACACAGCCCTTGTCAATATTTTCGACAAAAGAAAGCAAGTCTGGAGAGAGAAATTCTCGAGCCTGTTCCCTGATCGTTTTCACCGGCAACGAGTTTTGAATGCAATATTACATGCCTACAAAAACAACGTCCTAAAAACAGCTCGTAAATGGAGAGGACCCTCTGGATTTGGCTTTATGGTTGAAGGTTACCAGTTAAAAGATGGGCGGATCATTACAGCCTACCCTATTTATAAAAAGGATGAGTAACCCAATGCCTTTTAAACTCATCCCCTCTTCTGATAACACCGCTCCCGTTATCCAATGCAGCGAAGGCGAGGAAGTTCCAAAAGCCTTCTTTGAAACAGAACTTCAAGAAGATAAAGCGCTTGCCCAGCACCTATTGAACTTAGCTTTGGCCCAAGACAAGCCGCAAAGTGAATTCTCAGGAAATCTATACAACATGCTGATTTACAAATCTAATTTCACGATTGAAAATCTCTTTGACGAAAAAGAAACTTTCACGGGCGACAGAACCTTCCTCACTGAAATCCTAAAGCAGTGGCTCGCTCTCATCGATCAAAACTAGATAAACAGGCATAAAGTAGGAATTAACGATTTGTTAAGAAAATTCCCTTAAAAGATGTAATATTGATATTGTATTTTCGTATAAAGTTTATCTAAAATTTTATTGAATTGGAATTTGTTATGTCATCGATTGTAGGATCTGCACTTGCTGGAATGCGCGCCGCCACAACAAAGGTGGCTGTTGGCGCAAGCAATATTGCTAATTCTCAAACGGTTGGCACTCCAGGGGCGACGGGAAGTGCTTCGGCCTATCACGCATTGGACGCTGTTCAAGTTTCAGGTCCCATGAACCAGCCTGAAGTGAAGGTTCAAGACCGCCAACCCTTCTCTTCCCTGACTTATCAGCCGAACAACCCCTTAGCCTCTGACGAAGGGTTTGTGGAAACCCCTAATGTGGATATCGCGACGGAATTGGTAAATAATAAAATTGCTCAACGTTCTTATGAAGCAAATATAAAATCACTGATGGCTTGGGATGAAATGCAAGCGACTTTACTGGACATTAAATCCTAGTAATCTTTGCGCCCTTTCCATAAAAAAAACCGGACCACATGGGCCCGGTTTTTAGTTGCATAAATCAGTATATCTATGCGTTATTTACGCGATCTTTCGCCGCTTTATATTCGCTTACCAATCGGGCTACCATATCGCCTGCTGATGGAATTTCTTTAACGGCGCCAATTCCCTGACCACATCCCCAAATATCACGCCACGCCTTTTTATCCATGTCGCCACCCGAACCGAAGTTCATTTTACTCGGATCACTTTCAGGTAAGTTATTCGGATCCATCCCTGCACTTTCAATCGATGGCCTCAAATAATTACCATGAATACCCGTAAACAGGTTGGTATAGACAATGTCTTCCGCGCCGTTGTCCACAATACACTGTTTGTACCCTTCTACGGCATTCGCTTCCTTCGTCGCGATAAAGGCAGATCCGATATAAGCTAGGTCGGCACCCATTGCTTGAGCCCCTAGAACAGCATCGCCAGTCGCAATGGCACCACCGAGAAGTAAAAATCCGTCGAACCATTCCCGAATTTCTTGGATAAGCGCAAAAGGCGACAAGGTACTTGCATGCCCGCCCGCTCCATTCGCCACAGCAATGATGCCATCGGCACCCTTCTCAACAGCCTTTTTGG